>NZ_JBELOK010000008.1:0-144219 GCF_040276085.1 Castellaniella sp. FW104-7C03
GTCTGCGTTTTGCCATCCGCGAAGGTGGCCGCACCGTGGGCGCCGGCGTCGTTGCCAAAATCATCAAGTAATTGATGGTCTGGCGGGGGCTGTGCCCCCGCCTGGATTCGTTCTTTAGGGATACCCATGAAAAGCCAGAAAATCCGCATCCGCCTGAAAGCGTATGACTACAAGCTGATCGACCAATCGGCCGCCGAGATCGTCGAGACCGCCAAGCGCACCGGCGCCGTGGTTCGTGGCCCCGTGCCTCTGCCCACGCGGATTCGTCGCTACGACGTGTTGCGTTCGCCGCACGTCAACAAAACCTCGCGCGACCAGTTCGAAATGCGTACGCACCAGCGCCTGATGGACATCGTTGATCCCACCGACAAGACCGTCGACGCATTGATGCGCCTCGATCTGCCGGCTGGTGTTGATGTCGAGATCGCGTTGCAGTAATACAAACGCGCTTGCTTGTATAAGCGGTTCGTTTTGCGAAAAAGAGCTTCCTTCGGGAAGCTCTTTTTTATTCTGCGCGGATGATCTGCCAGATCTGCCAAGCTGATATGAGCAGAGCTTAAGGTGCTGAGTTTCTTTAATGCGTACATACATGTACACAAATTTATAAACATCATTGTCCACGTAGGTGTTAATCCTGATGTTAAAAGAATCGTCGACACAGGTATTCTGTGCACGTGAACTGATAGGGCGGCATTTGCCTGATGCATCAAAAAGGAACACCTGTGAAGATCCTCCTGCTCAATCCCAACATATCCAATAGCGTCACGCAGCTTATCCAGCACGAAGCACAGCGCGCAGCCTTGCCGGATACCGAGATCACCGCCGAAACGGTAGATATGGGTGTTGCTTACATCGAAACCCCGGCAGAATCCGTCGTGGCGGCGTATGCAAGCTTTGTGCACCTTGCGCAATGTCATACTGCTTACGATGGTGTCGTCATTGCCGCATATGGCGATCCCGGAGTGGCTCAGGCCAAAGAGCTGTTCCCCATCCCCGTGGTGGGGCTGACAGAGTCCGCACTGGCCAGCGCCTTTCTGCTTGGAGGGCGCTTCGGGATTGTCGGCATCTCCAAAAGAATCGGTTATTGGTATCAGCAAACCCTCGAAGCCCTGGGCATGTCGCATCGCTTCATCGGGTACCAGGGCCTGGGCCGCGCGTTCTCGGATGTGGGTGCCGTGCAAGACGAAGCCCGCGCCGCGTTGTTGCGGATGTGCCTGCAACAAGTGGACGCCGGGGCTGACACCATTATTCTGGCGGGTGCTCCACTTGCCGGCTTGGCTCGTCAGATCGAAAGCCAGGTGCCTGTCCCGCTGGTAGACGGCGTGGGTAGTGCCGTGCGCATGGTTGAAACCCTGGTTCGCAGCAATTACCAGCCGCGTCGTGCCGGCCCGCTTGCACCGCCACCGGCCAAACCCAACCAGCAAATGAACCCGGCCCTGGCTGCTCTGTTTGCCGGCCAGTCCGATGCCATCGCAGGTGGGGCGCGCTCATGAGCCAGCATTTTGATCTGCTCGTCATCAACGCCGAAATCGTCACTGCATCTGACAAATTTCAGGCTGATATTGGTGTCATCGATGGCAAGATTGCCGCATTGGGCAAAAACCTCGGGATAGCCACGCAAATCGTTGATGCCAGCGGGCTGCTGGCCTTGCCAGGCGGCGTGGATGCCCATTGTCACCTCGATCAGCCACAAGACTTCGGCTTGCGTATGGCCGACGACTTCCTCAGTGGATCGCGGTCTGCCGCTTGTGGTGGCACCACCACCATCATCCCCTTTGCCGCGCAGGCCAAGGGGCAGTCTTTGCAAGCTGCCGTCACCGACTATCACCAGCGCGCGCAAGACAAGTCCTGCATCGACTACGCGTTTCACATGATTGTGTCGGACCCCACCCCAGAGGTGCTGAAAACCGAGCTCCCGCGTCTTATCCAGGAAGGCTACACCTCATTCAAGGTCTACATGACCTACGATGATCTCAAGCTCAATGATCGCCAGATTCTGGAGGTGCTGGATGTCGCGCGCCAGGAAGGTGCGCTGGTGATGGTGCATGCCGAGAACTCCGACTGCATCGGCTGGCTTACCGACCGCCTGGTTTCCGAGGGCAAGACCACTCCCCAGTACCATGGGGTGTCCCGCCCGCAGGCCGTCGAGCGTGAGGCGACGCATCGGGCCATCACGTTTTCCGAGCTGGTCGATGTGCCGATCCTGATCGTGCATGTGTCCGGGCGCGAAGCCATCGAACAGATCCGCTGGGCACATGGCAGGGGGCAGCGCATCTATGCCGAAACCTGCCCTCAGTATCTTTATCTCACCGAAGACGACCTCGGCCATGGCGACTACGACGGTGCCAAGTGCATCTGCAGCCCACCCCCCCGCGACCGTGCCAATCAGCAGGTGGTCTGGGATGGCCTGCAGCACAACGTCTTTGCCGTGTTCTCATCCGATCATGCACCCTTTGGTTACGACGACCCGCACGGCAAAAAGCTGCGCGGCGTCGAGCAAAAATTTCACCATATTCCCAACGGCATCCCTGGACTCGAGACACGGTTGCCCTTGCTGTTTTCAGGTGGCGTCAAGGAGGGACGCATCAGCATTCATCAGTTTGTAGCGGTCACATCCACTCAACCTGCCAAGCTGTATGGGCTGTATCCCCGCAAGGGTTCGCTCATGGTGGGGTCTGATGCAGATCTTGCGTTGTGGGATCCCGATCGAGAGGTCACCATCCACAACCAGATGCTGCATCACAACGTCGACTACACGCCCTACGAGGGCCAAACCGTCACAGGCTGGCCGGTCATGACCTTCTCACGCGGAAGGCTGGTAGCCAAAAATTTCGAATTCCTGGGCCAGGCCGGTACCGGGGAATTCATGTCATGCGGTAAACCAATGCTGCTGTAACTCATGCCACCAAAGGCGGGTTGCAGCACCCAGAGATCACTGCAAAGTGAACCATAGAGGAGACGGAACATGAACATGCGTATCACCCTTAAATCCACCTTGCTCGCCTGCATTGTGGGCGGCGCCATCTCACTCAGCCAAGTTGCCATGGCTGCCCAAAACTTGCGGATTGCCAGCAATTTCCCCGCTGAGCATTCGGTTTCCAAAGCGATGGAGATCTTCAAGACCGAAGTCGAGAAAAACACAACGGACTCGCTGAAGATCAGCCTGTTTCCCAACATGATGCTCGGCGGTGCAACCGAGAACATCGATCAGACGCGATCTGGCACGATCTTTGGCACGCTGCTGTCGGTGGCGTACATGTCCCGCATCGTCCCGGAGTTCGAGGCGGTCAGCCTGCCGTTTGTCTTCAATACGCACGAATCCGCCTGGAAGGTTGCCGATGGCAAGGTGGGGCAGATCCTGAACGACAAAATGGCAGCCAAAGGCTTTAAAGGGTTGGGCTTTGGCGAGCTTGGCTTTCGTAACGTCACCAACAATGTACGGCCCATCGCAACGCTGGCCGACTTCAAAGACCTGAAAATCCGGCTGCAGCCCAACGAGGTGCATATCAATGCTTTCCGGGCGCTGGGCGCAAACCCGGTGGCGATGGATATCAGCGAGGTGTACTCCGCACTGCAGCAGGGTGTGCTGGACGGCCAGGAAAACCCGTATGACAGCATCGCCACCCGGCGTTTCAACGAGGTGCAAAAGTACATTTCCGATTCCCGTCACCTGTTCGATTTCATGGTCTTTGTGGTCAATAAGCAAGCCTTCGACAAGCTCAGCCCCGAAGACCAGAAAGTCGTTAGCGAGGCAGCAAAAAAAGCGATTCAGTGGCAACGCAATGCCTCGGCTACCGAGGCAGACAAATGGCGTGACACTTTGATCAAACGCGGCATGCAGTACACCGAAGTCTCTGACGAGGCCCGGGCCAAGATGCGCGAAGCAACCGCGTCCGTGGTGCAGACCGTCCGTAAAAACGTGGGCGACGAAATCGTTGATGCCATGTTTGCCGAGGCAGACAAGTGAACCAGCCCCAAGAACCGGGTAGCAACCAGCCACAGGAAGACATTGCGCTTCCTGTGCGCTGGCCGGGCAGCCCGCTGCAGACGGTCGTCAGATACCTCGATCAGTTGTCTGTGGCGGGTATTGTCCTCACAATGGCCGGCATGACCATCATCGTCACTTTGCAAGTGGTCTGGCGGCATATTCTCAACTCATCGATTGACTCCGCCGACGAGCTCTCCAGATTGCTGTTTGTCTGGGCGATGTTCCTGGCGATTCCGCAAGGCATCAAGTATGGGGTTCACGTGGGCATCGATCTGCTGGTCAGCGCACTGAGCCCAAGTGTCAAAGAGATCCTGTTCCGGTTGATGTCGCTGGCAGCTGCCGTGCTGATGGCCGCGGTAGCCATCGCTGCCTGGGATGCCACCCTCGGGAAATGGCAGGCGCTTATGCCCACTTTGCCCATCAGTGCAGCGGTTTTCTACATCGCTGTCCTCATCTGTGCCGTGCACAGTGTTCTGCACCTGATTCTCTTCACCTGGGGTGGCTCGAGAATCTGGGGAGGTCAATCGCTATGATTATCGTGGTCCTGATCCTGTTTGTGATCTTTGCCTTCCTGGGCATGCCACTGGCCTTTGCCCTGGGGTTTGCCTCTTTGGGGGCGCTGTTTTCGGCCGATTTTCCCATCACGATGCTGGCAGAACGCATGCTGTATTCGGTTAACAGCTTCCCGCTGATGGCCATACCGCTGTTTATTCTGGCGGGCGAGTTCATGGTGAAGGCAGGCATGATGGAGCGCCTGGTCAGCTTTGCCAACAGTCTGGTTGGCCGCATGCATGGTGGCCTTGCCAATGTCACTATCGTGGCGGGCACTATTCTTGCGGCGGTCAGCGGTGCGGCCGTAGCCAGTGCCAGCGCCTTGGGCAGCGCCCTGGTGCCTTCTCTGCGCAAGTATTACCCGGATACATACTCCTGCGCGATCATCGCTTCGGCGTCCAACCTCGGCCCGGTTATTCCACCCTCCAATGCCATGATTGTGTACGCCTTGATGGCGGGCTCAACCGTATCGGTGGGGGGCATGTTCATCGCCGGCATCGTCCCAGGCATCCTTTTATGTATCGGCTTTATCGGGATCGCCTCGTATTTGTCCTGGAAACGCAAGTATCCCCTTACCGGAGAAGCTTTCGATGGGCGCAGGGCCTGGACCGAGTTTCGTCGTGCCTATGCCATTCTATTTATGCCCATCCTTGTGCTGGGCGGCATCATCGGGGGCTTGTTTACCGCCACCGAGGGCGCGGCTGTGGCAGTGGTGTACTCTGCCGCCATTGGCTTTTTGGCCACCCGCAAGCTCAAGTGGCGGGATTTGCCCGGGTGCATGTTTCGGGCCGCGGTCATCTCTGCCATGGTGGCGGCACTGATTGCCTTTGCGGCAACCGTTACCTTCCTGTTTGCCGTCAATCGGGTTCCGCAGGATATGGCGCTCTGGGTGCAGTCTATCACCGACAGCCCGATGGTGTTTCTGCTGCTTACCATGGTAATTCTCATCGTGGTCGGGATGTTCCTGGAGTCAAACGCAGCGTACATCATGCTGGTTCCTCTGTTTGCGCCTATCGCACAAGCATTTGGTATCGATCCCTTGTGGTTTGGCCTGCTGTTTGTGCTTAACCTGGTGATCGGCATGATGACGCCGCCGGTGGGTGTGCTTTATTTTGTGGTGTGTGGCATCACAAAAATGCCCATGGGCCCGGTGGTCAAAGAGTGTGTTCCCTTTGTGGCCTGGCAGTTTGCTGTTTTGATTCTGTGCATGGTGTTTCCGGCCATCGTCACGTGGTTGCCACGGCTTCTCGGGTACTGATCTCTCTGTCACTTTGGTTAAACATTGATGCCACACGCCCGTGCCCAACAAGAAGTCATGCCAACCATCCTGATTACCGGCGGCGCCGGTTTCATTGGCCTGAATATCACCGAGCACTTGCTTGGGCGCGGCATCAATGTGGTTTGCTACAGCTTGGCAGCACCACCCCAGCCCTTTATCCGTGCGGTAGAGGGCTTGCCGGGCCACCTGTCCATTGTGGAAGGTGATGTCTGTGATCCGGTTGCACTTAAAGTCGCCCTGCAGCAATTCAAGGTGGGGGCACTGATCCACGGTGCGGCCATCACCGCGGACATCCACCGCGAGCGCACCGATCCGGCCCGGATCTTTGCAGTCAATCTGGGCGGCACACTCAATGTCCTGGAGGCGGCAACCCAATGCGCGCTTGCTCAGGTGATTGTGCTGGGCTCGGGGGCGGTGTTTGGTGCGGCATCGCCAACAGATGAATTTCTGGATGAAACCCGGCATATACCCGTGCCGGACAGCCATTACGGGATCAGCAAGTATGCCGCCGAGCGGCTGTCGGTTCGCTATCGAAGCACGCGCCAGCTTTGTACAAGCGTTGTCCGGCTGGGCACATGCTTTGGTCGCTGGGAGTACGCCACCGGCGTGCGTGACACGCTCAGCATCCCCCTGGGGCTGACACAAATGGCAGAAACCGGTGGCCATGCCGTTTTGGGGCCGCAACTGCCGGTCGATTGGGTATACGCTGACGATGTCGCCATTGGCGTGGCGGAGATGCTGGCCACCACCCCAAAAGAGCCGGTCTATCATTTGTCGGCAGGCCAGCGCTGGGATGCCCTGGACTGGTGCAAGCTGCTGGCAGAGGCGTTTCCGGGTTTCACCTACGAGATCAGTGACGATCCCGAAAAGATCAATATCGGCCGCAGCGCACCCACGCCCCGGCCGCCGTTTGCCATCGGCCGGATGGAAACCGAATTCGGCTTCCAGCCTGCGTTCACCGGTCGCGCCGCATTCGAGCACTACATCCGCTGGCGCGCGCGCTGTGCGATTTAATGCACGCCTTCGGTAATCTCTGATCAGAGCCCAGCAGGTTCCGGTTTCGGGCAGGCCACCTCCCTGGTATCGCATGTGTCTGTTTTGCACAGGGGCTCTTCCTTCGTAGTTTTGTTCGTGCTAGAATACTTAGCTTCGCCATCCATCTATATGGGTGGCGTTCGTTGCATGCATTTTGTGCAGCGGCGCAGCTTAGCGGTTGCACTCAAGCCCCGGCCAATCGAAGTCGGGATTTACGCTTAAGGGTTCATACCCCGGAGAAAACAATGTCGAACACGACACCTACCCCCGCGGCCTGGCGCCTTGGGCTTGTGGGACGCAAGGTCGGCATGACCCGCATTTTTACCGAGGAAGGCGATTCCATCCCGGTAACTGTGCTGGACGTGTCCAACAATCGCGTTGCCCAAGTCAAGACGCCCGAAGTCGACGGCTATGCGGCGGTTCAGCTGGCCTATGGTGCCCGCCGTGCCTCTCGCGTTACCAAGGCCCAGTCGGGTCACTTTGCAAAAGCCGGTATCGAAGCCGGTTCTACGCTCAAAGAATTCCGTCTTGATCCCGCCCGTGCCGCCGAATTCACGGCCGGCGCAGTGGTTTCCGTCGAGTCTGTCTTCGAAGTCGGCCAACAAGTCGACGTCACCGGCACCTCAATCGGTAAGGGTTTTGCCGGCACCATCAAGCGCCACAACTTCGGTTCGCAGCGCGCGTCGCACGGTAACTCACGCTCGCATCGCGTGCCCGGCTCCATCGGTCAGGCACAAGATCCGGGCCGCGTCTTTCCGGGCAAGAAAATGGCCGGTCACCTGGGTGATGTCACCTGCACAGTCCAAAATCTGGACGTCGTGCGTGTCGACGTCGAACGCGGTCTGTTGCTGGTTCGGGGCGCTGTCCCGGGTCATAAAAACGCCGATATCGTCGTGCGTCCGGCCGTCAAGGCCGCGCCCAAAAAAGGAGCCTAATCATGGAACTCAAGCTCCTGAACGATCAGGGTCAATCCTCGGCCACCGTGGCCGGCGCCGATGACATCTTCGGTCGCGAATTCAACGAAGCGCTGGTGCACCAGATCGTCGTGGCCTATCAGGCCAACGCACGCATGGGTAACCGCGCCCAGAAAAACCGCGAGACGGTCAAGCACTCCACCAAGAAGCCCTGGCGTCAAAAGGGCACTGGTCGTGCCCGCTCCGGCATGACTTCCTCGCCGATCTGGCGTGGGGGTGGTCGTGCATTCCCCAACTCGCCCGAAGAGAACTTCAGCCACAAGGTCAACAAGAAAATGTACCGCGCCGGTTTGCGTGCCATTTTCTCCCAGCTGGTCCGCGAGGACCGTCTGGCCGTGGTCGAATCCTTCTCCCTCGAGGCCCCCAAGACCAAGCTTGCTTCCAGCAAACTCAAGGATCTGGGGATCACCGAGTCCGTCCTGATCATCACTGATGCCATGGACGAAAACGTCTATCTCGCGACGCGCAACCTGCCTCATGTGGCAGTGATCGAAACGCGCTACGCCGATCCGTTGTCCCTGGTGCACTACAAGAAAGTGTTGGTCACCAAGGCTGCGATCGCCCAACTCGAGGAGTTGCTGGGATGAATGCCGAACGTCTGATGCAAATCATTCTGGCACCCGTGGTTACTGAAAAGTCCACGATGGTTGCCGAAAAAAACAACCAGGTCGCTTTCCGCGTCGTGGCTGATGCCACCAAGCCCGAAATCAAGGCTGCCGTCGAACTCCTGTTCAAGGTCGAAGTTGATTCCGTGCAGGTTGCCAACCGCAAGGGCAAAGAAAAGCGTTTCGGCCGTTTCATCGGTCGTCGTCGCAACGAGCGCAAGGCCTATGTGTCCCTTAAGGCAGGCCAGGAAATCGACTTTACGGAGGTGAACTAAATGCCGCTGATTAAAGTCAAACCGACATCCGCCGGCCGCCGGGGCATGGTCAAGGTTGTGCACCCCGAGCTGCACAAAGGCCCGGCCTATGCGCCCCTGCTTGAATCCCAATCCCGCGGTTCCGGCCGTAACAACAATGGCCACATCACTGTGCGCCATCGGGGTGGTGGTCACAAGCAGCACTACCGCATGGTTGATTTCCGTCGCAACAAAGATGGCATCGTCGCCCGCGTCGAGCGCCTCGAATACGACCCCAACCGTACGGCTCACCTGGCACTGCTGTGCTACGCCGACGGCGAGCGTCGTTACATCATTGCGCCCCGTGGTCTGCAGGTTGGTGCAACGGTCGTATCCGGCAGCGATGCTCCGATCCGTTCAGGCAACACCTTGCCGATCCGTGCCATTCCTGTGGGTTCCACTATCCACTGCATCGAGATGCAGCCTGGCAAGGGTGCCCAGATCGCGCGTTCTGCAGGTGCTTCGGCTGTCCTGCTGGCCCGCGAAGGCGTGTACGCCCAGGTTCGTCTGCGCTCCGGTGAAGTTCGCCGCGTGCACATCGACTGCCGTGCCACCATTGGTGAAGTCGGCAACAGCGACCACAGCCTGCGACAAATCGGTAAAGCCGGTGCTGTTCGCTGGCGCGGTGTGCGTCCTACCGTTCGTGGCGTCGCCATGAACCCGGTGGATCACCCGCATGGTGGTGGTGAAGGCCGCACCGGCGAAGGCCGCGAACCCGTCAGCCCGTGGGGTACTCCCGCCAAGGGCTACCGGACCCGTCGTAACAAGCGCACAGACAATATGATTGTCTCGCGCCGCAAGCGCAAATAAGGGGCGAACACAATGTCACGTTCGATCAAGAAAGGCCCATTCGTCGATGCGCATCTGATCAAAAAGGTCGATGCCGCCGTCGGGGGCAAGGAAAAGAAGCCGATCAAGACCTGGTCGCGTCGTTCCACCATTTTGCCCGAGTTCATCGGGTTGACCATTGCCGTGCATAACGGTCGTCAGCATGTGCCCGTTTACATCAACGAGAACATGGTCGGCCATAAACTCGGCGAATTTGCCCTGACGCGTACCTTCAAGGGTCACGCGGCAGACAAAAAGGCCAAGAGGTAAGCCATGGAAACCACCGCAGTCATTCGCGGCGTCCATATTTCCGCCCAAAAGACCCGCCTGGTGGCGGATCTGATCCGCGGAAAGTCCGTGGCGCACGCCCTCAATATCCTGAATTTCAGCCCCAAGAAGGCCGCAGGCATCCTCAAGAAGGCGCTTGAATCGGCCATCGCCAATGCCGAGCACAACGACGGTGCCGACATCGACGAGCTGAAAATCACCACCATTTATGTCGACAAAGCTCAGTCGATGAAGCGTTTCTCTGCCCGCGCAAAGGGTCGTGGTAACCGCATCGAGAAACAGACCTGCCACATCGTGGTTAAGGTCGGGGCCTAAGGAGTCGCAATGGGACAGAAAATCCACCCAACCGGTTTCCGCCTGGCGGTCAACCACAACTGGACTTCCCGCTGGTACGCCAACGACAAGGTCTACGGCAGCATGCTGGCCGAAGACATCCGTGTCCGCGAGTACCTCAAGAAGAAACTTAAAAGCGCTTCTGTCGGTCGCGTCATCATCGAGCGTCCTGCCAAGAATGCCCGCATTACCATTTATTCGGCACGTCCGGGTGTGGTGATCGGCCGTCGCGGCGAAGACATCGAAACACTGAAGTCCGATCTGCAGCGCCTGATGGGCGTGCCTGTGCACGTCAACATCGAGGAAATCCGCAAGCCCGAAACCGATGCCCAGCTGGTTGCCGATTCTATCGCCCAACAGCTCGAAAAGCGCATCATGTTCCGCCGGGCCATGAAGCGTGCGATGCAAAACGCCATGCGTCTGGGTGCCCAGGGCATCAAGATCATGTCGTCGGGCCGCCTCAACGGCATCGAAATTGCCCGCACCGAATGGTACCGCGAAGGCCGTGTGCCCCTGCACACACTGCGCGCACACATCGACTACGGCACGTCCGAAGCCCAAACCACATACGGCATCATCGGTATCAAGGTCTGGGTCTACAAGGGCGATATGCTGCCCAACGGCGACTTCCCCGTTGAAACCGCCGCCCCGCGCGACGAAGAGCGCCGGCCCCGCCGCGCACCGCGTAGCGACCGTCCTGGCCGTCCCGGTGGCCGTGGCCGTGGTCCGCGCCGTGACGCCGCTTCGGCCGCGCCCGCGTCTGAAGGAGAATAAACCATGCTGTCACCCTCTCGCAGGAAATACCGCAAAGAGCAAAAAGGCCGCAACACGGGCCTGGCGACGCGCGGTAACAATGTTTCTTTTGGCGAATACGGCCTTAAGTCCACCGATCGCGGCCGCCTGACAGCCCGCCAGATCGAGGCAGCCCGTCGTGCCATCAACCGCCACATCAAGCGCGGCGGCCGTATCTGGATCCGGATCTTCCCGGACAAGCCCATCTCGCAAAAGCCCGCCGAAGTCCGGATGGGTAAAGGCAAGGGCAATCCAGAGTACTGGGTCGCTGAAATTCAACCTGGCAAGGTGCTGTACGAAATGGAAGGCGTGTCCGAAGACGTGGCACGCGAAGCATTCCGTCTGGCCGCCGCCAAGCTGCCCCTGCGCACGACCTTCGTGTCGCGTCGTGTGGGCGCCTAAGGGGTATACATATGAAAGCCAGTGAACTGCGCGAAAAAGACGCCGCCGGGCTCCAGACCGAGCTCGAGAGCCTGCTGAAGGCACACTTCAACCTGCGCATGCAGCGTGCCACTCAGCAGCTTTCCAACACCAGCCAGCTGGGCAAAGTGCGTCGCGATATCGCGCGCATCCGCACCATCATGACTGAGAACGCAGGAAAGTAATATGACAACCGAAATCCAAAAAGACACCGTCAAGCGTCAACGCACGCTGGTCGGCAAGGTCGTCAGCAACAAAATGGACAAAACCGTTGTGGTCAGCGTCCAAACCCGCGTGAAGCACCCCGTACTGGGCAAATTCGTCAACCGTACTGCCAAATACAAGGCGCACGACGAGTCCAACCAATACAACGAGGGCGACACCGTGGAAATCGCCGAAGGCCGTCCCCTCTCCAAGACCAAGTCCTGGAAGGTGGTTCGCCTGGTCGAAGCCGTGCGCGTCATCTGATCGCACGCTTTCGGGGGCCTGCAAGGCCCTGCGCCAGCCAGTAGTACAAACAAGCCCTGCGCAAGCGGGGCTTGTGCATTTCACGCTGCCTGCCGTGACCACATTCCGGTAACATAATGCCTGTTCAAAGATTCGGGAATCGATGATGAAAGCCTTGAGAATACTTAGTGCCTTTGCGCTTCTGGCGGCAAGCAGCCTGCTGGTGTTGCCGGTGCAGGCGGCCGACGCCTGGCCTGCCAAGACAATCCGTATCCTTGTGCCGTTTGGGCCAGGTTCTACACCCGACACCATGGCGCGCATGACGGCCGATTACATCGGGCCCAAGCTGGGTGTGCCGGTGGTGGTCGAGAACAAGGCCGGGGCCGGTGGCAATATCGGTACCGCTGCCATGGCCAAGGCCGATCCCGATGGCTATACCTTTGGCATCACCATCTCCGGGCCGCTGGCTGCCAATACGGTGCTGTTCCCCAATCTGCCGTACAAGCCCGCCCAGGATCTCGATCTCCTGACCATTGCTGCCACGCAACCCAGTGTGCTGGTGGTGTCTCCCAGCCTTGGCGTCGATAATGTGGATGGCTTGCTGAAAGTGCTGCGCGCCAAACCAGGCGACTACAATTATGGGTCGATGGGCGTGGGCAGCATCTCGCATCTGGCGATGGCCGCGCTGGCGGCGGCCAGTGGCACCGATATCGTGCACGTGCCGTATGCCAGCTCCTCCAAGGTTGTCACCTCTATTTTGTCTGGCGAAACCCAGATGGGCATTTTGCCGGCCGCTGCCGTGATGGAGCAGGTAAAGGCGGGCAAGATCAAGGCACTGGCGGTTGCCACGGCCAAGCGTTCTACCATCCTGCCAGATCTGCCCACATTGGCCGAGAGTGGCGTGTCCGGCATCGAAGCCGATGCCTGGATGGGATTCGTGGCACCTCACGGTACGCCGCAGGCCATCGAAGATCGCTTCACTGCAGAAGTCGTGGCGATGCTTAAGGATCCCGCCATCGTCAAGAAACTGGCCAACTTGCACGAAGAGCCCGTTGCCAGCACCCCAGCCGAAATGAAAGCGGTGGTGCGGGGCGATCTGGACCGCTGGACCCCCGTGATCAAGGCCAACAACATTCGCTTCGACCAGTAATCTGATGGTATTGCCAGCCTCTCCCGTGGCCACCGGATACGTACCGTGCGCCTGAAGATCCGTCATCAGCCGGATTTCTGGGCGGGGGCCCTGTTTGTGTGTGCGGGGCTGGCGTTTGCGCTGGGGGCACAACACTACCCGATGGGCCGTGCAGCGCGCATGGGCCCCGCGTATTTCCCCACGCTGCTGGGGGTGTGCCTGGTGCTTCTAGGGGTGTTGCTGGCCTGGCAGGCCTGTCGGCCTGGTGCTACCAGCACCAAGATTACGTCACCCGATTGGCGGGTAGCAGCAGTAGTGTTGGGGGCTGTGTGTCTGTTTGCCCTTACGCTACCCTGGCTTGGTGTACTGCCCGCTGTTTTTCTGCTGGCCTTTGTCGGCAGCATGGCCGCCCATGATTTCAGCTGGAAGGTGGCAGCCGGGGTCGGGCTGGGCATGATGCTGTTTGTCTGGCTGGTGTTCATCAAGGGCCTGGGGCTGGTGTTTCCCGCCGGCCTGCTGGGTTAGGGCCGATATCCATGGAGTGGCTCGATCACCTGGCGTTGGGGCTTTCTGTTGCCCTCAGCCTGCAAAATCTTACTTACTGTCTGTTGGGGTGTCTGCTGGGCACACTGATTGGTGTTCTGCCGGGCATTGGGCCGGTACCCACCATTGCGATGCTGCTGCCCATTACGTATGTATTGCCGCCAGAGGCTGGCCTGATCATGCTGGCCGGCATCTACTATGGTGCGCAGTATGGGGGCTCCACTACGGCCATCCTGGTGGCTTTGCCGGGAGAAACCTCCTCGGTGGTCTCTGTGCTGGATGGCTATCAGATGGCCAAAGCAGGGCGGGCGGGTGCTGCCCTGGCCATCGCGGCGCTGGGTTCTTTTTTTGCCGGCTGTGTGGCTACGGTGCTGCTGGCGGCTTTTGCACCCTTGCTGGCACAGATCGCCTTCAAGTTTGGGCCCTCCGAATACTTCTCTCTGATGGTGCTGGGGCTGCTGGCGGCTGTGGTCATGGCGTCAGGGTCGCTCCTTAAAGCCATTGGCATGACCCTCCTGGGCCTGACGCTGGGGATGATTGGCACCGATGTGAACTCCGGCATGCCGCGGTTTGATCTGGGCTTTCTCAAGTTGCAGGATGGCCTGGATTTCGCGGTGGTGGCCATGGGGATTTTCGGTCTGGCAGAGATTATCGGCAATCTTGAACAACGCGAGCGCCGGGTCAGCGTGATGGACAAGGTGGGCTCGCTGTACCCCAACCGACAAGAGTTCAAAGAGGCCTGGCCGGCCAGCGTGCGCGGCACGCTGCTGGGCTCGGCACTGGGCATTTTGCCCGGAGGCGGTGCGGTGCTGTCCTCGTTTGCCTCCTACACCCTCGAGAAAAAGATCTCGCACGAGCCACAGCGCTTTGGCAAGGGCCATCCCGCAGGCCTGGCCGGCCCAGAATCGGCCAACAATGCCGCCTCGCAAACTTCGTTTATCCCCCTGCTGACGCTCGGTATTCCCGGCAATGCAGTCACTGCCCTGATGCTGGGTGCCATGATCATCCATGATGTTCAGCCTGGCCCACGCGTGATGACTGCGCACCCCGAGGTGTTCTGGGGGCTGGTGGTCTCCATGTGGGTTGGCAACCTGATGCTGGTGATTCTTAATCTGCCGCTGATCGGGCTGTGGGTGAAGCTACTTAAACTGCCTTATCGCGTGCTGTTTCCGGCCATTTTGGTGTTTTGCTCGATTGGTGTCTATTCACTCGACAACAGCCTGTTTGATGTCTGGATGCTGGCGTTCTTTGGTGCAGCAGGGTATCTTTGGACACGGCTTGGTTGCGAATCCGCCCCCCTGCTGTTGGGGCTGGTGCTCGGAGAAATGATGGAAGAAAACTTCCGCCGGGCGTTGTTGCTGTCCCGGGGTGATTTCACTACCTTCATCACCCGGCCGGTGTCCCTGTCCTTATTGCTGGTGGCCGCAGGCCTGCTGGTTCTGATTGCCGTCCCGGTGATTCGTCGCAAACGCGACGAAGCTTTCGTCGAAGAGTAAGCCTCGCCGCTCTTCTGGTCGCCCATCCTGCTTGCCCGGAGCACTGCTGATGCGTTACTCACGTCGCTGGATTCCTTCCGCCTTCTTGTCCGTGCTGCTGGCTGGCTGTGTCACGCAGCCTAACCAGGCACCCACTACTCAGCTGGATACTCATCCGGCGCCCGTCTCTACGGCACCGGTGACGCCCGCTGCCACCACAGCGGCGGCGGCTGCCTACGATTTCGACCGGGATATTTTTCATCCCGTGGTGGCGCGTCATGGCATGGTGGTGTCCGAACAGGCGCTGGCCAGCCAGGCAGGCCTGGCCATGCTGGCCGCCGGAGGAAATGCCGTGGATGCCGCAGTGGCCGTGGGCTTTGCTTTGGCGGTGGTCTTGCCCAATGCGGGTAATCTGGGTGGCGGCGGCTTCATGATGGTGCATACTGCCTCCGATGGCCGTGACATTGCGTTGGATTTTCGCGAGATGGCGCCTGGTCATGCCTCCCGGGACATGTATCTGGATGCGCAAGGTAAGGTGGTGGGCGGACGGTCGCTCTTTACGCATTTGGCCGTGGGTGTTCCCGGCAGTGTGGCCGGCCTTGCCCATGCACAGCAGCAATGGGGCCAGCTGCCGCTGGCACAGGTAATGGCACCCGCCATCCGCTTGGCCGATCGTGGCTTTGCAGTCAGCCAGACTCTGGCGGAAACCCTTGAGAAAAGCCGTAAAACCATGGGGCAATGGCCAGCTACCCGGGCGATTTTCTGGCAGGACGGCCAACCTCTAAAGGCAGGCAGCTGGCTGATGCAAAAGGATCTGGCGCAATCCCTGCGCCTGATTGCCGCGCAGGGCCCAAAAGCCTTTTATCAGGGCCCGATTGGCCAGAAAATCGTGGCTGAGATGGCGCGGCATGGTGGCCTGATTACCGCACAAGACCTCGCCCGGTATCGGGCCGTCGAGCGCACCCCGATTGCCGGCGAGTATCGTGGCTATCGGGTGCTGGCCATGCCGCCGCCCAGCTCCGGGGGCATCCACCTGGTGCAGATCCTCAACATGATGGAAAACTGGCCCATCCGCCAGTGGGGGTCGGGCAGTGCACAAACCATCCATCATATGGTCGAGGCCATGAAGCGAGCCTACGCCGATCGCTCTGAATACCTGGGTGATACCGATTTTGTGGATGTCCCTGTGTCGGGGCTGGTGTCCAAGGCCTACGCCCGCCAGTTGGTCAGCAAGATCAATGCAACGCATGCCACCCCATCCTCGCAGATCAAACCGGGAACCCCCCAGCCTTACGAAAGTGATCAAACCACACATTATTCGGTGGTGGATGCGGCTGGCAACGCAGTGGCGGTTACCTATACCTTGAACACCCATTTTGGCAGCGGCATTGTGGCTGCCGGCACCGGGATTTTGCTAAACAACGAGATGGATGATTTCTCGGCCAAGCCAGGGGTGGCCAATGTGTATGGCCTGATTGGCGGTGAGGCCAATGCCATTGCACCGGGCAAACGCCCGCTGTCATCCATGACCCCAACCGTTGTGCTCAAGGATGGCCGCCCCTGGCTGGTCACCGGCAGCCCGGGTGGCGCCCGCATCATTACCACGGTGCTCGAAACCGTGGTGGATGCCATCGATTTTGATATGAACCCCGCCGAAGCGGCAGCCACTCCGCGGTTTCATCACCAATGGTGGCCAGACGAGCTGCGTATCGAGAAAGGTTTCAGCCCGGATACCCTGGCCCTGTTGCGCCAGTATGGGCACCATATCGTGCTTAAACCCACCATGGGCAAAACCGAAACCATCCAGGTACAAGATGGCCTTCTGTACGGGGCATCCGATCCCCGCAATCCGGATGGTGCTGCGATGGGCCGCTAAGCAGCGGTTCCGCGAAAACACCTGGCCTGGCCAGGTGTACGCGGGCCATGACGCGGCTGGCCGGTGTGCCTGCTACGTTGCTGCACCCGGCATGTCGTGTGGCCCAGACAGCCGGCCCCGGATCGGGTAGCATGGCAGCTACCCTCACTGTCTGGTTTATTAGCGATGGATATCACCTGTTTCGACGACCTTCTTCAGGCTGCCCGCCAGCAGCCCGAGCCCCAGCGCCTGCTGTTTGTGTTTGCCACCAGTGCCGTACCAGACGACGCCACGCCGGCACAAAAAGCCAGCCACATGCGCGGCCAGGGCGGTGAGCTTACCCCTTTGCTGTGCGTCGATAAAACGCCTGATCAGCTCACCGATTTTGCCGCGCTGGCGGCTGAGTCGCGTACCACGGGGCAGGCAGACTGGCAGGTGGTGTTTGTAGCGGCCATGGCCGATCAATCGGCCTACCTGCCGGATAACAAGGATGTGGATCTTGCGTTTCAGCGGATGACGCAAATGATCAAGTACGGCTCTGTGAGCTCGTTGCTGGCCTTTGATCACGCGGGCGATCCGCTGGTGTTTGGTGCTGCCTGACGGCTGGCCGGCCCAGCCAGCCGGCTGCTTTATTTTTTGCTGGCTTCGTTGCGCAGTTCTTTGCGCAAAATTTTGCCCACGTTGCTGCGCGGGAGATCCTCGCGAAACTCCACAAACTTGGGCACCTTATAGCCTGTCAGCAGTTTGCGGCAATGGGCAATGACGTCTGCCTCGGTCAACGACGGATCCTTGCGAATGACATACAACTTGACGACTTCGCCCGAGGCCCCGTTAGGCACCCCAACTGCGGCGGCCTCGAGGATGCCGGGGTGTTCGATCGCGGCAGCCTCGACTTCGTTGGGATACACGTTAAACCCGGACACCAGGATCATGTCTTTTTTGCGATCCAGCAAAAAGACGTAGCCTTCGTTGTCCATGTAACCGATATCGCCGGTGAGCAGCCAGCCATCTGCGTCAAATACCTTGGCGGTTTCTTCAGGGCGGTTCCAGTATCCAGAGGTTACCTGGGGGCCCTTCACACAGATTTCGCCGGACTCGCCAATCGCCATGTCACGATTGTCGGTGCGCACAGCCACCAGCGTAGAGGAAACGGGTAGACCAATCGAGCCATTGAAGTCCACCTTGTCCAGCGGGTTGATGGTGACCGCCGGTGAGGTCTCGGTCAGGCCATAAGCTTGTGCAATTGGTTTGCCGGTGAGTTTCAGCCAGCGCTGAGCGATTGCCTCTTGTACTGCCATGCCCCCACCCAGCGTCAGGTTCAAATGGCTGAAATCCAGCTTGGCAAACTGCGGGTTGTTAAGCAGGGCATTAAATAAGGTATTAACCCCGGTAAGCGCTGTAAATTTGACGGTGCCAAGCTCTTTGATAAAGCCCGGGATATCGCGTGGATTGACAATCAAGAGGTTGCTGGCACCCAGCTTCATGAAGGTCAGGCAATTGGCTGTCAGGGCGAAGATATGATAGAGCGGCAAGGCTGTCACGATACATTCGCGCTCGCCCTGGCAAAAAGGTTTTACCCAGCTATGGGCCTGGCACACGTTGGCCACCAGGTTGCCGTGGCTAAGCATGGCGCCTTTGGCTACGCCTGTGGTGCCTCCCGTATATTGCAGGGCGGCCAGGTCCTTGGCTGTCAAGGTGGGGCGCTGGTAGTTTGCGCGCGCACCGGCCGCCAGGGCATCACGCAGACGTACCGTGTTGGCGATCGTCCAGTCGGGCACCAACTTCTTGACATAACGCACCACGAGGTCGGTAAGCAAGGCCTTGGGAAACCCCAGCATCTCGCCCAGCGACGTTACTACCACCCGTTGCACGTCTGTGCCTGGCATGGCTTCTTGCAGTGTGTGTGCAAAGTTTTCGGCCACCACCACCGTGGTGGCACCAGAGTCAGTCAGCTGATGGTGCAGCTCGTGGGGGGTGTATAGCGGGTTGGTATTGACCACCACGGCGCCGGCCATCAGGGTGCCAAACAGGCACACGGGATACTGCAAAAGATTGGGCATCATCAGGGCTACACGGTCGCCCTGTCCAACCCCTTGCGACTGCAGCCATGCCGCAAACGCCTGGGCTTTCTGGTGCGTTTGCGCATAGCTGAGAGACACCCCCATGCTGATGTAGGCCGTGTTGTTGCCATACTTCCGGCAGCTTTCCTCAAACATGTCCACCAGCGACGCGTAGGCATCGGCCTGGTCGGTGATGTCGGCCGGCACGCCTTCGGGATAGTGTTTCAGCCAGATGGGTTCCATGGTGCTGTTCCTTATTGCAATCGCGAAAATCAGTTGGCGGTGGATGTTTTGCCCAGCAAGGCCTGTTTCAGGGATTCCTGGGCGGGGACGTCGCCCAGCCACACCTTAAGCAATGCCGCAGAGAACCGGGGGTCGCCGACCTCACCCAGTGCCTTGCCCTTGAATGATACCGAGACCTTACCCTGCTGGAAATAAATGTCCACCCGATCGCCCGATGCGCCCTCGCCACCGGTCTTCATAAAAGCTTCAAAATGATTGATCGTGTCTTTCATGGCAGCCAGGTCGGCTTCACTATTATTGGCCTTGAGGCCATCGTTTAGCGCGTCGGTGAGGGCCTTGCTGTTGATGTCGCGCAGCAGGGTCAGACGCAGCAACTGTGTGTCAGCACTGTTCACGATGGCGGTGGCGTCCTGGCTGGCCTGAGGGCGATACAGGGCTGCCACATACACATGAAACACAAAGCGCTGGCGCATGCCGGCACCATTTAGCACCAGTGGTTGGCCGGCAACTGTTTCCTGGGTGGGCACCTCGACGTTGGAAATAGTCAGAGCCTGCACTGCCGGCGCGGCACACAGGCCCGCCAATGCCAGCAGCCCGCCGGCCAAGGCCACACGGGCCTGTGAAATCAAGCACTTCTTCATACAGAGTCTCCTGCTGCGCGTGCACGCAACTTGTGATGTTTGTACCAGGCCTTATCGGCCAGGTAGACCGTTCTTTGCACTTCGGTATGGACAGTCCCGTCAGGCCCTTTAAGCTCAACCGGATAGGTCCGTTCAGTTTCATGATCGCGCGCCAGTGTGTCGCGAATATCCTGCAGCTCGGCTTCAGACAGATCAAAATCTGCCATGACGGCGGTGAAGGCAGGCCGGCGGTAGCGGATTGTGGCCGCTTTATCCCACACAATGACATCCGGCCCCAATCGGGCCATCAGCATGCCGGCATGCACACCGTCGGTTACCGCAAACAGTGAGCCTCCATAAATGGAGCCCACCAGATTGCGCGTGCGGCGGGTAAGCGCCAGGCGCACACGGATGTGCAGCAGATCCGGAGACACTGCTATCACCCGGCCACCCGTGGCGCGAAATGCCGGGTGCAGGTTAAAGCCGGTGCGCATCACCCGCGCCCGCCACCGGGGTGACAGGCGCGATAACTGCGAAAGCTTCATGTCAGTGCCCCGCTAAGATGCCAGAGTGACGGGGGTGCAACAGACGGGACACTGGGTTCACGCAGGCTCCGCTTAGAAACGGTGGGAGAATTGCACGCCGATCAGATCGGCACTGCTCTTGTAGTCACCCTTCAGCGTGCCCGCATCAGCAGAAGAAGTGTTGTTGACCGAAGTGCTCTTCACGAAGAGGTGGGCGTAACCGATATCCACGCTGGTGGCCTTGCTGAAGTTGTACTTTGCACCCAGCGAGACCCAATAGCGGTCGTTGTCAGGCAGAGATGACGGGCGATAGGTGTCGCTTTGCACGGGAGACTGATCCCAGGCCACACCACCCTTGAACGTCCAGCTGTCGCTGTAGCGGTAATGCGCACCCAAGGCCACCCGCCAGGAGTCTTCAAAGCGAAGATCCAGTGTGGAATCAGGCAAGCCCGCGCTTTCGATCTTCAGCTCCGGGATGCTGCTCCAGCCGGTCCACGACACGTCACCCAGCAAGGTCCAGCGGTCGTTCAGATTGTGCACGACGCTGAAGATGGCGGTATCAGGTAGTTCGACAGAGGTCTCGGCGTTGTAAGAGCCCATTTTTACCGGCAAAAACGGCACTGTTCCGGGATTAACGGATCGATTCGAGAGCTTGGTCGTGCCGTCGGCATCGATTTTGACTTTTGAACGGTAGGACAGGCCGAAACGGGTATCCGGCGTGGCTTGCCACAAGAGGCCGGCATTCCAGCCCCAGGCATCGCCGTCCGCCTCAACTCTGGCCTGGATGTCGCCTGCAGGGCCCATCGACTGAGCCTTTCGGTAGTCTGCATCCAGTTGCATCCAGTTCAGACCCAAGCCAAAGGACAAGGTATCGGTGGCCTTGAAGGCGATGGATGGGTTGATGTTGATGCTCTCTATCGAGAATTTCTCGGAGTGATAGCGGCCTGCCCAACCCTTTTCATAGTCTGTCATCAGGCCAAAGGGGGCACCCACGCCTACGCCTACCCACCATTTCGGGGTCAGTTCCCACGTAAAGTAAGCGTTGGGGGCAACACCCCATTTACCAGCGTTACCGCCATCACCACCTGCGCCGGTGGGGAAGCCGCCCACTTTCTTGCCTGCGGTACTGCCGCCATCCGAGAACTCAAAATTTGGCTTGATGGCCACGGCGCCGGCGCTGACGTTCATGCCGGGCAATAGCGTCATGGCGGCGGGGTTGTAGTACACCGTGCTGGCATCTTCGCCCAATGCGGCAGAGCCCGCATAGGCCGCGCCCAGGCCACTGCCGTTTTGTTCGAGCAGCTGAAAACCGGCTGCATGGGCGGCGCCGATGCTGCCCAGGCCGATGATCAGGGCGGATAGCGTCTTGATCGAATGATGTAACTTCATAATGTCTTCTCCATAGGTGGAAATATGGGCATTGGCCCGGCAAATTTTGGACGTGCAAATCCCCGTGCGGTGCAAGGCTGCATCGCAAAAGTCACACGTTTAGGCGTGCAAAACCCCCCGCCGTGCCGGCGGCACAGCGTGAAAAATGGGTTTTAGAAGGGAACCGGCGTTAGTCCGGCATCAGATCGGGATCAGCCATTTCCTGGTTTCATGGAATCCCCCTGAAGCGGTGAAGAGGCATGTCGGCCGGACGCCGGGTGGGCGGTGGGGTCGGGCGAAGAAAAATCCTGACTGGCCTTTTGGCCGGGCGTTGCAGATTGGGTGCCGGCCAGCGGCGCGCGCAGCCCCCCCAGCAGAAACGACATCAGGCGCTCCAACAGGGCGTCGGCATCCTGGAGATTGATATCCTGGCCGTGTAGATTCATTACCTGGCTGGAGCTGTCGGCACCCATGATGGCGTAGGCGGTAGCCCCCAGCATAAAGTGAAAGCGCCAGACAATTTCGGCTTCCGGTACTGCGGGTAGGGCCTTTAGCAAGGCGCGGGTAAACCGATGCGCTACCACCGAGCGCTCGGCCTCGAACAGTGCATTGATGGCGCCGTTGGGGTCGGACACATTGCAGCTTTGCAACGGCATAAATGCCCGGCGCTCTGCGCCCGCACTGCAGGCATGGCGCACCAGCGGCCCAAAATAGGCCTCGACGATGGTTGAAGGTTTAAGTGGTTGCCCGGCAGACTGGGCTTCGAGCCCATCAAGAATCTGCAGACGCTCGGTGTTCAGGGCGTCGAGGCGGCGTTGAAAAACAGCTTCAATCAGGGCATCTTTGGAGCCAAAGTGGTAATTAACGGCAGACAGATTTACGTCTGCGGCTTTGGTGATTTGCCGCATGGACGTTTTGTCGTGCCCTTGTTCGGCAAACAGATGTTCTGCCGCATCCAGGATGGCGTCGCGAGTGAGGGATGATCGAGTAATAGTCATGTGTAGTTCAAACGTTTGTTTTAAAACTATACACAAGCTGCCCTGAAACGGTATCCGTGTTACCCCTTAGACTCCATAATTCCCCAGAGCGTGCTGTGTGATTCTTGGGATTTCGCAGCGCAAAGGATACACTTTCGGGATTCTTTGGACAGAGTGATAGGATCCATCATGGCCTCAGTGCGACAACTGCTGGTGATTTCTTCACTGGTGATCGTCTGTATATTGATCAGCATGTTGGCCGTGGGGACGCGCCTGATGGATCGTCAACTGGATGCACAGCTGCAGACAGACGGCGAAAACGCGGCAGCCACTTTGGCGCTTCTTATTAGTGCACAGCCCAATGCCCAGGCGCGTGCGCGCGTGCTGGATGCTGCGTTTCAGCAGGGGCGCTTCTCCCAGATGGCCCTGCAAACACCCGAGGGCACTCTCGAGTTTCAGGCGCGGCGGCCAGACACGGCCCTGGCCGAAGCACCTCGATGGTTCAGCGCCATGGCAGGCATTCAGCCTCACGAGGCCTCTCGTCAGGTGCCTGAGGTAGGCAGGCTCTCGCTGGTACTGGATAGCCGCCCGGCCCAGGATGCCCTGTGGGCGCATGTGATGCAGTGGCTATGGCTGGCTTTGGGGATTGCAGCGTTTTGGGCGCTGTTTTTGGCGGCGTTGCTGTCGCGGCTCCGTCGCGCATTTGCCGATAAACTTGTTGCAGAAGCTCCTGAAATCAAAATCAAGGAAACCGAGCCCGCCGAGGACGCCGAGCTCCTGGATGATGTTCGCGAACGCGTTCCACCGTCCATGGACGAGCAAATGGCCCGTATCGAGCAGTTGGAGATCGAACTCAATCGCGACCCCGTCACCGGTCTCGCCAATCGTGCGTTTTTCCTCAACGAGCTCAAGCGGGTGCTGCGTGACGATTCCCGCCAGGGGGCGGTCAGTGGCTATATCTTGTTGGTGCGCCAGCGCGACATGGCTCGTCTGCAAAACCAGAGCGACCGCCAGGAGATCGATGATTGGCTGCGTCTGTTGGGCTCACGCCTCATTGAAGTTCTCGCAGAGTACCCCAAGGCGCACGCCCTACCCGCGCGTCTCAATGGCGCGGATTTTGTGATTCTGTTTCCGGTGGGTGGTGGCCCTGAGGTCATGCGGCCGGTACAGCGTCTGCATGTGCTGTTCGAAACCCTGCGCGTCAAACTTGATAGCCAAAATCTGTCGCGTTGGGCGTTTGCCCTGACAGATTACACCGTACAGTGCACGCCCAAAGAGGTTCTCACGCGTCTCGACCTGGCCCTGATGTGCGCGGAAAGCGCCGGCCACACTGAGGTTGAATTCCTCTCGCATGCCGACCACGAAACCGGCGAACTGCGGATGGGGGAGGCTTCCTGGCGCACCCTGATTTCTCAGGCACTGGATAACGACCGTCTGTCTCTCGATGTCCGCCGGGTCCAGTACCAGGGCGACGATATCACCGAGCGTCACGAGGCTTCATTGCGGCTTCAGGAGGATGATCCGGCGCAACCCGGCATGTCGGGTTATCTGTTCATGCCTGCCGCGGCCCGTCTCGGTCTGTCCTCGGATTGCGATATGCGTGCGCTTGCCCTGGCGCTCAGTTGGCTGGGCGAGCATCCCGGATTGCTGGTCGTTCGTATGTCGATCTCCTCGGTTCTGGATACCCAGTATCTGGAGGAGATGCATCGGGTGTGTGCATTTGCTGACCCTGCGCTCCTTGCCCGCCTGGTCATCGAGCTCGATGCTTACGGATTAAGCCGTCACCTCAAGGACTTCAAGAGGTTTAGTGAAGGCCTCACTGAAATGGGCATCCAGATCGGCTTGCGCGGGCTGGATCGGGAGCCCGATGCGCTGCGTAAGATCCACGAAGCCAACTTCAGCTATGTCAAGCTGGGGGGCAGTTTTGTGCACGAGCTTCTGTCCAGCCCGGGCGGTATGCAAATGATGGTGGCAGTGACTGAAACCGCCATTGGCATGGGCATGCGCGTGTATGTTGATGACGCCAAAGACGAGGCCACCCGGCAAATGGTGATGGAGTATGGTGCCTTGACGCGGGAGTTATGAGGGCTTTTTGCGACGGTGTGAGTGTTTCACTTGCATAAGGCCTTATATTCTGTCTATAATTGCTGTCTTGGCGTATCTGCCGGGTGCATTTTGTTTTGGGCTTACCCAACCACATTGGGGCAAAGCACATTACAGATGGCAATCGGCAGGGCCAAGTTGGTAGTCTCGTTTATGTGCAAGATCATCTTGCACAAACAAGAATTTCAACCCAGAGCCCGTGCGCAGCTAGCTGTGCCGGCTTGACGGGACCAAAACTGGCTGCGTTGTCTTGGGCAAGTGCTCTGGGCACCGTTGTTAAGTTGGAACAGGAAAAATCATGATCCAAATGCAGACCACGCTGAACGTGGCCGACAACACAGGTGCGCGTTCCGTCATGTGCATCAAGGTGTTGGGCGGCTCGAAGCGCCGCTATGCCGCCATCGGCGACATCATCAAGGTGTCCGTCAAAGAAGCGGCACCTCGCGGGCGCGTCAAAAAAGGCGAAATCTACAACGCTGTGGTGGTGCGTACCGCCAAGGGCGTTCGCCGCAAAGATGGCTCGCTGATCCGCTTCGGCGGCAACGCAGCCGTATTGCTCAATGCCAAACTTGAGCCCATCGGCACTCGTATCTTCGGACCGGTCACGCGCGAACTGCGTACTGAGAAGTTCATGAAGATCGTGTCCCTGGCGCCCGAAGTGCTGTAAGGAGCCGATCATGCAAAACATTCGTAAAGGCGACGAAGTCGTCGTGCTCGCAGGCCGCGATCGCAGCCGTCGTGGCACTGTTGTGGCCCGCGTCGACGACGACCACGTGTTGGTTGAAGGCGTCAACGTCGTCAAGAAGCATGCCAAGGGCAACCCCATGGCTGGCACACCTGGCGGCATCGTCGACAAGACCCTGCCCATCCATATCTCCAATGTAGCTATCTACAACCCTGAAACCGGCAAAGCTGATCGCATCGGCGTGAAAGTTGTCGATGGTGCCAAGGTTCGTATTTTCCGTTCCAACGGCGCTGTCGTTGGTGCGAAGGCATAAGGGGCGTATCAAATGGCTCGTTTACAAGACTTCTATCGCAACCAGGTCGCTGCCGACCTCAAAGCGAAATTCGAATACAAGTCGATCATGGAAGTGCCGCGCATCACCAAGATCACGCTCAATATGGGTGTGTCCGAGGCTGTTGCCGACAAAAAAATCATCGAAAACGCTGTGGGCGACATGACCAAAATTGCTGGTCAAAAGCCTGTGGTCACCAAAACCCGCAAGGCAATCGCCGGGTTCAAGATCCGCGAAGACTATCCTATCGGCTGCATGGTTACCCTGCGTGGCCAACGGATGTACGAATTCCTGGATCGCCTGGTTTCGGTGGCTCTGCCGCGTGTCCGCGACTTCCGTGGCGTGTCCGGCCGTGCATTCGATGGCCGTGGCAATTACAACATTGGTGTCAAAGAGCAGATCATCTTCCCGGAAATCGAGTACGACAAAATCGATGCCGTGCGCGGGATGAACATCAGCATCACCACCACCGCCAAAACTGACGAGGAAGCCAAGGCGTTGTTAAGCGCATTCAGCTTCCCCTTCCGCAACTAAGGGGCTGACGTGGCAAAACTTTCCCTCATCAATCGCGATATCAAACGCGCCAAGCTGGCAGAGAAATTTGCAGCAAAGCGCTCCGCACTGAAAGCAGTCATCGCTGATCAGTCTAAATCCGACGAAGAACGCTATCAGGCTCGCCTGGCTCTGCAACAGCTGCCCCGCAATGCCAGCCCCACCCGTCAGCGTAACCGCTGCGTGGTCACGGGTCGTCCTCGCGGTGTGTTCAGCAAGTTTGGGCTGACGCGCCACAAACTGCGTGAAATGGCTATGCGCGGCGAAGTGCCGGGCATGACCAAGGCCAGCTGGTAGGAGAACCACACATGAGCATGAGCGATCCCATCGCCGATATGCTGACCCGCGTGCGTAATGCGCAAATGGTCAACAAGACATCGGTTTCCATGCCCTCCTCGAAGCTGAAGGCTGCGATTGCAGCTGTGCTGAAAGACGAAGGCTACATCGAAGATTTCCGCGTGGCCGGCGAGCAAGCCAAGCCTCAGCTGGAAATTACGCTTAAATATTATGCCGGCCGTCCGGTCATCGAGCGCATCGACCGCGTCTCGCGTCCTGGCCTGCGTATCTACAAGAGCAGCGTCACCATTCCTCAGGTCATGAACGGCCTGGGTGTGGCAATCGTTTCTACCCCCCGTGGCGTCATGACAGACCGCAAGGCCCGTGCCACCGGTGTGGGCGGCGAAGTGCTCTGCTACGTGGCATAAGGGAGTATCACACTATGTCACGTATCGCCAAATATCCCGTTGCGTTGCCCAAGGGCGTCGAAGCCACCATCAGTGCCGGTCAGATCTCCGTCAAGGGGCCGCTGGGCACGCTGGTTCAGTCGCTGGATGGTAACGTCCGCATCTCCCAAGAAGACGGTCAGCTGTCGTTTGCTGTTGCCAACGACTCCCGTCAGGCCAAGGCCATGTCCGGCACCGTGCGTGCGCTGGTCAATAATATGGTCACTGGCGTCAGTGCTGGTTTCGAGCGTCGCCTCAATTTGGTGGGTGTGGGTTTCCGCGCCCAGCTCCAAGGCAACGCACTGAAACTGCAACTGGGTTTCTCCCACGACATCCTGCATGAGATCCCCGAAGGGATCAAAATCGAGTGCCCCACCCAGACCGAAGTCGTGGTCAAGGGCGCCAACAAGCAGGTCGTCGGTCAGGTTGCCGCCGAAATCCGTGCCTACCGTGAACCCGAACCCTATAAGGGCAAGGGCGTGCGGTACTCGGACGAGCGCGTCATCCTGAAGGAAACCAAGAAAAAATAAGCACGCAGGCAAGGACGAATCATGGACAAGAAACTCTCCCGTTTGCGTCGTGCTGCGGCAACCCGCCGCAAGATTCACGAGCTGCGCGTACACCGCCTGTCGGTGCACCGCACGAATCTGCACATCTACGCCAACATCATTTCGCCGGAAGGCGACCGGGTGCTCGTCAGCGCCTCGACGCTCGAGCCCGAAGTCCGCAAGGAACTCGCCAGCCAAAAGGCTACCGGGGGCAATGCTGCCGCCGCCAGCCTGGTCGGCAAGCGTGTGGCCGAGAAGGCCAAGGCTGCCGGCATCGAACTCGTCGCCTTCGACCGTTCGGGCTTCCGTTACCATGGCCGCGTCAAGGCGCTGGCCGAAGCCGCGCGTGAAGCCGGCTTGAAGTTCTAAGGGAATCACATGGCTAAAGCACAAGGCAAGCACGCCAACGATCAAGAACGCGACGATGGCATGCGCGAAAAGATGATTGCGGTCAATCGCGTCAGCAAAGTCGTCAAGGGTGGTCGCACCATGAGCTTCGCAGCACTGACCGTGGTTGGTGATGGCGATGGCCGTATCGGCATGGGCAAGGGCAAGGCCCGCGAAGTGCCCGTGGCGGTGCAAAAGGCAATGGAACAAGCCCGTCGCGGCTTGGTCAAGGTCGCCCTCAAAAATGGTACGTTGCATCACACGGTTGTTGGCAAGCACGGGGCATCCACTGTCCTGATCTCGCCGGCTGCAGAAGGTACCGGCGTTATCGCTGGTGGCCCGATGCGTGCGATCTTCGAGGTGATGGGTGTGCGTAACGTCGTGGCCAAGAGCCTCGGCTCAAGCAACCCCTACAACATGGTGCGCGCCACGCTAAATGGCTTGCGCGCCTGCTCCACCCCGTCGGAAATCGCTGCCAAGCGCGGCAAAACCGTCGAAGAAATTCTGGGGTAAGTCATGGCACAAAAGCAAATCAAAGTCACGCTCGTGCGCTCTGTGATCGGCACCCACAAGTCCCACCGCGCCACCGTGCGCGGCCTGGGTCTGGGCAAGGTTAACAGCAGCCGCGTCCTGATCGACACTCCCGAGGTGCGTGGGATGATCCGCAAGGTGGATTATCTAGTCACGGTCTCGGAAGCCTGAATAAAGGAATTCAGATGTCCATTACTCAACTGAATACGATTGCACCGGCCGAAGGCGCCAAACGGGCCCGCCGTCGCGTGGGCCGCGGCATCGGCTCTGGCCTGGGCAAGACGGCCGGTCGCGGCCACAAAGGTCAGCGCTCCCGTGCCGGTGGTTTCCACAAGGTCGGTTTCGAAGGCGGTCAAATGCCGCTGCAGCGTCGCTTGCCCAAGCGCGGCTTTACGCCCCTGGGTCGCCACCTGCGCGCCGAGATCCGTCTGTCCGATCTCCAGGCTCTGCCCATCGATGAAGTCGACGTCCAGATTCTGAAAGCCGCTGGTCTGGTGGGCGAACTCGTCCGCTATGTCAAAGTGATCAAGTCTGGCGAGCTCAGCCGCAAGGTTTCGCTCAAGGGCATCAACGCAACGGCCGGCGCTCGCGCCGCGATCGAAGCCGCCGGCGGTACGCTGGCGTAAGGGGCAGCAGTGGCGAAAGCTCAGGCACACAAGGCTAGTGCGGGATACGGCGACCTCAAGCGTCGCATCCTGTTTCTTGTACTGGCGATGATTGTCTATCGCATGGGGACGCACATCCCCGTGCCGGGCATCAATCCTGATTCACTGGCGGATCTGTTTCAACAAAACCAGGGCGGTATTCTGGGCTTGTTCAACATGTTCTCCGGTGGCGCCCTCGAACGCTTCTCGGTGCTTGCGCTGGGGATCATGCCGTACATCTCGGCAGCGATTATCATGCAGCTGCTGGCTGTTGTGGTGCCAACGCTCGAGGCCATCAAAAAAGAAGGCCAGTCCGGGCAGCGCAAGATCACGCAGTACACGCGGTATGGCACGGTATTCCTGGCCCTGTTTCAGGCCGTCGGCATCTCGGTCGCCCTCGAATCCCAGCCTGGGCTGGTGATCGATCCTGGCCTGATGTTCCGCTTCGTCACTATCGTCACGCTGGTTACGGGTGCGATGTTCTTGATGTGGTTGGGCGAGCAGATCACCGAGCGGGGGTTGGGCAACGGCATTTCGCTGTTGATCTTTGCCGGTATCGTGGCAGGTTTGCCGGGTGCGTTGGGCGGTATGCTGGATCTGGTTCGTACTGACTCCATGTCAGTGCTGTCGGCCATATTCATTCTGGCTCTGGTGGTTGCGGTCACGTATTTCGTGGTCTACGTAGAGCGTGGTCAACGCCGTATTACGGTCAACTACGCCAAGCGCCAGGTGGGCAACAAGTTGTATGGTGGGCAGTCGTCCCATCTGCCGCTCAAGCTCAATATGTCCGGGGTGATTCCGCCGATCTTCGCGTCGTCCATCATCCTGTTGCCGGCAACCATCACCAGCTGGTTTTCCAGCAACCCAAATATGCGTTGGCTGGGAGATCTCGCTGCGGCGCTGTCGCCTCGTCAGCCTTTGTATGTCACGCTGTATTCTGGCCTGATCATTTTCTTCTGCTTTTTCTATACGGCCCTGGTGTTTAACAGCCGCGAAACAGCCGACAACCTGAAGAAAAGCGGTGCCTTTGTGCCCGGGATCCGTCCCGGCGAACAAACCGCCCGCTTTATCGACAAGATCCTGATGCGCCTGACGCTGTCGGGGGCTATCTATGTCACTTTGGTCTGTTTGCTGCCCGAACTCATGCAGATGCGCTGGAACGTGCCGTTTTATTTCGGTGGCACTTCATTGCTGATTATTGTCGTTGTTGCCATGGATTTCATGGCCCAGGCTCAGGCCTACGTCATGTCCCAACAGTATGATTCGCTGCTCCGGAAGGCCAACTTCAAGGGCTCGGGTCTTCCAATGCGTTAATTGATCATGTCCAAGGACGACGTTATTCAGATGCAAGGGGAGGTTGTCGAGAACCTTCCCAACGCAACGTTTCGTGTCAAGCTGGAAAACGGCCACATGGTGTTAGGCCATATTTCGGGCAAGATGCGTATGCACTATATCCGGATCCTTCCGGGCGATAAAGTCACAGTGGAGCTCACGCCCTATGACTTATCGCGCGCCAGGATAGTTTTCCGCTCCAAATAGGCGGCCGGTCAAAAACCAGGAGAATCCCATGAAGGTAATGGCATCGGTAAAGCGGATCTGCCGCAACTGCAAAATCATTAAACGTCACGGCGTGGTGCGTGTTATCTGCACCGACCCGCGTCACAAGCAACGCCAAGGCTAAGGCCGGGCACCACGGATTTCACGAGGAACAGTCATGGCCCGTATTGCTGGCATTAATATTCCGCCGCATCAACACGCCGAGATCGGCTTGACCGCAATTTTTGGTATCGGACGCACACGTGCCCGCAAAATTTGCGAAGCCACCGGTATCGAATATTCCAAAAAGATCAAAGATCTGACCGATGCTGAACTTGAAAAAGTTCGCGAGCAGGTTCACTCCTTCACCGTCGAAGGGGACCTGCGTCGCGAGGTTCAGCTGTCGATCAAGCGCCTGATCGACCTTGGCACGTATCGTGGCATGCGCCACAAGCGCGGTCTGCCGGTTCGCGGTCAGCGTACCCGCACCAACGCACGCACCCGTAAGGGCCCGCGTCGCGCCGCTGCGTCCCTGAAGAAATAACAAGGAACCAACATGGCCAAAGCACAAGCCGGCGGCACTCGCGTCCGCAAGAAAGTCAAAAAGAACGTTGCTGACGGGATCGCACACGTCCACGCGTCGTTCAACAACACCATCATCACCATCACCGATCGTCAGGGCAATGCCCTGTCGTGGGCGACATCGGGTGGCGCAGGGTTCAAGGGTTCACGTAAATCCACTCCCTTTGCCGCTCAGGTTGCTGCCGAGTCCGCTGGCCGTGTGGCCCAGGAATACGGCATCAAGACGCTCGAAGTCCGCATCAAGGGCCCCGGCCCCGGCCGCGAGTCTTCTGTGCGTGCCCTGAATGCTTTGGGGATCCGCATCTCCAGCATTTCCGATATCACGCCGGTGCCGCATAACGGCTGCCGTCCGCCCAAGCGTCGTCGTATTTAAGGGGAACATCTTGGCTCGTTATACTGGACCCAAATGCAAGCTCTCGCGTCGCGAGGGTACCGATCTGTTCCTGAAAAGCGCCCGCCGCTCGCTGGATTCCAAGTGCAAACTTGAATCCAAGCCCGGTCAGCATGGCCGCACTTCAGGTTCCCGCACTTCCGATTTCGGTCTGCAGCTGCGTGAGAAACAGAAACTCAAGCGTATGTACGGCGTGCTCGAAAAGCAATTCCGCCGCTACTTCGAAGAAGCCGAGCGCCGTCATGGCAATACCGGCGAAACCCTGATCCAGCTGCTCGAATCGCGCCTGGATAACGTGGTGTATCGCATGGGCTTTGGCTCTACCCGCGCCGAAGCGCGTCAGTTGGTCAACCACCGTGCCATCGAGCTCAATGGCCACACCGCTGATATCGCCTCGATGCTGGTCAAGGCCGGCGACGTCGTGTCGATCCGCGAAAAGGCAAAAAGCCAAGATCGTATCAAAGAAGCCTTCGATCTCGCCAGCGGCAACGGTTTGCCTCAGTGGGTTGAGGTAGATTCCAGCAAGTTGTCCGGCGTCTACAAGCAGGCTCCTGATCGCGTTGACGTCGCACACGACATCAACGAATCGATGGTCGTCGAGCTCTACTCACGTTGATAGCTTCCGGGTGGCCATATGCCACCCCGCGGAGCCCGGGCATCGTCCGGGCACCGTGCACCCAGCCCACTTCAGGTATTTGCCTGGTGTGGGCTGTGGTCTTGTTCCGGCGGTGTTGCCGGGGTGTTTTTTCCGTCAGCCTTATCGGTGTAACGAGCCGAGGGTATTGAAAAGGAACCTCTATGTCTTCGCAAGCATTTCTGAAACCTCGCACCATTACGGTCGAGTCCCTGGGCGCCAATCACGCCAAGGTCATCATGGAGCCGTTCGAGCGCGGCTATGGCCACACGCTGGGCAATGCGCTGCGTCGCATTTTGCTGTCCTCCATGACAGGCTATGCGCCCACCGAAGTCCAGATTAGTGGCGTGGTGCACGAGTATTCCACCGTCACCGGTGTCCGTGAGGACGTGGTTGATATTCTGCTCAACCTCAAGGGTGTAGTGTTCAAGCTGCACAATCGCGAAGAAGTCACCCTTCAGCTCAACAAGCAAGGCCCGGGCGAAGTCCGCGCCAGCGACATCGATTTGCCGCACGACGTCGAGATCGTCAACCCCGACCACCTGATTGCCACACTGACCGACACTGGCCGGCTGGAAATGCAAATCAAGGTTGAGCAAGGCCGTGGTTATGTGCCCGGCAACGTGCGGGCATTGGTGGATGATCGTTCGGCCACCATTGGCCAGATTGTCCTGGATGCCTCTTACAGCCCCGTGAGCCGTGTCAGCTACGCCGTTGAAAATGCGCGCGTTGAGCAGCGCACCGACCTCGACAAGCTGGTGCTGGATGTGCTGACCAACGGTGTCATCAGCCCCGAAGAAGCCGTTCGCCAGTCTGCCCGCATTCTGATGGATCAGGTCTCTGTGTTTGTGTCCCTGGCCGATAAAGATGCTGGCCAGCTCACCACCAGCATGCCGATGGCCGGCCAGTCTGCGCCGATCGATCCCGTGTTGCTGCGCCCGGTTGATGATCTCGAGCTCACCGTACGCTCGGCCAACTGCCTCAAAGCAGAAAACATCTACTACATCGGCGACCTCATCCAGCGCACCGAAAACGAGCTGCTCAAGACGCCGAACCTGGGTCGCAAGTCGCTCAACGAGATCAAGGAAGTACTGGCTGCACGTGGCCTTACCTTGGGTATGAAGCTCGAAAACTGGCCGCCCGTCGGCCTCGAGCGCCCCTAAATCATTTTGGACCGGCGCGTGGTTTGCGCCGTGCTAAAATTTCGCGCCTGCCAGCACCGCTGGCAGATGCTTAACCACCCACCCGGGCCGCGCGTTCAGCGATAGAAGATCCGGGTCTTAGATTCAAGGAAATCAAAATGCGCCATCGTTCTGGCCTCCGTAAACTCAATCGTACCAGCAGCCACCGTCTGGCCATGTTCCGCAACATGGCTGTGTCGCTGCTTACCCACGAAGCCATCAAGACCACGCTGCCCAAGGCCAAAGAATTGCGCCGCGTCGTCGAGCCCCTGATCACTCTGGGCAAGAACCCCACACTGGCCAATCGCCGCCTGGCATTTGCCCGCTTGCGCGATCGCGACGCTGTGACCAAGCTGTTCAACGATATCGGCCCCCGCTTTGCTGCGCGCAATGGTGGCTACACCCGTGTCCTGAAGATGGGCTTCCGCCAGGGCGACAACGCCCCCATGGCCTACATGGAGCTTGTCGACCGCCCCGAGGCAGAAGCGGCCGCTGAATAATCGCCGCAGCTGTCAGCCAGCTGGTACGCTCAAACAAACAGAGCCCGAAGCGATACAGCTTCGGGCTCTGTTTTTATGTAGAATCAATAGGTTTTGATCCTCAGGGGATGTGATGCCAACGCCCGACGATTTTGCCCCTGGGCTGCCCTCTGCCACACGGGCCTGGCAGGGCCTTGTACAGCAAGCCGGTACGCCAGAAGACGTGGTGGTGGTGTGTACGACAGTGCCTGATCTCATGCTGGCCAAGCGCATTGCTCATGTACTGGTCGAAGAGTCTCTGGTGGCCTGCGCGCAGGTGGGTGCTGTCGTCACATCGATGTATCTGTGGCAGGGCAAGCTTGAGGGCGGCGAGGAAATCCCCTTGAGCTTGAAAACCACCGCAGCCGTGTTGCCGGCCCTGTACCAGCGCCTGCGTACCCTGCATCCATATGATGTCCCCGAGTTTCTGGTGTTGGGGGTGCCTGCAGGTAGTGCGGCTTATCTGGGCTGGGTGCGCGAAGTCGTGCATCAGCCTGTATAGTGTCCGGGTCTGATTTGCCCCTGTTTTGCCGACGCAGCTGCCCTGGCAGGCAGCGTTGTCATGCCGAGAAGGTTAGATGAAGAAATTATTGGTTCTGTGGCTCTTTGCCTTAAGTTGCCTGGGTATTTCCGGCGCATCTCTGGCTGCAGAGGACTTTCTGGATCCCGAGCTTGCGTTTATCAGCACGGTGGCGCAGCCCGATCCCCTGACACTCGACATCCATTACCAGATAGCGCCGCACTATTACATGTACCAAGAGCGCTTCGAGGTGCAGATTGAGGATGCGCAAGGTCAGCTGCTGCTGTATCGACGTTCTACACTCACTCCGCCAGAGATGGAAACGCGCCGGCCGATCTGGCCTGGGACGTTGCAGTTGCCCCATGGCCAAGTCAAATATGATCCTACCTTCGAGCAGAACATGGAGGTGTATCACCAGCAGGTGACCCTACGGACACCGCTGCAGGCAGGTGCCAGTGGGCCGCTGACGGTCACTGTGACGGGGCAGGGTTGTGCCGATGCGGGGCTTTGCTATCCACCGATGACGCAAACCTTTCAGTTGCTGGCCAATGCTCAGGGGTATGCGGCACAGGGCACTCAGGTGCGCAGCCAAGTACCTGCGCCTCAGGATGAGGTCTCTCCTGCCGCACAAACCGGTCAAAGTGCTGTGGGTGGCACGCAGGGCACTATCACCAGCGGTGTTGACACTACCGCCAGCAACCAGCCGACATCCGGCGGCAGCGTGCTGGATCTGGGTGATACCGGTATGGCGGCTTGGCTGCAGCATGCCCCTCTGTGGCAGATCCTTGGCCTGAGCTTTCTGTTGGGGATTCTCCTGTCGTTCACGCCCTGCGTGCTGCCCATGGTACCTATTTTGCTGGCGATCATTGCGGGATCCTCCCCAGGCACCACGAGTCGTGCCCGTGGCCTGGGCCTGGCGGCTGTCTATGTGTTGGGCATGTCGCTTATCTACACGGCATTGGGGATTGTCGCCGGGCTATTGGGTGCGGGGATGGCGGCATGGCTGCAATCCCCCTGGGTGCTGGGCACGTTTGCGGTGTTGCTGGCGCTGTTTGCGCTGGCCATGCTGGATGTCTTTACGTTGCAGGTGCCAGTGGGCCTGCAGTCGCGCCTGCAAAACTGGCAACAGAGGCTGCCAGGTGGCCAGGTGGGTGGCGTATTCCTGATGGGGATGTTGTCGGCCCTTATCGTGGGCCCTTGCATTGCCGCGCCGCTGGCCGGGGTGCTGCTGTTTATCTCCCAGACGGGCGATATGGTGGTGGGTGGTAGTGCCCTGTTTGCCATGGCCTGGGGAGAAGGCCTGCTACTTCTGGTAGTGGGCTTTGGCGCGGGGGCGCTGCTGCCGCGGGCGGGCGCCTGGATGAATCCCCTGAAGGCGGGCTTTGGGATCTTGCTGCTGGCCACTGCCTGGTGGATGGCACAACCGCTGTTACCAGGTGTCGTGCTGGTACTGGGCTGGGTAGTACTGGCCTTTTGGGCCGCGATGCTGCTGTGGGGGGTGTCTGCATCCTCCGATACTGAAGCTGCCAATGCACCCTTACGCTTGCTGGTGCGGGCACTTGCCTTGCTGGTAGGGCTATGGGGCCTTGCACAGGGCGTGGGGTTGCTGGCGGGTGGCCAGGATATGCTGCGCCCCCTAGAGCCGTTTACTGGCCGTACAGCGGCTATGGCCGGTGGCACCGCGCCTGCCAGCCCGCAAGCTATTCGTGCGCGATTCGCCCCGGTAAGCTCAGTGGCCCAACTGGATACAATCCTGGCCACGACGCAGCAGCCGGTGATGCTGGATTTTTACGCCGACTGGTGCGTCTCTTGCCTGGAGATGGAGAAATTTACCTTCAGCAACCAGCAGGTGTCATCACGGATGGATCAAATGCTGCTGCTGCAGGCAGATGTTACCCGGATGACCCCGGAAGACCGTGCCTTGCTGGCGCGATTCAATCTGTTTGGGCCGCCTGGCATCCTGTTTTTTGACCGCCGTGGCAAGCTATTGCCTAAGGCGCGGGTAGTGGGCTTTAAAAAGGCCGAGGCCTTTTTGGCGGTTCAGGACGAGGTGCTTGCCTCGCCCTGATTGCTGCGCTCTTGGCAAAGGCCCCAGGCTTAGACTTTGTTGTCGGGGGTCTGGTTGTCTGGCGGGTCTTTCAGATCAAACACTGCGTCGTCAAATGGGTCTTCGTCGACAGAAGGCTCGGGTGTGCCAGTGTGCCGGGTGACTGCGTCGGCGTCGTCGGCGGGATCTGGGGCTGTCTTTTTTCGCTCGATGGCCGCACCGGCCAGGATGCCGATCTCATAGAGCAGGCACAGTGGGGTAGCCAGCAGTAGCTGGCTAAGGATGTCTGGTGGCGTGACGACAGCGGCCAGCACAAAGGCGCCCACCACCACGTAGCCGCGGATCTCGCGCAGCTTTTTGACGGTAACCATACCGGTTTTAACCAGCAACACCACTGCCACCGGCACCTCGAAGGTGACACCGAAGGCCATAAACATCGTCAGTACAAAATTGACGTAGGCCTCGATGTCAGGGGCTGGTGTGATGGATTGCGGTGCAAAGTGCGCAATGAAGCTGAATACCGTGTGAAACACGACAAAATAGCAAAACGCCATGCCCAGCAAAAACAGAAAGGTGCTGGAGATGATAAGAGGCAATGCCAGGCGTTGCTCGTGCCGGTATAGGCCCGGTGCCACAAAGGCCCACGCCTGGTACAGCACGTACGGTAGAGCCAGCACAAAAGCGGCCAGCAGGGCTACCTTGATGGGTACCATAAACGGCGTGATCACGCCCGTGGCGATCATCCGGGTACCTTGTGGCAGGGATGCCAGCATGGGCTGGGCGAGAAAGTCGTAGAGGACGGAGGGGCCTGGATAAAGAAACAGCACTACAAAAATGGCCAGTACAACCATCACGGCACGCAACAGGCGGTTGCGCAACTCCATCAGGTGCGAGATAAAAGTGTCCTGCGAGGACGCGTCGTTGGCGTCAGTCATCTTTTCTCTTTACGTCCAGCGCCTTGCGCGCCTCGTCGAGGGAGTCTTCTAGCGCCACGGCAGGCTCTTTGACTGCGGATTTGATGTCGTCTACTGAAACGGCAGATTTGATGTCATCCACCGAGGCTGTCATCGAAGATTTCACGGATCGGGCGGCGTCTTCCATCTGGTTTCTGATGTCGCCAATCTCTTTGAGATCCATTTCTTTCTGGATATCGGATTTGACCTCGTTGACGTAGCGCTGTGCGCGGCCAAGCAGATGCCCGAGCGTGCGGGCAACCTTGGGCAGACGTTCCGGACCGATGACAATCAGCGCAATTACGCCGATAAGCATCAGTTCGCTGAAACTGACATCAAACATGTTGTTTCCGGTTAGAACCCAGGATCAGGCGTCGGTTTTTTCGCGGGCCTGAACGTCGACGGTATTGGCGTCCTGAACTTGCTGGGTAACGGCGGGTTTTTCGGGGGTGTCTTCGGATTGGGCTTCTTTCATGCCCTTTTTAAAGCCTTTGACAGCGCCACCCAGGTCTTCGCCCATATTACGAAGCTTTTTTGTACCAAAAATGAGGGCAACAATGACCAGAACGATCAACCAGTGCCAGATGCTGAAACTTCCCATGAGGACTCCTTAGGCCGCGGGGGCCGCTCGTTTTGACCAAGGGCGTGCGCCGCCCATGATATGAAAGTGCAGGTGGTCGACTTCCTGACCACCCTCGATACCGGTGTTGGCAACCAGGCGGAAGCCACCCTCCGGCAGTGGATTGCAACCGTTTTCGGCAGCCAGCTGCGGTACCAATTGCACCATGCGCGCCAGCCAACCGCTATCGTCGCTGCTGACTTCCGCCAACGATGCGATATGGTGTTTGGGAATCAGCAGCAGATGAACCGGTGCTGCCGGATTGATATCGTGGAAGGCAAGGAATTGGTCGTCTTCGTAGACCACACGAGCCGGGATCTCGTGGCGGGCGATTTTACAGAACAGGCAATCGTGACTCATGGGGCTATACGCAGATGGGGTCGGACATCGACCTCTCAGCCTCATATGTTGCCACAATTTTCCTGGCATTGTGCTGATCGATACCCTTGAATAGCGATGGTCGAGGGTATCTACTAGGAGAAGGCTGGTGATTGTGCTTGAAATGGCCGATTGGCAGGGTCGGCTCCTGGCCGGATGCACCGGGGCCGGCCAGGCCCCGGCGAGGTGGGGGCCAGACGGTGCTTACTGGTGTGGCCGGGAGGCTTTTTCTTCAAGACCAGACAGACCCTCGCGCCGGGCGAGTTCTGCCAGTACGTCTTCGGGGCGCAGGTTGAAATGTGTCAGCACCACCAGACAGTGAAACCAGAGGTCGGCGGTTTCGGCCACGATTCGATCGGGCGCGCCGTCTTTGGCTGCCATCACAAGCTCGGTGGCTTCTTCACCAATCTTTTTGAGGAATGCGTCCGGGCCTCGTGCCAGCAGCTTGGCCGTATACGAGGTGTCGGGGTTGCCTCCTTGGTCTGGCCGGCGTGAGTGCAGGGTATCGGCAAGCCGGGAGAGCAGGTTGGCGGTGGATGAAGAGGAATCTGAAGAATTCATGGCTCAGGCGTGCGGGGTTTTATAGATGGTGGAGGGGTCTTTCAGCACGGGATCCTGCGTGACCCACTGGGGCTCGTCCGTGCGAGTGTCAAGACTGCGGAAAAAGCACCGTGCACGCCCGGTGTGGCAGGCAATGCCGCCTACCTGGGTAACCTTCAAGAGCAGTACATCGCCGTCGCAATCCAGCCGGATATCGTGGACCTGCTGAATATGGCCGGATTCTTCGCCTTTATGCCAGAGCTTTTGCCGCGAGCGAGAAAAGTAAACAGCCTGTTGGGTGCGCACGGTTTCCTGGAGGGCTTCGGCGTTCATCCAGGCAACCATCAGCACCTGGCCGCTTTCGGCATCCTGGGCAATGGCCGGAATCAGGCCGTTGTTGTCGAACCGTACTTGTGCCAGCCAGGCGGCAGGCTGGGCAGGAGAACTTGTTTGAGTGGTGTTCATGGGCGGCGTACCTGAATGCCCTGCTGGGCGAGGTAGTCCTTGGCTTCGGCCAGCGTGTGCTGACCAAAGTGGAAGATGCTGGCGGCCAGCACGGCGCTGGCATGGCCCTGCAATACGCCATCGGCCAGGTGCTGCAGATTGCCCACCCCGCCCGAGGCAATGACGGGAATCGGCACTGCGTCGGAGACGGCGCGGGTGAGTTCGAGATCAAAGCCTGATTTTGTACCGTCGCGATCCATGCTGGTAAGCAAGAGCTCTCCGGCGCCGGAATCGGCCATTTGTTTGGCCCATTGCACGGCGTCGATCCCGGTGCCTTGGCGCCCGCCATGGGTGAAGATTTCCCAGCGGGCGGGCTCATCGGCCGCCGAAACCCGGCGGGCATCCATGGCCACCACAATGCACTGCGAACCATGGTGACGGGAGGCCTCGGCAACCAGGGCCGGCCGATTGACGGCTGCGCTATTGATGGAGACCTTGTCGGCACCGGCATCCAGCAGCCTTTGGATGTCGACTACCTGCCGTACGCCACCGCCGACGGTGAGAGGGATGAATACCTGACGGGCAACGGCTTCGATGATGGGCAAAATAAGGCCGCGGTTATCGGAGGTTGCAGTGATATCCAGGAAGGTGAGTTCGTCGGCGCCCTGCTCGTCGTAGCGGCGGGCGATTTCGACGGGGTCTCCGGCATCGGTGAGATTGACGAAGTTGACCCCCTTGACCACCCGCCCGGCATTGACATCGAGGCAGGGGATGATGCGGCAGCATAGGCCCGAAGAGGCCGTCATGCCGCAGGCCCAGTGGCGTCGTCTTCGGGGTTGCAGAGCGTATCGGCCAGCGTTTGGGCGGCAGCAAAATCAAGGGTGCCTTCGTAGAGGCTGCGGCCCAGGATGGCGCCATCCACACCTTGACTGGCCACGTCGCACAGCGCGCGGATATCGTCGAGAGAAGCGACCCCGCCAGAGGCAATGACCGGTACCCGGACGTGTTGCGCCAGCCGTACGGTGGCTTCGATGTTGACGCCGCTGAGCATGCCGTCGCGGCCGATGTCGGTGTAAATGATGGATTCGCAGCCATAGTCTTCGAATTTCTGGGCAAGGTCGATCACATCGTGGCGGGTAAGTTTTGACCAGCCATCGGTGGCTACTTTGCCGTCGCGGGCGTCCAGGCCCACAATGATGTGCCCCGGAAAAGCCGAGCAGGCGTCGCTAAGAAAACCTGGATCTTTAACGGCTGCCGTACCGATGATCACGTAGGAAATCCCGTTGTCGAGATAGTATTCGACCGTGTCCAGATCGCGGATACCGCCGCCGATCTGGATGGGGATGTCCTCATCGACCGCATCGATGATGGCTTCGATGGCTTCGCGGTTACGCGGTTTGCCTGCCACCGCGCCATTGAGGTCGACCAAGTGCAGACGGCGGGCACCGAGTTCGGCCCACTGGACTGCCATGGCGGCAGGGTCTTCAGAGAAAACGGTGGCATCAGCCAGGTCACCTTGGCGCAGGCGCACACAGCGTCCGTCTTTGAGATCGATGGCAGGGATCAGGAGCATGGTTGTCGTGTCAGTGCAGAAAAATTGGATGCGGGTATCGCGTATTTTAAGGCTGCCAGCCTGTGAAATTGCGGTAGAGCTGTAAACCGGGTGCTGCGCTCTTTTCTGGGTGAAACTGTACGGCAAAAATATTGTCGGCTGCAACGGCACAGCAAAAGGCATGGCCATACAGGCTGGTGGCCGCAGTCAGCGAGTTATTTTGTGGCTGGGCGTAATAGCTGTGTACAAAGTAAAACGGCGTGTCTTGCTCGATGCCCTGCCATAAGGGGTGGGCCCGGGTCTGGTGAACCGGGTTCCATCCCATGTGGGGCACCTTGAGCCGGCCATGTGCGTCGCTGGCATCCGAGGGGTGATCAAATGCTGGGCCCGCGAAGCGGCGGACGTTGCCCGCAAACAGGCCCAGGCCCGGCGTGTTGCCTTCGTCGCTGTGCTCAAACAGCATTTGCTCGCCCACACATACGCCCAGCAGCGGCTTTTCTCGGGCTGCCTGGACGACAGCGTCGCGCAGGCCCGAGGTCTCGAGAGTATGCATGCAGTCGGGCATGGCGCCCTGGCCGGGAAACACGATGCGGTCGGCCGACTGGATATCGCCGGGTTGCCGGGCGATAAAGATGTCGTCTTCGGGTGCGGCTGCCTGAAGTGCGCGGGCAACCGAATGAAAATTACCCATGCCGTAGTCGACAATGGCGATGCGAGTCACGATGGAGGAATCCTGAGGAAGTGCCTGGGGAACACGGCAAAAGACGAAATGTTGGGCTTACAGCGCCCCTTTTGTGGACGGGATGGCATTGCCGGCACGGGGGTCGACCTCGGTGGCGATGCGTAGTGCCCGGCCAAAGGCCTTGAAGATGGTTTCACACTGATGGTGGGCGTTTTCACCGCGCAGGTTGTCGATGTGCACGGTGGCCTGGGCGTGATTGACAAACCCCTGGAAGAACTCGCGTGCGAGATCGACATCGAAGCTGCCAATGCGGGCACGCACATATTGCACGTGATAAGACAGGCCCGGGCGCCCGGAGAGGTCGATGACCACCCGGGAGAGGGCTTCGTCCAGGGGCACATAGGCGTGCCCATAGCGGCGCAGCCCTGCCTTGTTGCCAACAGCGGCTGCAAAGGCCTGCCCCAGGGTAATACCAACGTCTTCAACACTGTGATGGTCATCAATCTGGGTGTCGCCATCGCAGTGGATATCGAGATCGAACAGCCCATGGCGGGCGATCTGGTCGAGCATGTGGTCTAGAAAAGGCACGCCGGTATTGAGGGTGCGAGACCCAGTGCCGTCCAGATTGATGGACACCCGGATGCGGGTTTCCTGAGTATTGCGTTCGATGGTGGCGGTGCGCATGGAGAAAGGATGTCCTGTGCTGGGGGTGGGCCCGGCAGCCTTATGCCGGAGGGTTGAGGCGCAGAGTGGCGCTGGCTGCGTGGGCGTGCAGACCCTCGCCGGTTGCCAGGGTGGCTGCGATGCGGCCCAGGGTTTGCGCCCCTTGTGCGGATACCTGAATAAGGCTGCTGCGCTTCTGGAAATCATACACGCCCAGCGGCGAAGAAAAGCGGGCGGTGCGGGCCGTGGGCAATACATGATTGGGCCCGGCGCAGTAATCGCCCAAAGATTCTGAGCTGTAGGCACCCAGGAAAATTGCCCCGGCATGACGGATCTGCGGCAGCAGGGCCTGCGGATCTGCGGTGGAGATTTCGAGGTGCTCGGGCGCGATCCGGTTGACCAGCGTGCAGGCCTCTTGAATGCTGGCCGTGTGAATCAGGGCGCCACGATTGGCCAGGCTGGTGCGCAGGATGTCGGCACGAGGCTGGGTGGGCAGCAGGCGCTCGATGGCAGCTTCGACGGCATCCAGATAATCGGCGTCGGGGCATAGCAAGATGGCCTGCGCGAGTTCGTCGTGCTCTGCCTGGGAGAAGAGGTCGATGGCGAGCCACTCGGCCGGGGTGCTGCCGTCGGCCAGGATCAGGATCTCGGAGGGGCCGGCGATCATGTCGATGCCCACGACTCCGAAGACACGGCGCTTGGCGGCTGCCACATAGGCGTTGCCTGGCCCAACGATTTTATCCACGGGTGCCAGCGAGGCAGTGCCATAAGCCAGTGCGGCGACGGCTTGCGCGCCGCCCATGGCGAAAACTCGATCGACACCCGCCACGGCGGCCGCAGCCAGAACAATGGGGTTGCGCGTGCCGCCGGGGGTGGGGGTGACCATGATGAGTTCGGGTACGCCTGCCACCTTGGCGGGGATGGCGTTCATCAGCACCGAGGATGGATAGGCGGCCTTGCCCCCGGGGACGTAAAGCCCGACGCGATCCAATGGGGTGATCTGCTGGCCCAGCATCGTGCCGTCGGGTTCGGTGTATGTCCAGGTTTCGGCGCGTTGGTGGTCGTGGTAATCGCGCACCCGTTGCGCGGCAGCCTCGAGGGCCTCGCGCTGGTTGGCAGGCAAATTGTTCAGGGCTGCCAGCCATTGTGTGCGGGGGATTTCGAGCTCTGCCAGCGTATTGGCGTTGACGTGGTCGAAGCGTCGGGTGTAATCGAGCACGGCCGTATCGCCACGGCTTTGCACGTCTTTCAGGATGTCGCGCACCGTGGTTTCGATGGAGTCATCCTGCGAGGCATCGTATGCCAGCAAAGCGGTGAGCGCCGTGTCGAAATCGGCAGCGCGGGTATCCAGACGGTTAATGAGAGACATGACAGCAACAGGGGTGTAAAGGCTTATCTTACCGAATTTGCTGCAGACCGGGGCGTAACGCCCTGGCCTGGTACCGTAAAGCCGGTGCCAGGCTGCCGTGTGCCAGCTTACGCCATCTGTGTAGAGGCCTGGGCAAATGCGTCCAGGAAGGGCTGCAGCCGTGCTCCTTGCATTTTCAGGGCCGCCTGATTGACGATCAATCGCGAGGAAATCTGGCGGATTTCTTCGACCTCGACGAGGTGGTTGGCGCGCAGGGTGCCACCCGAGGAGACGAGGTCGACGATCGCGTCGGCCAGGCCCACCAGCGGCGCGAGCTCCATTGAGCCATACAGTTTGATGATGTCGACGTGCACACCTTTGGTGGCGAAGTGTTCGCGTGCGGCACGCACATATTTGGTGGCGATGCGCAGGCGTGAGCCCTGACGTACGGCCGCCTGATAATCGAAGCCCTCAGGCGCAGCCACACACAGCCGGCAGCGGGCAATGTTGAGATCGGTGGGCTGGTACAGGCCGCCCGGGTGCTGGGCCATGTGCTCGTACAGCACATCCTTGCCTGCAATGCCGAAGTCGGCCGCGCCGTACTGAACGTAGGTGGGGACGTCCGAGGCGCGCACGATGATGATGCGCAGGTTGGCGGAGTCGGTGGGCAGGATCAGCTTGCGGGAGGTTTCGGGGTTTTCGGGCACGCCCACGCCGGCAGCGGCCAGCAGCGGCAAGGTTTCTTCGAAGATGCGGCCTTTGGATAAAGCCAGCGTAAGGGGTGCAAGTGCCATGGGATGCCTATTGAATGCGTTGGATATTGGCGCCCAGCGCCTGGAGCTTGTGCTCCATGTGTTCGTAGCCGCGATCCAGGTGATAGATGCGCTCGACGGTGGTTTCACCCTGTGCCGCCAGCCCCGCGATGACCAGGCTGGCTGATGCACGGAGGTCTGTGGCCATGACGGTTGCGCCCAGCAGTTTGGCTTGTCCCTGCACAATGGCAGTGTGGCCATCGATTTCGATGTCCGCGCCCATCCGGCAAAGCTCCTGGACGTGCATGAAGCGGTTTTCGAAGATGTTTTCGGTGATGACGGCGGTGCCTTCGGACAAGGTGTTGAGGGCCATCAGCTGGGCCTGCATGTCGGTGGGAAACCCGGGGTACTCGCTGGTACGAAAGCCTGTGGCACGAGGGCGACCAGTCATGCGGGCACGGATCCAGTTGTCTCCGAGGGTGATCTCGAGGCCGGTGTCGCGCAGTTTGTCGAGTACGGCGCCGAGCGTGTCGGGCGCCACGCCGCGCAGGGTGATGTCACCCCCGGTGGCAGCCACGGCGCACAAAAAGGTGCCGGCTTCGATGCGATCGGGCACGATCTGGTGCTGTGTGCCGTGCAGGCGATCGACCCCCTCGATGACGATGCGGTCGGTGCCGTGCCCTTCGATGTGGGCGCCCATGGCGATCAGTACCCGGGCCAGATCCACGACTTCGGGTTCGCAGGCGGCGTTTTCAAGCACGGTTTTGCCTTCGGCCAGTGTGGCGGCCATCAGCAGGTTTTCTGTGCCAGTGACGGTAACCATATCGGTAAGGATGTTGGCACCCTTCAGGCGAGAGGCTTGCGCGACGACAAAGCCGTGATCAATATGGATACTGGCGCCCATGGCCGCCAGACCCTTGATATGTTGGTCGACGGGCCGTTGGCCGATGGCGCAGCCGCCAGGCAGACTAACGCGCGCCTGGCCAAAACGGGCCAGCAGGGGGCCCAGCACCAGGATCGAGGCGCGCATCGTCTTGACGAGCTCGTAGGGGGCTTCCTGGCTGTGGATATGGGCGGCGTTGAGTGACACTTGCTCTGGCCCGGGGCGTGCGGTGGTGACACCCATGCGCTCGAGCAGCATAAGGGTGGTGCCGATGTCACGCAGGGCGGGAACATTGCCCAGCAAAAGGGGCTCGTCGGCGAGCAGCGATGCGCACAAAATAGGTAGCGCCGCATTTTTGGCCCCGGAAATGGTGACTTCGCCCCGCAGGGCCCGACCGCCCTGGATCAGCAGTTTATCCATTGGCTTTGCTGTCGTTGTATTCGGCTGGTGTCAGGTTGCGCATCGAGAGGGCGTGGATTTCAGCACGCATGCGATCGCCCAGTGCCTGATAAACGGTGCGGTGGCGCGCCAGGGTATTTTGGCCTTCGAAGACTTTGCTGACGATCAGGGCTTCAAAGTGGGCGCCATCGCCATAGACTTCGAGATGTTCGCAGTCGAGGTGTTCGGCAATGTATTGGCGGACGATATCGGGGGTCGGCTGCATGAGGTTAGCTCCGTAGTTTGTAGCCGCGGGCCAGCAGGCGCAGGGCAAACAGGCTGAGGGCAAGGGCGACGGCCAGAACAACCGCCAGCCCGTGCCACGGGGATACGTCGGAAACGCTGAAAAACCCGTAGCGGAATCCGTCGATCATGTAGAACACGGGATTCCATCGGGAGACGGCCTGCCAGAATGGCGGCAGGCTGTGGATGGAGTAGAAAACCCCGGACAAAAAGGTGGCGGGGACGATCAGGAAATTTTGAAAGGCGGCGAGCTGATCGAATTTCTCGGACCACAGCCCTGCAATCAGGCCCAGTGTGCCCAGAATCCAGCACGACAGCACGGCGAAAACCAGCAGCCAGGCAGGCGCGCTGACAGGTAACGGGATGAAGAACAGGGCCACCAGCCAAATACAGGCGCCGACACACAGGCCGCGGACCACGGATGCCACCAGGTACGCCATGAAGATCTGGCGGTACGAGAATGGCGGCAACAGCACAAAGATAAGGTTGCCTGTGATGCGGCTTTGAATGAGGGACGAGGATGGGTTGGCAAAGCTGTTTTGCAGCATGCTCATCATCATCAGACCGGGGATCAGAAACGCGGTGTACGAGAGGCTGCCGTAAACCTGGACGCGGTCTTCAAGGACATGAGAGAAAATCAGCAGGTAAAGCAGCGCAGTGACAACCGGCGCGGCAATGGTTTGCGTACCGACCTTCCAGAAGCGCATGAGCTCTTTGTGCAGCAGTGTCGGAAATCCGGAACCCATTGCCGGGCGTGTCTGGGCAACGGGGCGGATCATAGCTCGGCCTCCAACAGGGAGTCGTCGTGCATGATGTGCACGAAGGCGTCTTCGAGGTCGGTGCCACCGAAGCGGGCCATGAGGGCCTGGGTGGTGTCGAGGGCAACAATGTGGCCCGCTTTGAGCATGGCGACGCGCCCGCACAGCGCTTCGGCTTCTTCGAGGTAGTGGGTGGTCAGCAAAATGGTATGGCCAGCCTGGTTGAGGCGGGTGATGAAGTCCCAGAGGGTGCGGCGGAGATCGACGTCGACGCCGGCGGTGGGCTCGTCGAGGATGATGACGGGGGGACGGTGCACAAGTGCCTGGGCCACGAGTACGCGGCGTTTCATGCCCCCCGAAAGTGCACGCATATTGGTTTCGGCTTTATCCAGCAGGCCGAGGTTTTCGAGGATTTCGTCGATCCAGTTGTCGTTGTTGCGCAGGCCAAAGTAGCCGGATTGCAGGCGGAGGGTTTCGCGGACGGTGAAAAAGGGGTCGTAGACGATTTCCTGGGGGACAACGCCCAGGGATTGGCGTGCTTTGCGGAAATCCTGGACGACGTCGTAGCCGCAGACGCGTGCGGTGCCCTGGGTGGCGTGCGCGAGGCCGGCCAGGATGGAAATTAGTGTGGTTTTGCCGGCGCCGTTGGGGCCCAGCAGGCCAAAGAACTCGCCGTGGTCAACACTGAGGTTGACGTCGGTGAGTGCCTGAAAGCCGGGTGACGCAGGGCGCCCGGATAAGCGATCACGCAGGGATCGCGGGGGCGGGGCGTAGATTTTGGAGATGTTTTGAAGATCTAGTGCGGGCATGGTGGATGCTTGGGCCGAGAAGGGCGCAATCCACCATTATAGGCTGTGTAGGAGGGGGCAAGAAGGCTTGGTTGCCTGGGTGACGTGTGGGCGATATGCTGCGGTGGTGAAGGGCGGCCGTTTGTTGGCTGATCGGCTGGCTGACTACGGATGGGGCGATTGCTGATCGGATACCAAAACGATTGTCGAGTGGCCGCTTTGGTTTGCCCGAGATCGATTTATCTGGATTTATTGCGCGATTTTGGCGTTAAGTGCCTTGATCAGGCCGTCGATGCCGCTACGGCCGATTTCCTGGGAGAACTGGTTGCGATAGTTTTGGATCAGCCAGATGCCTTCGACGTTGAGATCGTAGACTTTCCAGCCAGCGTTGGTTTGCTCGAGACGATAATCCACACCGATGGGGCTGCTGTTGGGTTGTGAGACCGAGGTGCGTACGACTGCGTCGTCTGCGTTGGGGTCACCCCGAAACGGCGCGACATCGATGGTGGTGTCGGGAGTAACGCGTGTAAAGGCGCCGCTGTACGTGCGAATCAGGGTGCCGGTAAAGGCTTGTATCAGTGCTTCTTTTTGGGCGTCGGAGGCCTGGCGCCAGTGGCGGCCGGCGGCCAGACGGGTGGTTTTGTTCATGTCGACGTAGGGCAGGGCGTACTGGCGCACCAGTGCGGTGATTTCACTGACGTCGCCACCGAGTGCCTTGGGATTGGCTTTGACGGCTTCGAGCATGTTGTTGGCCACAGCGCCCAGAAACGCATTGGGGGCGGCTTTGGGATCAACCGTGTGTTGGGCCTGGGCGGTTGGCGTGATGCACAGGGCCAGGGTGCTGGCCAGCAGGCAGGACTGAAAGAAAAGACGAAATTTATTGAAAAACAATGACTGCATGGTGCGTGCTCCTGGGGTCGCCGGTGTGTCGGCTGTCCGGTTGGTTTGGCGGATGGCCCGCCCCATGGAAGGTCGGGCCGGCCGATACCAGACCCTTAGTTGCTGGGGGCTGCCTCTGGGTCGTCGTAGACAGGCAGATTGTTGGAGGGTGGAGCAGACGGCTGGCCGGTGCTGTCCAGGGTGTCCTGGGTGCTGGCGTGCTGACTGTTCTCTCTGCTATCCAGCATAGCCTTGCGGCGTTGCAAATAGGCATCGCGGATGAAACTGTATTTATCCAGGGCGATTTGATCGACCAGGCGGTCGGCTTCAAGCAGATTGGCCCGGGTATCGACGATGTACAGCCCGAGAATCGAGTTGCGCACCGGGATGTTGTCGATGGTGAATACGGCTGCGGTGGGAGTAACCGGCGCGGCCAGTGTTACCGCTGTGCCCACGCCATCGCGGACGGTGCTGGCGCCAAAGAAAGGCAGCACAAAATAGGGCCCTTGGCCAAAGCCCCACACGCCTAGTGTCATGCCGAAGTCGTTGGGGATCTTGCGGGCGCCGTGCATGCTGGCGACGTCGATACAGCCGCCAAGGCCGACGGTAGAGTTAAACAGGATGCGGCCGAAGGTGTCGACAAAATCGCGGCCACGGCCCTGCAGCAGGCTGTTGATCCCAGACCAGACGTCACCCAGGTTGCTGAACACATTATGCACACAGGTGCGCACGGGCCGGGGAGTGATGGTTTCGTAGCCAGTGGCAATGGGCTTCAGGACAGCACGGTCGACCGCATCATTGAAACTGTACATGCCGCGGTTGTAGGATTCCCAGGGATCGTTGGGCGAAGGGTTGGGAACCTGTGCGCAGCCAGCCACCAGGGCCGCTGTGGTGACAGCGAGTATGGGTCGTATCCAGCGGGCATGCCGGGCGCGGGCAGAGGTGGCAGTGAGTTTCATGGTAAGCAGCGAGCCGGATCGTGAGGCCTGAGACAAAATATGATGCGCATTGTAACCTCCGTACCCATTTGTGCGGTGTGGCTGCGGATATGTGGCGGATCAGTGCGCTACGCTGCCTGATGCGGATTCTGGTGCAGCGACTGAGCCTTCTTTTTCGGCTGAGTTGTACAGGAATTTGCTGATGAGGTCTTCGAGGACGACAGCAGACTGTGTGAACTTGATGGTGCCGCCATCAGCCAGGGTTTTGTCTTCGCCTCCCGGGGTGACACCGATGTATTGCTCGCCCAGCAGACCCGAGGTAAGGATGGACACGGAGGAGTCGGTGGGGAACGCGTATTGCTGTTCGAGATCAAGCTGGACGCTGGCCTGAAAGCGTTGGTTGTCAAAGCCGATGGACGCTACCCGGCCCACCACAACCCCACTGCTTTTTACAGGCGCCCTTACTTTCAGGCTGCCCACGTTATCGAAGTAAGCCTGCACCCGGTAGGTAGGCGCAAAAGAAAATGAGCTCATGTTGCCGGCGCGCAGGGCCAGAAACACCAGCGCGATCAGGCCCAGCAAAATAAACAGGCCGACCCAGAAATCAGTTTTTTCTCGTGTCATGAAAAGGTTTCCTTAGTGCGCGAACATCAGTGCGGTGAGCAGAAAATCGAGGCCCAGTACCGCCAGCGCGCCATTGACTACCGTGCGGGTGGTGGCTCGCGAGACGCCTTCGGGGGTAGGTTTGGATGTCCAGCCCTGATGCAGGGCGATGAGCGTCACCACCACCCCAAACACCAGGCTTTTGATGACACCATTGAGTACATCGTCGATCACATCGACGCCGCCTTGCATTTGCGACCAAAAGGCGCCGGGGTCGATGCCGATAAGGACGACACCCACGAACCAGCCTCCCAGCACACCGACCATCGAAAAGACCGCGGCCAGGATGGGCATGGCGATGACGCCTCCCCAGAATCGGGGCGCCAGGACGCGGCGGATGGGGTCGACGGCCATGACTTCCATGGCGGCGATTTGTTCTCCGGCTTTCATCAGACCGATTTCTGCAGTCAGTGAGGTACCTGCCCGGCCGGCAAACAGCAACGCGGTGACCACTGGCCCGAGCTCTCGGGTGAGCGAGAGGGTAACCAGCAGCCCCAGAGCTTCTTCGGAGCCATAGCGGTTAAGTGTGTAATAACCTTGCAGGCCCAGTACAAAGCCGACAAAAAGGCCTGACACGCCGATGATCAGCAATGAGTAGTTGCCGATGAAATGAACTTGCTGGGAGGTAAGGCGTGGCCGGCGCCACAGGATGCTGCTGCGTGCAAGGATGGCCGCGAACAGGCGCGCAAACCCGCCCAGGCTGGTCAGCAGATTAACGAAGGTGCGCCCCAGTGCAGCGATGCGTTGAAATGGCTTCATGCGGCGCCTCTTCGGGCAGCAAACCAGCGTTCGAAGGCTGGTGTGAGCGGATAGTGAAAGCCGATCGGGCCGTCTGGGCGCCCCTGCAGGAACTGCTGGAGGTATTCGTCCTGAGCGGCGGACAGCTCGGCAGGGCTGCCGTGGGCCAGCAGCCTGCCCTGGCCAATGAGATAGACGTGGTCGGCGATAGCAAAGGATTCGGTTACATCGTGCGTGATGAGGATGGTTGCACAGCCAAGCTGGTCTGTCATGTTGCGGATAAGTTGTGCCGTAATACCCAGCGAGATGGGGTCGAGACCGGCGAAGGGCTCATCGTAGAGGATGAGTTCGGGCTCGAGAACAATGGCACGGGCCAGTGCCACGCGGCGTGCCATGCCGCCCGAGATCTCGGAGATACGCAGGTGAGCCGCGTGGCGCAGGCCAACAGCCTGCAGCTTGTCGAGTACGCGTTCGAGAATTTGTTGCTCTGAAATACAGGTATGCTCGCGCAGCGGAAAGGCGACGTTTTCGAAGACGTCGAGGTCTGTGAACAGCGCGCCGGACTGAAACAGAACGCCCATGCGCTGGCGGGTTTCGCGCAGGGCTTCGCCGTGCAGGGAGGCGATATCTTGCCCAAAAACGGTGATGCTGCCCGCCTGGGCGAGCAACTGCCCGGTGACGGCGCGCAACAAGGTGGTTTTTCCTGAGCCTGAACCGCCCATCATGGCCACAACCTGGCCCGGCAGGACTTCGAAATCGATGTCGCGCAGCACGGTGAAGTCGCCATAGCCCAGCGATACGCCGGTAAAGGTGACAAGAGGTTCGGGACGGTTAGACATGAAGTGAGCGGGCTCCGTTCTATGCAGGAGATTGTACCTGCTACCCATCTGGCTGCGGGGTTTGCCTGCGGCCAGATACCCGCTCGGGGGCGATGAGTGCGTCAGCGTGGCAGCTGGGATGTACCCATCAGATACTCGTCTACAGACCGCGCACATTGCCGGCCTTCGCGGATCGCCCAGACCACCAGCGATTGGCCGCGTCGCATGTCGCCAGCCGCAAATACCTTGGGCCGTGAGCTGCAGTAGTCGTCCGTGGTGGCACGGATATTGCCTCGTGGATCGCGCTCGACACCGAAGGCATCCAGCACCGTGCGCATTGGTGAGACAAAACCCATCGCCAACAGCACGAGATCGGCCTGGATTTCAAATTTCGAGTCTTTGACCTCGCGCATTTTCATCTGCCCAGTGGCCTTGTCCTTGAACCATTCCAGACGCGTGGCCACCAGCTTTTCCACCTTGCCGCCCTTGCCTTCAAACGCCTGGGTGCCGACGGCCCAGTCGCGCTGGCAGCCTTCTTCGTGTGAGGACGACGTGCGCAATTTGATGGGCCAGTAGGGCCACACCAGCAGTTTGTCTTCTTCTTCGGGAGGGCGGAACATCAGCTCAAACTGTGTCACCGAGGCAGCCCCCTGGCGATTGCTGGTGCCCACGCAGTCCGAGCCGGTGTCACCGCCGCCGATAACGATCACGTGCTTGCCTTTGGCGTTGATCGGTTTGACGATCCGGTCTCCGTGGTTGACCTTGTTTTGCTGGCGCAGAAAGTCCATGGCAAAGTGCACGCCCCGCAGATCGCGTCCGGGCACGGGCAGGTCGCGAGGCTGCTCGCAGCCGCCAGACAGGACCACGGCATCGTGCTGGGCCAGCAGATCGTCCGGAGAGATGACATTCAGGCCGTCTTCTGCATGTTCGGGCAGCCCGATGTAGGTGGACGGGAAAAACTCGACCCCTTCGGCCTCCATCTGTGCCAGACGCCGGTCGATGTGGATTTTCTCGAGTTTGAAGTCGGGGATTCCATAGCGCAGCAAGCCGCCGATGCGATTGTTTTTCTCAAACACCGACACATTGTGACCAGCACGCGCCAGTTGTTGTGCGCAGGCCAGCCCTGCGGGGCCGGAACCCACGACAGCTACCCGTTTGCCTGTTTTTCGTGCGGGTGGCTGGGGGACAACCCATCCCTCTTGCCAGCCGCGCTCGATGATGGTGTGTTCGATGGATTTGATGCCAACGGCAGTGTCGTTCAGGTTAAGCGTGCAGGCGGCCTCGCAGGGGGCGGGGCAGATGCGGCCGGTGAACTCCGGAAAGTTGTTGGTGGACAGCAGCGTGTCCAGCGCGCGCTTCCAGTCCTGCTTGTACACCAGGTCGTTCCAGTCGGGGATGATGTTGTTGACAGGACAGGCGTGAGTACAAAAAGGTACGCCGCAATCCATGCACCGGGCACCCTGTACGCGCGCTTCTTCGTCGGTAAGCGGTGAGACGAATTCCTTCCAGTGGTGCAGCCTGGACTCGGGGGCCTCGTAGGCAGGCTTGACCCGGGCAAATTCCATGAAACCAGTGATTTTTCCCATGATGCAATATTCCTTCAGGCGGCCAGATCGCGGGTCTGTGACGCTTGCCACAGTTCGCCCAGTGCGCGGCGGTATTCGGTGGGGGTGGCTTTGACAAACGCAAGGCGTGCCTGGCCCCAGTCATCCAGTATTTCGCGTGCGCGGAAACTGCCGGTTTGGCGGAAATGGTTTTCCACCAGCCGGTGGACGATGGTTTCGTCGGTTTCACGCTCGCTTTCACGCGTCTGGTGATGCCAGTACTGGATATCGCCGGCCTGTTTCTGGGCCTCATGCGTGGGCATGGGCTCCAGCAGCACCATATCGGTATTGCACCGTTTGGCCAGAAGATGCTCGGGATCCCAGACATAGGCAACACCGCCGGACATCCCTGCAGCAAAGTTGCGTCCTGTTTCACCCAGCACCACCACTGTGCCGCCCGTCATGTATTCGCAGCCATGGTCGCCGGTGCCTTCCACCACTGCGACGGCACCCGAGTTGCGCACGGCAAAGCGTTCGCCTGCCACACCATTGAAATATGCTTCGCCGCCGGTGGCGCCGTACAGCACCGTGTTGCCTGCGATGATGTGGTCTGGCCCGAAGCCGCGGAAATCATTGGGCGAACGCACAATCAGGCGCCCGCCGGAGAGCCCCTTGCCCACGTAGTCGTTGGCTTCGCCCACCAGATCCAGTGTGATGCCGTGGGCCAGGAACGCGCCAAAACTTTGGCCGGCAGCACCGTTGCACTGGATGTGGATGGTGTCGTCGGGCAAGCCCTCGTGGCCGTAGCGGCGAGCCACTTCGCCGGACAGCATGGCGCCGATTGTGCGGTTGCGGTTGCGTACCGGTGTGATGAACGACACTTTTTCGCCGCGATCCAGAGCAGCCTTGCTGCGCTCGATCAGTTGGTGATCGAGCGCGTGGGCCAGCCCGTGGTCTTGTGCTTCGGTGTGGTGTACGGAATCTTCAGATGTCACCTGATGGAAAATCCGGCTGAAATCCAGCCCGTGCGCTTTCCAGTGGCTGATGCCTTTGCGCATATCCAGCAAATCTACCCGGCCGATCAGTTCATCAAACGTGCGGATTCCCAGTTGCGCCATGATTTCGCGCACTTCTTCAGCCACAAAGAAGAAGTAATTCACCACGTACTCAGGCTTGCCATTAAACTTTTTGCGCAGGGTGGGATCTTGCGTCGCCACGCCCGTGGGGCAGGTGTTCAGATGGCATTTACGCATCATCACGCAGCCTTCAACAATCAGCGGAGCCGTCGCAAAGCCGCACTCGTCGGCACCCAGCATGGCTGCGATCGCCACGTCGCGGCCAGTTTTCATCTGTCCGTCGGCCTGTACGCGGATACGGCTGCGCAAACGGTTCATCACCAGGGTTTGCTGTGTCTCGGCCAGGCCCAGCTCCCAGGGGATGCCCACGTGCTTGATGGATGACACGGGCGAAGCACCGGTACCGCCATCGTGGCCGGCAATCACCACGTGATCAGCCTTGGCCTTGGCCACGCCTGTGGCCACCGTGCCGACGCCCACTTCAGCCACCAGCTTCACCGAGATCGAGGCTTCCTGATTGACGTTTTTGAGGTCGTGGATAAGTTGCGCCAGATCTTCGATCGAATAAATGTCATGGTGCGGCGGGGGCGAGATCAGGCCTACGCCAGGCACCGAATAGCGCAGTTGTGCAATGTATTCCGACACCTTGTGGCCGGGCAGTTGACCGCCCTCGCCCGGTTTGGCCCCTTGAGCCATCTTGATTTGAATCTGGTCGGCACTGCACAGGTATTCGGCGGTGACGCCGAATCGGCCCGAAGCCACCTGTTTGATGCGCGAGCGCAGGGAGTCGCCGGCTGCCAGGGGGATGTCGGCCACGATGCGGTCTTTGCCCAGTACCGATGCGATCGAGTCGCCCTTGCGGACAGTGGGTTTGCCGGCGCGCATTTCAGCGCGATAGCGCAAGGCGTCTTCGCCGCCTTCTCCGGTGTTGGACTTGCCGCCAATGCGGTTCATGGCCACTGCCAGCGTCGTGTGCGCTTCGGTGGAGATCGACCCCAAGGACATCGCGCCTGTGGCAAACCGTTTGACGATCTCCTTGGCGGGTTCCACCTCGGACAGCGGGATCGCCCGGGCGGGATCGACGCGGAACTCAAACAGGCCGCGCAGCGTCATGTGACGGCGGGATTGATCATTGATGAGCTGCGCATACTCCTTGAATGTGGAGTAGTTGTTGGCGCGTGTGGCATGTTGCAGCTTGGCGATGGAGTCCGGCGTCCAGAGGTGCTGTTCGCCGCGAACCCGAAACGCATAGTCGCCACCTTCGTCCAGCCGGTCGGTGAGGACGGGATCGGTGCTGAAGGCCGCCTGGTGAGAGCGCATGGCCTCTTCGGCTACCTGGAAAATATCGATGCCTTCGATGTTGCTGGGTGTGCCGCTGAAGTATTTCTTCACCAGGCTGTTGTGCAGCCCGACGGCCTCGAAAATCTGCGCACCGGTGTACGACATATAGGTTGAGATGCCCATCTTGGACATCACTTTCTTGAGACCCTTGCCGATTGCCTTGATGTAATTTTGAGTGGCGTGCGGGATCGTTGCTTCCATGCCCGCCAGGGTTTCCAGAGCCAGCCAGGGGTGGATGGCTTCTGCACCATAGCCGGCCAGCAATGCAAAGTGGTGGGTCTCGCGCGCCGAGCCGGTTTCCACGATCAGGCCAGTCTTGGTGCGCAGCCCCGCACGGATCAAATGCTGATGGATGGCCGAGGTGGCCAGCAAGGCCGGGATCGCTACACGGTCGGCATCCACCAGGCGGTCACTGAGGAGCAGGATATTGTTGCCACTGCGCACGGCATCCGCCGCGGTGGCACACAAAGATGCCAGACAGGCTTCGATCCCTTCACGGCCCCAGACCACAGGATAAGTGATGTCCAGTTCGCAGCAGCGGAACTTGTCGTTGGTCTGGCGGCTGATGTGGCGCAGTTGCGCCATGGCAGCCTGGTCCAGCACGGGCTGGTTGATTTCCAGCCGCAAGGGTGGGTTGACGTTGTTGATGTCCAGCAGATTGGGCTTGGGCCCGATGAAGGACACCAGCGACATCACCAGTTGTTCGCGTATGGGATCAATTGGTGGATTGGTCACCTGGGCAAACATTTGCCGAAAATAGTTGTAAAACGGCTTCGGGCGGTCGGAGAGCACGGTCAGGGGGGCATCGTTGCCCATCGAGCCAATCGCCTCCTGGCCAGTAGTGGCCATGGGTTCGAGGATGAACTTGAAGTCTTCCTGCGTCCATCCAAAGGCTTGCTGACGGTCCAGCAGGCTGGCGATGGGGGCGGGCGTGTCGTCGTCTTTTACGACAGGCAGGTCGTCCAGCTTCATGCGCAGCCGCTCAATCCACTGCGGGTAGGGATGCGCGTTGGCCAGTTGGGATTTGATCTCTTCGTCTTCGATGATGCGGCCTTGCTGCAGGTCGATCAACAGCATCTTGCCCGGCTGCAGACGCCATTTCTTGACGATCCGGTGCTCGGGGATCTGCAGCGTACCGGCTTCAGAGGCCAGCACCACCAAGTTGTCGTCGGTGATCAGGTAGCGCGCGGGGCGCAGGCCATTGCGGTCGAGTGTGGCGCCGATCTGGCGGCCATCGGTAAAGGCCACGGCGGCCGGCCCGTCCCAGGGCTCCATCATGGCGGCGTGGTACTCATAGAATGCGCGCCGGGATTCGTCCATGTCGGCGTGCTGCTCCCAGGCCTCGGGGATCATGATCATCATTGCGTGTGCCAGCGAATAGCCGGACATCACGAGCAGCTCGAGGCAGTTGTCGAACGTGGCGGTGTCGGATTGTCCTTCATAGACAATCGGATAAAGCTTGGCGAGATCGTCACCCAGCACCGCCGAGGACATCACGCCCTCGCGGGCGCGCAGCCAGTTGAAGTTACCCTTTACGGTATTGATTTCGCCATTGTGGGCAATCATCCGGTAAGGGTGCGCCAGCGGCCAGGCTGGGAAGGTGTTGGTCGAAAAGCGCTGGTGCACCAGCGCCAGGGCTGATACGGCACGCGTATCGGCCAGGTCTCGGTAGTACACCCCCACCTGGCTGGCCAGCAACAGGCCCTTGTACACCACGGTGCGTACCGAAATGGACGGCACAAAGTATTCCTGCCCGTGTGCCAGCTGCATGCGCTGGATGGCATGGCTGGCAGTCTTGCGGATGACATACAGTTTGCGTTCCAGGGCGTCGGGCACCATGATGTCCGGCCCGCGGCCAATAAACAGCTGCCGGATCACGGGCTCGCAGGCACGCACGGTGGGCGACATTTGCATGTCGTGGTCAATGGGGACATCGCGCCAGCCCAGTACGACCTGGCCCTCATCGCGCACAGCCCGCTCCAGCTCGCGCTCGCATGCCAGGCGGGAGGCCGTTTCTTTGGGCAAAAACACCATGGCCACGCCGTAGTCGTCGGGAGGCGGCAGACAGACGCCCAGGCTGGCCATTTCGTCGCGGTAGAGCTGGTCGGGGATCTGGATCAGGATGCCGGCTCCATCGCCCATCAGTTCGTCTGCGCCCACGGCGCCCCGGTGATTCAGGTTTTCCAGAATCTTCAGCGCCTGCTGAATGATGGTGTGGCTTTTGGTGCCTTCAATGTGGGCCACAAAGCCCACGCCACAGGCGTCGTGCTCGTATTCGGGGTGGTAGAGGCCCTGGGCGGCAGGCAGGCCGGGAGGGCAATAGGCAGGGTGTGTCATGGCAGGGCTCTTCAGGCAAAATCGCAGAGTCCACCGTCGCCGGTGGAATAAGAAAATTACGCTGTGGAGCCCTGATTCACAACAGCTTTTTTATGATGTGTCCCCTTTTATTGTGTTCAGCAGGAAGTTAGCATTAAATTAGGGACGTATCAATAAATTTGAAAGGATTAAGTATAGACGTAGAAAACACTATTCTGTTCATGGTCAATTTTGGCCAAAATCCCAAAAATATTGTGCTGTGTGCGGTTTGCCACATCACCCCGCAGGCGTGGATTACGCCAAGCTGATTATTCATGTGCCGGCTGAAGCAATCCGTCGATCAGCACATGGGGCAGGCCTCGCGAGCAAGTTTCAACCCGCGCGTCCACCTGATAGACATCAGCCAGGGTTTTGGGGGTGATAACGGTCTTTGGCGCGCCTTGGCCCACCAGCGTGCCCGCCTGGATCAGCAGGGCGTCATCACAGCGCTGGAGTGCGATGTTCAGATCGTGCAGCACGATCAGGGTAGTGAGCCCCTGAGTGAGGGTCTCCTGGCGCAGGAGATCCATTACATGGCACTGGTAATTCAAGTCCAGGGCAGACAAGGGTTCATCCAGAAGCAGCAGGCGTGGCGTGCGGATCAGGGCCTGTGCCAGGCCCACAAGTTGCTTTTGGCCACCCGATAGCTCGTCCAGATAGCGCATCGCCAGGTGTTCTATACCCAGCCGTACGAGCATCTGCAAAATATGCTGTGGGCTGACCTGCGGCGCCTGGGGGGCCAGATCAGATGCCCGGGCCGCCACCATGACAGACTCAAAGACTCTCAGGTGCAGGGCCGGTGGCAGGGATTGCGGCAGGTACACCACTTGATGGGCGCGCTGCTCAAACGATAGCTTTGTGAGATTGAGATTGTTGAGCAATACTTGGCCATTGCAGGCAAGAAGACCCGCAACGGCCTTTAGCAGCGTGGATTTGCCACTGCCGTTGGGGCCCAGCACGGCCACCAGCCGGCCCGGGGCCAATGGCCCGGCGTTTAGCGGCTGGATGGCCGTATGCCGGCCGTATGCCACCGAGAGATCCTGAATCTCCAACATAGTTAGCGCTTGCCTGGGTTCATTTCACTTCTCTGCGTAAAACAACTGACAGGAAAAACGGTACCCCGATCAGTGAGGTCACGATCCCGACGGGCACGAGAACCCCTGGGACCATATTTTTTGAGGCAATCGAGGCCAGCGACAAGATGACACCACCCACTAAAGCACTGCCAGGCAGATAAAAGCGGTGATCTTCGCCAAACAGGCGCCGGGCGATATGCGGGGCAATAAGGCCCACAAAACCAATGGTGCCCACAAACGAAACAGCGAGGGCTGCCAGGATGCTGATGCGCACCAGCGCCTTGAGCCGCAGACGTGGCACGTTGATGCCAAAGCTGGCTGCGCGATCTTCGCCCAGGCGCAGGGCGGTCAGCTTCCATGTGTCACACAGCGACCAGGGCAGCAGCAGCCCGATCACCAGCAGCAAGATCCATAGTCGGGGCCAGGATGCCCGTGTGAGGCTGCCCATCGTCCAGAACACGAGGTCTTGCAAGGCCTGAGCGCTGGCGATGAACTGCACGAGAGACACCGCCGCATTAAAAGAAAACACCAGTGCGATGCCAAACAGAATCAGACTGGAGGTGCTCATGCCACCCCAGCGGGCGACCAGATCAAGCACGAGCGCGGACAGCAGGGCGAAGACGAAGGCGTTGACTGCAACTGCCCAGGCTTGTGGCACTCCGGGCAGGGATATGCCCAGCACAATCACCAGCGATGCGCCAAAGGCCGCCGCAGAGGAGATGCCCAGGGTAAACGGGCTGGCCAGGGGGTTGTTCAAGATGGTCTGCATCTCGCCACCCGCCAGCCCCAGCGCCAGCCCTACCGCCACGGCCATCAGTGCGGAAGGCAGGCGGATATCCCAGACAATGACGCGAAGTGTGGGGTTGGCCTGCGCAGGCTGGAACAAGGCCTGACGGAGATCTTCCCAGCCCAGGCCGGAGGGGCCAAGCGTGAAATCCGCCAGTATGGAAATCAGGATGATGAGCCCAAGCAAGGACACCAGCAGCCAGCGACGACGCAGCAGTTGCTGATATTGCTGCATGGTGTCGGGAAGGGGGGCTGGTGCGGCGTTCATGGGCTGACCACTTTTCTGGGCCGCCCTCTTGGGGCCGGGCTGACGCGTCGCGAGGCCAGTCGGCCCAGGTGGCTTAGAAAGATTTTCTCGCCCAGTGCCCATTGTCCGTGCAGGGCGGCTTCGATCTGGCTATTTTGTGCGGCCGTCAGGCCGGCCGTCAGGCGCTTGCGCCAGGTGGCCTGGCGGGCGAATGGCGTGTCGCCCTCTTGCCAGTAGTCGGGGTGATCCAGCAGGCAACCCGTGAAGGCGCTTGCTTGGCCTGCATGCTCTGCGGCGGATGACCATGGCCATTGCGTGGCGTTGGCCACCAGGCCGGTTTGCGCAGCCAGCGATTCAACCCACAGCATGGCGGGCAGTACCCAGCGGCCCGGCTCAAGCAAGGCGTTGTGATAGCGTCCGGCATATACCCGGGTGCGCAGCAGCCCGGAACCCATTCTTCGTCCCAGGGCCTGCATCAGGCGCGAGAGCGAACGGGGATCTCCGGGTGTGGCCAGCAGTGTGATGCGATCGGGTAACACCGCCCAGGCATGTATCGCCACGGCCGGCAGGCTGCTGCCGGTAGCAGCGGATGTGATGAGTGGCGTAGGCCCGGGTGGCAGGCGCGTGGCATGGGAGAAGGTCTGTGCTTCCGCTGCCAGCCAGGTGGCAATCGTATTGAGGGCTGCCTCCGGCGTGGGCGCGTCGGCGGGCGCCAGTGCCCGGGCAAACCGGGCTTCCAGCAATTGCGGAATCCGTGGAGCATACAGACGGGGCAGGCGAGCCATGAGGGGCGGTGCAGCCATTGCTGGCCGAAATAGCCTAGGAAGGCTTAGATTGTATAGAACTCGACATCCGAAGTTACGTTGGATGTGCGGCGGGTGTGCTCTGTGCATGCCAGAATGATGGACGGCTTTGACTGCAGAGATCCATCAGAAACCAATTCAAACGATCGTTTGAATTTTTACTGCAAATCAGCGACAATCGAAGAATCGGCTTTCGGATAGAGCTCCCAGCGGTCAGGGGCTGACCTGCCAAGGAGCCGCCCATCCGAACCTTCCATCACCGAGAGAGGACACCTTATCATGCAAACCAGTCAGTCCGCCCCCCTGTTTATCCGCCGTGTGGCGGTGTGTGGCGCAGGGGTTATGGGCGCCCAAATCGCGGCCCACTGTGTCAATGCCGGCGTGCCGGTGGTACTGTTTGACTTGGCCAAAGATGACGGCCAGGGTGGCAAAAATGCGATTGTGCAGCGTGCGATTGCCCAGCTTAAAAAACTGAATCCAGCCCCCTTGGGCGTCTCCAAACTGGCTGATCTGATCACGCCGGCCAACTACGACGAAGACCTTGCTTTGCTGGCCGATTGCGATATTGTCATCGAGGCCATTGCCGAGCGCCTGGACTGGAAACGCGACCTCTATCACAAGCTGGCGCCTGCGCTAAACCCGCATGCCATCGTCGCCAGCAATACTTCGGGCCTGTCGATCACGTCTTTGTCCGAAGCCCTGCCCGAAACCCTCCGACACCGGTTTTGCGGAGTGCACTTTTTCAATCCGCCGCGCTATATGGCGTTGGTCGAACTGATCCCCACAGCGGCTACCGAGCCGGCACTGCTGGATCACCTTGAAACCTTCCTGGTGTCGCAGCTGGGCAAGGGGGTGGTGCGGGCAAAAGACACGCCCAATTTCATCGGCAATCGCATTGGCGTGTTTGGGATCCTGTCTGTGTTTCATCACACCGCTGCCTTTGATCTCCCCTACGAACTGGTCGACGACCTGACAGGCACCCGCCTGGGTCGCGCAAAATCAGGCACCTACCGTACGGCTGATGTTGTGGGGCTGGATACACTGGCACACGTCATCGACACGATGAAAGATCAGTTGCCTGACGACCCCTTCCATGCGCATTTCACGATTCCCCCTGTGTTGGCGGGTCTGATTGAAAAAGGCGCGCTGGGCCAGAAAGCCAAGGCGGGCTTTTTCAAGAAAGAAGGCAAGCAGATCCTGCGCATGGATCCCAAGGCCGGTCAGTATGTGCCTTCTGGCGAGAAGGCTGATGACGAGGTCAAGGAAATCCTGAAAGAGCGTGATCCTGCCAAGCGCCTGCAGGCGCTGCATGATTCCGATCATCCCCAGGCCCAGTTTGTGTGGGCTGTCCTGAGGGATACCTTCCATTACAGCGCGGTCCATCTGGGCGAGATCGCCGATAGCGCGCGCGAGCTGGATCAGGCCATGAAATGGGGCTTTGGGCACAGCTTTGGGCCTTTCGAGATCTGGCAGGCAGCCGGTTGGCAGCGGGTGGCAGGTTGGATCAACGAGGATATTGCTGCAGGCAAAACCTTATCGTCCGCGCCGCTGCCCCAGTGGGCCACACAGGGCCCCGTGTGGGAAACTCAGGCCGTGCATACACCAGAGGGCTCGTACAGCCCGGCGGGCAACGTCTACGTACCGCGCAGCACCTTGCCGGTGTATCAGCGCCAGATCGGGGCGCCCCGGCTGGTGGGCGAAGGCCCGGTACTGGTGCCGCAGGTTGTCTACGAAAACGACGCCATCTTGTGCTGGACCTTGCCTCAGCCGCATCCGCAAAATGTGTTGATTGCATCCTTCAAGACCAAAATGCATACGCTCAGCCCCGATGTGGTGCGCGGCGTGACGCACGCGGTTGATCTGGCAGAGCAGGGCTATAAGGCGCTGGTTATCGGCCAACTCGAAGACCCTTTCTCGGCAGGGGCTGATCTGAAAGCCATGTTGCCGGCTTTCATGGCCGGTGGCGTCAAGGCGGTTGAGCCCATCCAAAAGGAAATGCAGGACATGGTGCTGCGGGTGCGCTATGCCCAGGTGCCGGTGGTGGCAGCCGTGGCCGGCCTGGCACTGGGCGGTGGCTGCGAGCTCTCCGTGCATTGTGCCCGTCGTGTGGCGCACCTCGAAACCTACATTGGTCTGGTGGAGGTAGGTATCGGCCTGGTACCGGGTGCGGGTGGCATGACATATAGTGCGCGCCGCGCAGCCGAGATCCAGGCCCAGTCGGCCCCGGATGCGCCCTTGCTGGCTTATGTCAAAAACTTTGTGCTGTCCGTGGCCACTGCCCGTGTGTCCAAGTCGGCACTCGAAGCGCGTGAGATCGGCTACCTGCGGGATTCCGATCCTATCGTGATGAACCGCCACGAGCTGCTGTATGTGGCGGTGCGCGAGGCAGCCAACCTGGCCGAGCAAGGGTACCGTCCACCGCTGCCCGCCCGCTTTGCGGTCGCTGGTCGGGATGCCATCGCAACCTTGCGTGCACAACTGGTGAACATGCAGGTGGGTGGTTATATCAGCGATTACGATTTTCACATTGGCCTGGAGGTGGCGACAGCCATCTGCGGCGGTGACGTCGATCCCAACAGCCTGGTGGATGAGGCCTGGATGCTCAAGCTTGAGCGCAAGGCCTTCCTGAGTCTGCTGGCCAACCCCAAGACACAAGAGCGTATTGCCGGCCTGCTGCAAACCGGCAAGCCCGTCCGCAATTAAGGAGACTTTCGATGACTGCCCTGCAACAAGCTTATATCGTCGCTGCGACGCGCACGCCCATCGGCAAGGCCCCGCGCGGTATGTATTCCCATACGCGCCCGGACGACCTCCTGGCCAGAACCATCCAGGGCGTGCTGGCCCAGGCACCGAACCTTGATCCGGCCGCAATCGAGGACGCGATCGTGGGTTGCGCGATTCCCGAAGGCCCCCAGGGCCTGAACGTTGGCCGTGTGGGCGTGCTGCTGGCTGGGCTGCCCCAGTCGGTGGCAGGTGTAACGGTAAACCGCTTTTGCGCCTCCGGCCTTACAGCAGTGGCCATGGCGGCAGACCGCATCCGCGTGGGTGAGGCCGATGTGATGCTGGCCTGCGGGACAGAATCCATGAGCCTGGTGCCCACCATGGGGATCAGCACCTCTTTTAGCCCGGATGTGTATCTGAATGATGAAAATATCGGCATTGCGTATGGCATGGGAGCGACAGCCGAGCAAGTAGCCGAGCGCTGGGATATCTCGCGGGCGGACCAGGATGCCTTTGCCTTGCGCTCTCATCAGCGTGCCCTGGCCGCACAAAAAGCAGGCGAGTTCACCGATGAGATGCTGCCAGTGGAGATTGTGCGCCGGATACCGGATCTGGCAACCGGCGAGGTGCGTGAAACGCGCCATACCGTCGCGCTGGATGAAGGCCCGCGGGCAGACACCAGCCTTGAGGCGCTTGCCCGTCTGCGCCCTGTGTTTTCTGCCAAGGGTAGCGTTACGGCAGGCAACAGCTCGCAAACTTCGGATGGCGCCGGTGCACTGCTGGTGGTGTCCGAGCGGGCGCTAAAAGAACACAATCTCACGCCTCTGGCGCGCTTTGTGTCTTTTGCTGTGCGCGGCGTGCCGCCTGACATCATGGGGATCGGCCCCAAAGAAGCAATTCCAGCCGTTCTCAAAAAAGCGGGTCTGCGCCTGGATCAGATGGGCTGGATCGAGCTCAATGAAGCGTTTGCAGCGCAGTCGCTGGCGGTCATTCGTGATTTGGGGCTTAACGAGGACGTGGTCAACCCCATGGGTGGCGCCATTGCCTTGGGCCATCCCCTGGGGGCCACCGGGGCGATCCGCTCTGCCACCACGATTCATGCCATGCGCAGGCACAATCTGCAGTACGGGATGGTGACGATGTGCGTCGGCACCGGGATGGGCGCAGCTGGCATCTACGAACGCTGCTGATTGGCCGCTGCCCGGGCAGCGGCCCCAAGCAGGGCTGGTTTTCAGCCACGGTGACTAAGCATACTTGGTCACCGTGGCTTTTTCGAGGCGGGAAATCGCCAAATACATCAGGCCCGATAGCAGCGCCAGCACAACGATGGCGGCCATCACAATATTAAGTTTGAATATTTGGCTGCCATTGATGATCAGGAACCCCAGCCCCTGACTGGCAGACTGGAATTCACCCACGATGACACCCACCAGGGCAAGGCCGATGTTCATTTTGAGGGCTGCCAGCATGGTTGGGACACTGCCTGGCAACACCACCATGGTCAAGACCTGCCTGCGTGTTGCACCCAGGGTGATCGCCAGCTTGATCTTGTTGGAGTCAATGCCACGAAAACCTTCATAGACCACCATGATTGTGATGAAGATCGAGATGGCGACGGCCATGCCGTAGATGGAGTAATCCGGGCCCAGCCAGATATAGAAAATAGGCACCAGGGCGATCTTGGGCATGGCATTGGCAATCACCATGAAAGGATCAATGACCTTGTAGAGCGTGGTGGACCACCACAGCATGGCGGCAATGGCGATGCCAACCACCATGCTGAACGTGAAACCCACGAGGGTTGCCCGAAATGTGGCCCATGTGTGGGCCAGGAGATCGCCGTTTTCAAATAAGTCCACCAAGGTGGGCCAGACGGCGCTCGGGTAGCTGGTCAGCAGCGGGTTCATGAGGTGCGTGCGGGCCAGGATTTCCCATAGTGCAAGCACCGCCAGCAGCAGAATGAACCTGGCAGTCAGCACAAAGCGGCGCCGACTGGTTTCGCGGCGCAGATAGGCGGCGTAGGCCGGGCTGGGGGTGGCGGAGGGGGCTTCCGCGTGTCCAGGGGAGGATAGGCTCATTTCAGTGGTTCGAGTATTCATTTGATCTGCTCCCGCGCGACTTAGCCTTCGACGTGAACGTCAAGCTCGTCCCAAAGGGTGTTGAAATACGAAGTGAATTCAGGAAGTGCGCGTACTTCAAAAGGCGTTGGCCGACCCTTTACGCTTGGGAATCGGATCGTGTGCTCCGATTTGATGCGTCCCGGACGGCGGGACAGCACAACAACCCTGTCCGTCATGGAAATCGCTTCACCGATATCGTGTGTGACCAGCACCACCGTCTTGCCTTCAGCACGCAAGACTTCTACGACTTCATCAGCGATGGCAAGCCTGGTTTGCGAATCCAGGGCGGAGAACGGTTCGTCCAGCAGCACCACATCCGGGTTTGTGGTGAGCGTGCGGGCCAGGGCAACACGCTGTCGCATGCCGCCGGACAACGCCTTGGGGTATTGATCCAAAAAGCGGCCCAGACCGCATTTTTCGAGGAAATGGACGGCCCGATCCCGTGCCACACGGATGTCACGCCCCTGAATCTGGGCGCCCAGCAGAGCGTTATCCAGGATCGTGCGCCATTCGAACAGATAGTCTTGCTGCAGCATGTAGCCGATTTTGGGTGAGGGCGTGGTAACTGGCTGATTTCCCACGTGCACCGTGCCTTCTGAAGGGGGCAGGAGCCCGGCGATGATGGACAACAGCGTACTTTTTCCACAGCCCGATTGGCCAATCAGGCTGACGAATTCACCTGGCTCGATGGTCAGCGAGACATCCGACAGGGCCAGTATCTCTACCTTTGGTGTGAAATAGCGCAGTGAGACATGACTGATCCTGATCCGGTTTTCCGCATGGACCGGACGTTCCAGCGTACAGGTATCTGAAGCTTCTGTTGCGATCATGGCGTTACCTTTTTGGCAAAACTGACATCAACCAGTTGCGCATAGGGCACCCGCTGTTCAGGCTTGAGCAAGCCGCGGTCGATCAGCATGTCCTGAAGCTTTTCCATGGCGGCCTGTTCGATCAGCGGATTTTTCTTCCAGAGATGCAAGGGGCGATAGCGGTTGATCGCCTTGACCAGTTCTGCCTGGCTTACACCGGGAAAATACGACTCTATATGCTTGGCAAGATCTTCTGCGGTGGCCGTCTCGACGTATTTCTGTGCCCGATAAATTGCTTTGGTCCAGGCGTCCAGCACCTCCGGGTGCTCCTTGATGTAGGTATCCGTTGTGGTAAAGGCCGTGAAGTCTACCGGCCCGACCTCATGGCCAATTGAGGCCACCACTTCGCCCTTGCCCGCCTTTTCCATGTTGCTTGCCTCGGGTTCAAGAAAAATGGCGTAGTCGGTTCTGTCTGCCATCCATGCGCCGGCGCGCGCAGCGGGCCCGATATTGCTGACAATCTTGACGTCCTTGTCAGGATCCAGGCCATGTTGCTTGAGCGCTGTTTCAAGGAATACATCGGGGTTTGAGCCTTGGCGGAACGACATGACAGACTTGCCTTTCATGTCATTCCAGTTAAAAGGCTTGGTGGGGGTTTTACCCAACAGCAGGAACCCATCAGTTGCGGTGAGGCCGGCAAACAGGCGGGTTTTTACCGGGGATTCGCTATTGTTGACATAGACCGATGCCTCCGGGCCAATCAACACCACATCAGCACCGCCTGACAGCAATGCGGCCATGCCCTTATCGGTTCCCTGAGAGGTCTTGAGGGAGACATCCAGCCCTTCGTCTGTGAAATACCCCTGGTTCAAGGCCACATACATGGGCATATAGAGAATGGAGCGCACCACTTCCTGGTAGCGGACCTTGGTGGGTGATGCGGCGTTGACGGGCATGGTCGATAGCGCCACGCCGCCCGCGATGGCGAGCGATAAGGCGGTATGGAAAGGCCGGTGCAGCGCGAGGCTTCGTAGCGATTTGAAGATGTTCATCGTTTTGTCTCCTGTCGTTTTGATTCATTTATATCAACGGGCAGTGCGGCATTTACACAGGATCATCCTGCGAAGGTCAATGCATTTTTCCCAAGAAGGTGCGCTTCCGAGAAGCGCCTGGCGTACTCTTGCATTCTTGCGTTTCCGAATACGTCGATTGGGGTGGAAGTGACGCGTTCCCTGAAAATTTGCACGTCGACCTCATCGAGCAGGCGCTGCAGGGCGCGTGCAAGCGGCATGCCGTTTTCCATGATCTCCAGCACATGGCTGTTGCCAACCATCAATTGAAGCCCCAGCTCTTTGGCGGCCTCGATCAGTGCGTGCCCCTCGTAGACCCGGCTGATGGAGGCCAGCACGGTATTGATATCGGGGTCTTCCTTGATGGCCGCACGCAGATGGTCGGGGGTGAAGCCGGTATGTGGAAATATATGCACCAGTTTGTGGATCGGGCTGTCAGCATCGCCCAGCAGGACGCGTCCCCGGGTAACCAGGCTGCCCTCCTGGATGTCGTTGGAGCCTTTAAGGCGCCTTTCGGCTTCCAGCATGTCCCTTTCCACCTCCAGCCCCATGAAGCTGTCCAGGCGAGTCAGAATATCGCGCATGCTGCGCACTCCCTCCAGCGGCGTACCCACATACATGACGTTGCCGTGCAGCCCGCCGTACGCGATGCTGCTCTTCAGGATTGAGTGGCCATGCAGATGGGCGATTCCGGGGTGCAAACCGTGAAAGGCCTCATGGCATTCCAGCACTGCAATCCCATATAGATCCAGATAATCCCTGAGGGTCACGCCGCCGCAACTGGCGGCATCTGCCACCGGATGGTGCGCCACAATGGCGTCAACACCAGTGGCGCCTGCCAGTTCGACGCTTTGTTCGGTGAGCGTCATGCAGACCGCGATTTTTTTGATTTCCTTTGTCGGGTCGCCATGGATGAGGCTGGGGATTTCCAGCACGCTCTTGCCGTAGATACCGGATGATTTCAGTATGACGAATTTGTAGCTGCCGTCCCTGGCCGCCTCGACAGAAGGAGCCATGCGTCCGTCCGTAATGATGTTCAGGGAATCCAGGAGGTCGGCAACTGTCTTCATTTTGAAAATCCAATAAAAAAGCCGGCACCAAGCGCTGGAATCGTCTTCCAGTGTTCGGTGCCGGCGATATCGTGCGCTTTCGGATGCCTGCACATGTTGTGCAGAGAACCTGAAAGACCTTCAACCAGCCAGCATGGGCTGCGTAGGGTATTGCATCACAGCATCGAGTGCTTAATGCAAATACGTCTGTACTTCTTTCTTCAGCAGGACAAGCGTCGATGAGAGCTCGTCGTCCCGATCGTAATCTTTAAAGATGGAACTGACTTCAAATTGATAATTTTTGGTCAGGATTTCCTTGAATTGGCTTTTGAACAAGCGAACGAGGTAGTAGTCTGCGATGTCGGCCACCAGTGCCGACTGCTCGCTCACGATCTGTAGCGGTACAACTCTTTTGTGGACGGCCAACATGAAGATTTTTTCGTCCACGATGTCGATTTTCAGGGTGACAACCCCGGTGGCAAACAGGCGCGAATTGATTGCGTTGTAGTCGCGTGTCAATGCCTGCTTTAGTTCACCCAAGGTTTTGCACTGTTCCTGAGCCATGAAGCTACCTGTTGACGTTCATTCACTGGCACTTAATTTAAGTATACAGTATATCGTTTGAATGTTTACCCCAGGGAAACCCTAGAATCAGAGCCAATATTCAGGGGTGGATAGCTTGTTTGTACTTCAACGAGTTCAGCGTGTGAGGTGGTGTTTACCCATAGTTTCTTACATCGGGGGGCAGAATCTCAAGTGTGCATCTCCAAGGGCACACTTTATACTTGCGCCATGTCCCAATATTCTCTTCGTGTCGACCCCGCGACGATCCGTTCCCTGGTCGATATGCCCGAGTGGAAACGCTTTGCCGTAGCTGCACAAACGTGCCCATCGCAAGCGGATGGCCTGGACCTTCTTGAGGCCCCTGGCCTCACCCTAGATGCCAGCGGGCAGCGGCATTCGCCCGAGCTGCATGCGGCGGGTGAAGCCTTGTTGCGCGCCCGTGGCTTTGACGAGCAGCGTCGGCGGCTGTTGGCCGGGGAAGTGGTAAATGTCACGGAGAACCGTGCTGCCTGGCATACGGTGCTGCGCGCGCCGGCCGCGCCACCCGAGGTGCTGGCCGAGCGCGAGCGCATGGACGCCTGGGTGCGCAAGGCCGATGCCGAGCGCCGTTGGCGGCATATCGTGCATATTGGTATCGGCGGCTCAGACTGGGGGGTGCGGCTGGCTGTGTCCGCCTTTGGCTATGCCGGTACCTGGCGTGATGTCCGCTTTGTGGCCAATATCGACGGCCATGCCATCGAGGGCGGCTTGGCCGGCCTGGATCCGCGAGATACGCTGATTGTGCTGGTGTCCAAGTCTTTTACCACCTCTGAAACACTGGAAAACGGCGCCCGCGCCCGAGAGTGGCTGCTGGCTGCCGGCTTGGATCCTGCCAATCATATTGTGGCTGTTACTGCACAGGCGCAACGCGCGCGCGGCTGGGGAGTGGCCGATAGCCATATTTTCAAGCTTTGGGATTGGGTGGGTGGCCGCTTTTCGATCTGGTCGGCGGTCAGCCTCACCACCGCTTTGGCGGTGGGGGCCGACGTGCTGGCCGGCCTGCGCATGGGGGCTGCCGCCATGGACAGCCATTTTGCCCAGGCGCCCTATGCGCTCAATGTGCCGGTACGCATGGCTTTGGCCGGTGTGGTCAATCGCAGCGTGCTGGGCCAGGGCTCGCTTAACATCGCGCCCTACGATTCGCGTCTGGCCAACCTGGTGCCTTATGTGCAGCAGCTGGACATGGAGTCGCTGGGCAAGTCGGTAGACCTGGCCGGGCGCCCGGTGGGTGTGCCCACAGGGCCCGCGGTTTGGGGGATGCCGGGCACAGACGCGCAGCACACCTTTTTTCAGTGGATGCATCAGGGTAGCGACGGCGCGCCGGTCGACTTCATTCTGTGCGCGCATGCCGATCATCATTGGTCGGCCCACCACCGGCAGTTGCTGGCCAATTGCCTGGCTCAGCGTGAGGCACTGATGCGCGGCAAAAGCCTGGCCCAGGCGCGGGCCGAGTGCTTATCCGAGGGGCTGAGCGAAGAGGATGCCGATCGCCTGGCACCCCATCGGGTTCATCCAGGCGGGCGGCCCAATCACCTGATTGCCTTGCCGCGCCTGTCGCCGTACTCGTTGGGTGCCTTGCTGGCGCTGTACGAGCATCGGGTGTTTACCCAGGGCGTCATCTGGGGCATTGATCCCTTTGACCAGTGGGGCGTTGAGTACGGCAAGGTGCTGGCGCGCGGGATCGTGCAGGCCCTGGCGCCAACAAGTGCCGAAGTCAGTGTCGCAGGGCATGATGCCTCAACGTGTCACTGGATCCGGCAGTTGCGTGGCTGATTGGCGGGATTTGAAGTAATCACGCGTCAGTTTCACGATCACTGGGCTAAGCAGGATGAGTGATGCCAGGTTGGGTAGCGCCATCAGGCCGTTAAGGGTGTCGGCTAGCAACCAGGCGAAATCCAGCTGGGTGATGGCACCAAAGGGAATGGCGACAACCCAGATCAGGCGAAACGGCAGGGTGGTTTTGGCACCCAGCAGAAACTCCCAGCATTTCTCGCCGTAGTAGCTCCAGCCTAAAATCGTTGTGAAGGCAAAGATCACCAGAGCGATAGTGAGGATAATGCCGCCGAAGCCGGGCATGGAAACCTCGAATGCACTGGCTGACAATGCGGCGCCGCTTTCCCCGCTGGACCAGACACCAGAGCAGACAATCGCCAGACCCGTGATGCTGCAGATGATGATGGTGTCGATGAATGTACCCATCATGCCAATCAGGCCAGACTCCACTGCATTATTGGTGGTACCCGCTGCCTGCGCAATCCCGGCAGAGCCCAGGCCGGCCTCGTTGGAGAAGATACCGCGGGCCACCCCGAAGCGGATGGCTGCCATGACGGCTGCACCGGCGAAACCGCCCGTTGCGGCAATGGGTGAAAACGCGTGCGAGAAGATCAAGTTCAGCGCTTCAGGGATGCGCTCGGCGTTGATCACGAGAACAACCAGACCTGCCAGTACGTAAGCCACGCACATAAAGGGTACCAGCGAAGCGGCCACAGCACCGATACGCTTGATTCCGCCCAGAATCACCAGACCGATCAGCACCATGGTGACTACGCCGGTGATCCAGGTGGGTACGGCAAAGGTGGCTTCAAGTGCCAGCGCCATGCTGTTGACCTGCACCATATTGCCGATGCCAAAGCCTGCGAAGCCGCCAAATATGGCGAAGGCGACACCCAGCCAAAGCCACTTGCGACCCAGGCCATTTTTGATGGCATACATAGGGCCACCGGAGTGCTCGCCGCGTTCGTCTTTCTCACGGAAGTGCACGGCCACCACGACTTCGGCGTATTTGGTCGCCATCCCTACCAGTGCGGTGCACCACATCCAGAACAATGCGCCGGGGCCGCCCATGGCAATGGCTGTCGCTACGCCGGCGATGTTACCCGTGCCCACGGTGGCTGCAAGGCAAGTCATCAGGGCTTCGAAGGGGCTGATCTCACCGGTGGAGGCATCGCCGCGGTGACGGCCGCGCCAGATCATGGCAAAACCGGTGCCAATACGGCGCAACGGCATGAACCGCAGCAAGACCATCAGAAAGAAGCCCGTGCCCAGGATCAACACCAGCATGGGGGGGCCCCAGACTAAGCCATTGATTTGGTTGACAATAGAATTCAGGGTGTCCAAATGCGTCTCCCGCTGTATAAGTAGAATGTCGGCAATGCTATCACTCTAATTTAGGTAGAAAACACTAAAAAACCTTATAAACCTAGCAATAAGCACCAAAACGGGTTCAATTTACCTATTACCTAGGGTTATCACTAGCGTAGTTTTGCGACTATTCGCTTCCAGAAGATCTGTCTATTCTGCTCTTTCCGGGGGTGCTCCCCTGCTTGACACGGGTGTCAGTGGCCGCATTCCTGGCCTGGTCGACACCTGCCCACACAGGAGACCTGTCATGCGAGAAAGATTGGATTGCGCACTGCTTGCTTCCGGGCAAGAGCCCTGGGTCTCTGCGCTGGCAGGGGTTCACCTCAACGGGCGGCTGCAGGTGCACGCCCTGCCCAAAGAGCATCTGGCCGTGGATACCCTGCTGGATGATCCGGCCCTGATGCGTGGGCGCTACGATGCCGGGGTGCTGTACGCCGACGAGGCCTCGTTGCCGATGTGGCGTACGGCCCTGGCTGCCCGGGCCGGCCGTCTGCCTGCGGTGTTGCTGGTGTATGCCGTTGGTCTTAAAGCCCAGGCGGTACACGATCTCATCGGCCTGGGAGTGTCCGATTTCATCCGCCCGCCATTTTGCCCCGAAGAGCTCCGTGCGCGATTAGAAAGCGTATTGTGCCGTCTGGCCCCTGCTCACGTGGCAGAGCCCAATCCCCTATATGGCAGTGCCACAGGCAAGATGACACTGGCTTGTCAAAGCCCCACCGAGGCTGATCTCTGCGAGTCGATTCTCGAGCGTTCCGGCGAAGAACTCGAAGCCTATGCAGTGGCGCTGGCAATGCAGCGGGCTACTTCCCGAGAGTCCTTTCGCGAAGCCAAAGGCCAGGTGGTTGCCCGGTTTGAGAAAGCCTATATCTGTGCGGCGCTAGGGCGCCACGGCGGCAATATTACGCTGGCCGCCCGCATGGCACAAAAGCACCGGCGGGCTTTTTGGGCACTGATGCGCAAGCACGGCATCGACCCCACACCCTATCGTGCCGAGTTCGAAGACATCACACGCAGTGGGGCGGGTAAAATCCAAGGTCATCCGCTTGTTGAACCTTATTCGCGTGGTGTACGCGATCGCCCACAGGATATCTGACGTGACCCCTTTGAAAAACGATACGTTTTTACGCGCGCTGCTGCGCCAGCCTGTTCCTTACACGCCAATCTGGATGATGCGTCAGGCAGGCCGCTATCTTCCCGAGTACAACCAAACGCGCGCCAGGGCAGGGTCGTTTCTGGGTTTGGCGCAAAATCCTGAATACGCCTGCGAAGTCTCCCTGCAGCCCTTGCGCCGCTTTGATCTGGATGCTGCAATCCTGTTTTCCGATATTCTCACGGTGCCCGACGCCATGGGCCTGGGCCTGCAGTTTGTGGCCGGAGAAGGCCCGCACTTCGAGCGCCCGCTGCGCGACGAGCAGGCCATTACGGCCCTGCAAGTGCCCGACATGGGCCGCCTGCAATACGTCTTCGACGCGGTGTCGCTGGTGCGCCGCGAGCTCGACGGCAGCGTACCCCTGATCGGCTTTTCCGGCAGCCCCTGGACACTGGCCTGCTATATGGTTGAGGGTCAGGGCAGCACTGATTACCGCCAGATCAAGACGTTGCTGTATCAACGTCCCGATCTCCTGCACCATATTCTCGACATCAACGCGCAGTCGGTGCAGGCATATCTCAACGCACAGATCCGTGCAGGTGCGCAGGCCGTCATGGTCTTTGACAGCTGGGGTGGGGTATTGGCCGACGGCATGTTCCAGCAGTTCTCGCTGCGCTACACCCAGCAAGTGCTGGACGGCCTGATTCGAGAACACGAGGGGCAGCGTATTCCTGCCATTGTCTTTACCAAGGGGGGCGGTCAGTGGGTGCGGGATATTGCTGCCTCGGGCTGCGATGCCGTGGGCCTCGACTGGACAGCCCGGCTGTCCGCTGCGCGCCTGGCTGTCAATGATCAAGTAGCCCTGCAAGGCAACCTCGATCCCATGGCGCTGTTTGGTGGCGATGCAGCCATCCGCACCGAAGTCCGTCGTGTGTTGGCTGATTTTGGCCAGGTGGGCAAAGGTGGCCATGTCTTTAATCTGGGCCACGGGATTTCCCAATTTACGTCGCCCGATGCTGTGGTATCGCTGGTCGACGAAGTGCATTCGGCCAGCAGGGCCTATCATGCCTGACACCCTTCGCTGCCTCACCTGATCCCCTGGCGGCAGCGGACAGTTTTCCGATAGCAAGGCCCTGATCTGCTTACCCACGTATCAGGCCTTGCCTCTAAGCACTTGATTTTGCTGCCCCTGTTCAAGGGCTTGACTTTTGTGCTTATGCACAATTTTCAGATGCTCAGGGAAAACACCCAAGATTCTTGAACAAATCTTGGATTAATTCTTAACCTGTTGATTAATAAACAATTATCTAAAAGTACTGTTGTTTTGACAGGTCTTGACGTTCTTTTGGAACTGGTGTTGGCACCTTTATTGTCTCTTTCTCCACAAAGTTATCCACAGGCTTGGCCGTGGATGCTGTCTAGCCGGTGAGTCCCTTGGCTGCCTCGATAGCGCCCCATGCGGCTGTTGCCAAAGAGGATAAAACCATGACAGTGGCCTCATCGGTGTACCTTGCCGTTGCCCTGGATGTCCCTCTGCCCGGCCTGTTTGATTATCGGCATGAGGTGCCTGTGGCAGCCGGCACGCGGGTGCTGGTTACGTTTGGCCGGCGCAAAATGGTGGGGATTGTCTGGGAGACACGCGAGCACCCCCAGGTGGCAGAAGATCGTGTCCGTGCCATCGAGGCCGTGCTGGATGATTTGCCTCCCTTGCCGGAAGACTGGCGGCGCTTGGCTGCGTTTGCTGCCCGGTATTACCACCGCCCCTTGGGCGAAGTGATGCTGCCGGCCTTGCCGCCGCCGCTGCGCAGGCCGGCGGCTTATACTGGTGCGCGTTCTGCCGGTGGGCCCGTCAGCCGCGCAGACCGTCGGCCTGGGCTTTCGCGTGTACTGGTGGATCCCACCGAGGCCCCGATGGTGGTGCCCACTCTCACGTTGCAGCAACAACAGGCCCTGGACACCCTGGATGGGCTGCTTGACCGTGGGCAAGGGGTTGCCTTGCTGCACGGTGTCACCGGTAGTGGCAAAACCGAGCTCTATTTGCGTTTGGCCAAGCGCGTCCTCGACGCCGGCCGCCAGGTCATGATCCTGGTGCCAGAGATCAACCTCACCCCCCAGTTCGAGCACATCGTGCGACAACGGCTTTGCCAGCAGCCCCAGGAGCTGGCGGTATTGCACAGCCGCTTGTCCGATGGCGAGCGTCTGCGTGCATGGTTGCGCGTGCTAAGGGGCGAAGCCACCCTGTTGCTGGGTACCCGGCTTGCCTTGATGACACCAATGCCTCGTTTGGGCCTGATTGTGGTGGACGAAGAGCACGATGCTTCGTACAAGCAGCAAGATGGCTTGCGGTACTCGGCACGTGACCTCGCCATCTGGCGCGGGCACGACCAGAAAATCCCCGTGGTGTTGGGGTCTGCCACACCCTCGCTGGAAACCTGGCGGCGTGCCCAGGCACACAATTACCTGCTGGTCAGCCTGCCTGACCGCGTGCAGGCCCAGGCCTTGCCAGAAATTGTGCTGGTCGATACGCGTCGGGCACAACTCGAGCAGGGGTTTACGCCACAGCTGCTGCAGGCCCTGGAGGCCCGCCTCGATCGCGGCGAGCAAAGCTTGGTATTCCTTAATCGCCGGGGTTATGCGCCCGTATTGCGGTGTTTGTCGTGTGGCTGGGTAAGCCAGTGCACGCGCTGCACAGCGCACACGGTGCTGCATCGAGTGTCGGGCGGCCGGGCCTTGCTGCAATGCCACCATTGTGGCGAAGCTCATCCGGTGCCTCGTGCCTGCCCCGACTGCGGCGACCAAGACCTGCAGCCGATGGGGCGGGGCACTCAAAGGGTCGAAGAATTCCTAGCCGAGCGTTTTCCTGCGGCGCGCATTATCCGTATCGACGCGGATGCAACCCGGCGCAAGGGCAGTGCGCAAGCGCTGTTTGCGCAGGTTCATGCCGGGCAGGCCGATATTCTGGTGGGCACCCAGATGGTGGCCAAGGGCCACGACTTTGCCGGCCTGGGTTTGGTGGGCGTGCTTAACGCTGACGCCATGCTGTTTGCCCAGGATTTCCGGGCCCCCGAGCGCCTGTTTGCACAATTGATGCAGGTGGCCGGCCGGGCTGGGCGCCGGGCTGGGGGGGCGCAGGTACTGGTGCAAACCGACTACCCCGAGCAAACCGTTTATCAAGCCTTGTGTCGCCATGATTACAACGGCTTTGCCACCGCAATGCTGGCAGAGCGTGAAGACCTCGGCCTGCCGCCCTTTTCCTGTCAGGCACTCATTACCGCGCAGGCCACCCAGCTGGCGGATGCTCTGGCGTTTTTACGCGCAGTCCGTGCTTGGGCGCAACCCCTCACCGAGGGCACTGGCGTGCAACTGTATGATGCAGTGCCTCTGCGTGTGGTGCGTGTGGCCCGCATCGAAAGAGCGCAATTGCTGATCGAGTCTCCGCGTCGAGGTGCCTTGCATGGTGTGTTGCAGGCACTCTTGCCGCAACTGGATGCCCTGGCACAGGGCTGGCCCGTGCGCTGGGCCGTCGAGATCGACCCACAGGAAATCTGACCCATGGACCTCAATGCCCGTCAGCAAGAAGCCGTGCACTATCTGGATGGCCCCTGTCTGGTGCTGGCCGGCGCGGGCAGCGGCAAGACGCGGGTCATCACACGCAAGATGGCTTATTTGCTTCAGGAATGTGGTTATCAGGGCCGCCATATTGTGGCGCTTACCTTTACCAACAAGGCTGCGCGCGAAATGAGCGAGCGTGTCCGGACCCTCGCCAACCCTCGTCTGCTGCGAGGTTTGACAGTCGGGACATTTCACTCGCTGGGTTTGAAGTTTCTGCGCGAGGAATACGCCGCGCTGGGCCTGAAACGCGGGTTCTCCATCCTGGATGCCACGGATGCGCTGGGAATTATCCAGGAGCTCCTGGCCAGTACCGATCGCGCGCGTCTGCGCGCGGTGCAGCAAACCATTTCTCTCTGGAAAAACGCACAGCTGGGCCCCGATGCGGCCGCCAAACAGGCCCAGACGGCGGATGATGCCGAGGCCGTGCGTATCTACAGAAGCTATGAAGCCACCCTGCGCGCATATCAGTCGCTGGATTTTGATGACCTGATCCGCCTGCCTGCCCACTTGCTGCAAACAGATGAGGCCGTCAGGCAGCGCTGGCAATCGCGTGTTCAGTATTTGCTGGTAGACGAATACCAGGACACCAATGCCTGCCAGTATCAGTTGGTGCGCCTGTTGTGCGGCGATCGGGCCCAATTTACGGCAGTGGGAGATGATGATCAGGCGATTTACGCCTGGCGCGGTGCAACCGTCGAAAACCTTGCTCAGCTCGAGCGCGACTACCCCCGTCTCAAGGTCGTCAAGCTCGAGCAAAACTATCGCTCTGTGCAGCGCATCCTGCAGGCTGCCAACCAAGTCATCAGCCATAATCCAAAAACCTTCGATAAAACCCTGTGGTCGGATCTGGGCGTGGGAGATGCCATCGGCGTGACCGCCATGGATACAGATCTTGTCGAGGCAGAATCCATTGCCATGCGGTTATCAGCCGCGCGCTTCGAGCGTCAGGCCCAATGGAAAGACTTTGCCGTGCTGTACCGTGGTAACCATCAGGCCCGGGTATTCGAGCAGGCGCTGCGCACTTTGCGGATCCCTTATACCGTGTCTGGCGGGCAAAGTTTTTTCGATAAGGCTGAAATCCGTGATGTGCTGGCGTGGTTGCGGCTGATTGCCAATGATGACGAAGATCCCGCGTTCATTCGGGCCGCCACCACGCCCAAGCGCGGTATTGGCCAAAACACCCTTCAGGCCTTGGGGGCCGAGGCGGCGCGGCGGGGTGTTTCCCTGTTTGCAGTCGCTGCCGAGGTAAATGAGGCGCTTCTGCCCACTGCGCGGCAACGCGAGGCCGTGCAATCCTTTGTCCGTCTGATCCAGTATTTTCAGGCGCGTGCGGCGCGCCGGGGTGGGGCGGTGCCGGTGATGCCGGGGGCATCCACGCAGGCGGATCTGGCGTTTGAGCCCGATCCATCTCCCGCAGGGGGTTCGCTGGCAGGGGGGTTGATCCGTGAACCAGACGGCCAGGCAGCAGCTGCCGGTATAGATGGCTTGATTACCGACAATGCCGGCCGGGTGCTGGAAGACCTGCTGGCCGCCATGGGCTACGAACGCCATCTGTACGATATCCTGGATGAGCGCCAGGCGCTGGCCCGCTGGACCAACGTCCTCGAACTCCTGTCCTGGCTCAAGCGCAAGGCCGATGAGGATGAACTCACGCTGCTCGAGCTCGTGCAGCACGTGGCGCTGGTAACCATGCTGGAGCGTTCAGACAACGAAGAGCCGGACGCTGTCAAACTCTCCACCTTGCATGCGTCTAAGGGGCTGGAGTTTCCCCATGTTTATTTGATCGGGGTAGAAGAAGGCCTGCTGCCCCACCGGGGGGGTGACGACGAAGGCGATGTCAGCGAAGCGGCCATGGCTGCCCGGTTACGCCGCATCCAGGAAGAGCGTCGCCTGATGTATGTGGGTATTACGCGTGCGCAACGCACCCTGCAGTTAAGTTGGTGCCGCAAACGACGTCGCGGCCGTGAGGATACCGTTTGTGAACCCTCTCGGTTTATTGCCGAGATGGGCCTGGAGGCCCAGATCGCAGGAGGATTGCCTGCAGAGACGGGCCTGGATCCAGACCGCGCACTGGATCGCCTCAAGAACTTACTGAAGCGCCCATAAAAACAGCCGCTTTCTTAAGCGGCTGTGGGTACTGCCTTCGCGGAAGATCTGCCCGTCAAACGGATACTTTTTTACCAGGGTGCGCGGTTATACAGCATGTTGCGGGCGCGCGCTTCGGCATGGGCGTTAATCGCCACCACCACTCCCCGGCCAAATGCTCTGGTGCCGCGGGCCAGCAGACGACCAACTTTGCGTACGCCCTTTTGCAAGGACAGCGGCTTTGACTCGTCCAGGCTTGCGTGCAGATAAGCGCGCTCTAGAGAATCAGACAACAGGTTTGGGGTGTAGGTATGGCTCATAACTGACTCCTGCTTCAGAAGCTTCAGATTTCGATAGAGTCAGTATAGGGTAAACCCTAAATAAAAGCTAGGGGTAAACCCTAATCTTCTGTTTGATGAGGCCTTTTGTGAGATCTGTGGTGAAAAAACAAAGCATGCCTTATCCCTTGCGGGTAAAGAATTGTTGAAATGCCGCTTGGGCCTCTGGAGATTTCAGCCGCTCGAAAAACACCGCTGCCTCGGCATCCAGTACCTGGTGCACGGCCGGCCTGTCATTGGCTTTCAGCAGCCGCTTGCTGGCACGTAGTGCGGCTGTGGGTTGTGCGGCCAGGCCTTTGGCGCAGGCTCTTGCTGCCGCCAGGGGGTCGTCTTCGATGCTGTGGATCAGATGCCCTTCCAGGGCTTGTGTGGCACCAAAGGGCTGGGCATGCAGCAGCCATTGGGCGGCAAGCCTTGGGCCCGCCAGGCGTGGCAGCAGATAGCTGGAAGCCCCTTCCGGACAGAGCCCAAGCGACACGAACGGCAGCCTGAAGACAGCGGTTTGATCGGCATACACGAAATCGCAGTGTGCCAGCAGCGTAACCCCGACACCCACCGCCTGCCCTTGTACTGACGCAATCACGGGCACGTCGATGTCGGCGAGTGTGTGCAAAAAAGCGATGGAGCCCACATCGCGGCTGCTTTGCGGTATCTGAAATTCGGACAGATCATTACCGGCGGTAAAGTGGCCGCCGGCGCCGTGCAGGATTACCGCCGTGCACTCAGGGTTGGTGTTGGCGGCCTGCAATGCTTGGTCGATCTCGCGGTACATTGCGTCGGTGAGTGCATTGCGGCGCTCGGGGCGATCAATCAGGATTTCCAGGATCGGGCCGTCTTGCTGGGTGCGGATCATGCGCAGGTCTCCCGTGAGAAATGGTCTTGCAAGGCACGCGCTGCCTGGTCGTACTCCTGGCGCAATTGATCGACGATCTCGGAGGTGGGCAGGATGCTGTCGATATTGCCTACCCCTTGGCCCGCCCCCCAGATATCTCGCCAGGCTTTTTTGTTGTCGCTGCCAAAGTGGGTGTCCTGGGCGGCAGGGAGGTTGTCTGGGTCCAGGCCAATCTGGCGCACGCAAGGCTTGAGGTAGTTGCCGGGGATGCCGGTGAAGTAGGGGGTGTAGACAATGTCGGCGGCTGCGGTGTCGACGATCATCTGTTTATATTCTTGCTGGGCATGCGCCTCGGTGCTGGCGATAAATCTGGTGCCCATATAGGCAAAATCGGCGCCCATGGCGCGCGCAGCCAACACGTCCTGGCCACGGCTGATTGCCCCAGACAGGCAGATCGGCCCGTCAAAGATCTGCCGGATCTCTCCCAGCAGCGCAAAAGGCGATAAGGTGCCTGCGTGGCCCCCCGCGCCTGAGCACACCAGGATGAGGCCATCCACACCGGCGTCGATGGCCTTGCGGGCGTGGCGCAGCGTGGTGACATCATGGAAGACCTTGCCGCCCCACTGATGTACTGCGTCTACTACCTGGTTGGGTGCCCGCAAGCTGGTGATGATGAGTGGCACCTGATGGCGGGCGCATGTTTCCAGATCCGCCTGCAGACGATCATTGGACTGATGAATGATGTGGTTGATGGCGTAGGGCGGTACCGGACGGTTGGGGTGTGCCTCGCGCAAGGCGGCCAACCCGTTTTCGATCTCGGTGAGCCATGTATCCAGTGTTTCTTGCGGGCGGGCGTTCAGGGCGGGCATCGAGCCGATGATTCCGCTGGCGCACTGGGCGACCACAAGCTGCGGATTAGAGATGATGAACATGGGTGCAGCCATCACCGGCAAGGTCATGGTTTGGTGCAGGGATGTCACAAGAGGGTGAGGCATGGATGAGTCTCCGACGGGCTAAGCCACCTATTCTAATTCAAACGACCGTTTGAATCATTCGGGTAATCCCGATAATGACAGGCAATAAAAAACCCTCGCGCTGATGCGTCGCGAGGGTTTTGCTACGGGGCGGCCAAACGGCCACCACGTACTTACTTGGCTGCGTCAACCATATATTGGATGGCTGCCTTGAGCTCTTCGTCGGTGGCTTGTGAGCCACCACGCGGAGGCATGGCACCGACACCCGAAATGGCATTTTTGAGCATGGCATCCAGCCCGGTTTTGACAAACGGGGCCCAGGATTCTTTGTCGCCAAATTTGGGGGCACCTGCCACACCGACAGAGTGGCAGGTGATGCAGACAGATTTGTAGAGCTTCTCGCCAACAGTATTGCCGGCAGAGGCATCAGCTGTTTTAGCGGCCGGCTGGCTATCCACTTTGGCTTCGGCCTTGGCAGTAGCCGCTTCTTCGGGCTTGGCTTCAGCCTTTGTATCGGCTGCAGCAGCCGAAGGTGCGGCGGTGCTGGCAGCGGCTGCGGGTTTGGTGTCAGCCTTGTTGCCCGCGGGTTCTTTGGGCTCGGGGAAATCGGCACCGGAGTGGTTGGTCATGTAGGCCACGGCGCGCGCCACTTCGAAGTCGTCAAGCGAGGAGTTGCCGCCTTTGGGAGGCATGCCGCCAATCCCGTGGATTGCATTTTTGACGAGGTCGTCAAAACCTAGCTTGATGAACGGCGCCCAGGAGTCTTTGTCGCCAAATTTTGGCGCCCCGGCTACGCCGGTGCTGTGGCAGGCCGAACAGGTGGACTTGAAGACTTCTTCGCCGGTTTTGAAAACCTTGGGTGCGTTGGCGTCTACCAGCTTGAACCCCGCCACCGGCTGAATGCGCTTGGCGATGGATTCTTCGGTTTGGGTGTCAGAACCGTAACCAGTACGGATGCTGGAGCCAACGAGGTTGACCAGCAGGATGATCACCGAAATCGGGATCAGAAAAGCCAACACGACAGTGATCAGCAGTTGCTTTGGTGTTTTGATGGCACTTTCGTGACCATGCCCGTGTTCGGCGTGTTCTGGGAGACTCATGATGGGTTCCTGGGATAATGGAATGCGGCCATTGGCCCGGCGCCAGCAATAGTTTGCCGACAGTCTTGTATTACAGGCCTCAACCAATGATTATAACGACAGGCCTGCAACACTGCAGGGATAGGATAAACCCGCTACAATGTGCACCCGCGTATTGCAATGGTACGCGGCTGTTTTTGGCCCTTTTGTCGGCCATCACGTGCGCCTGTAGTTCAATGGATAGAATAGGAGTTTCCGAAGCTTCTGATACAGGTTCGATTCCTGTCGGGCGCGCCATTGATAAGTTCCTAAAGCCAGTACCTGGTCAGTCCTGGGGCATTCGGCGCAACCTTCGTGCGCTGTCGGTCATCCCCTCTGCGATCGATTCGAATATCCGCTCGGGGAACCCATCGGTCAGCTCTGATTGGGTTTGGGCGAGCACTTGCGGCAGGCGTTCCAGGGCCTCGGCGATCAAATCCTCCATGTCGATCCCCCAGCCGCATAAACGCGCCGTATGATTGAAATGTCGCCGCTGGATGTCTTTCCAGCGGTAATGGGGATTCGCGCCCCTGGATGCCATTGCCAGCTTCAAGCGGTGGCGGTCCAGTTCGTTGGGGCCTGTGCCGGTAACGGGCCATGCGGATAGCACATCGTAGAGCGGCGTCAGGTGGTAGCGACCACCCGGCAGGAGAAAGATGGAGAAGTTCTTGGCGTGGCCATCTGTGGCCGCCATCAACCAGAAGAGCAGCTGCGCTAGCAGCAGGGTGCGCAAGTCCTGTTTCCTGGATTCGGACTGCTGCAGGATCTGCGCGATGTCGACCCAGCCGGGGCCTCCATCAGCCTCGTACTTCGCGCCTGGAGGCGTGCCTGTTGCCTGGCAGAAGTCTTCCTGTGGCAGCCGTAGCCAGTATCTCCGTTCGGAGGAGAGGCGGCGGTCAAAGCGCTCCACGACCAGCGCTTTCTGGTCTTCGAAGCGGGCCATCGTGCATCGCGCTGTTGGCAGGTCAAAATTTTGGAGAAGTCGCGTGCAGAGCCATTCATTTTCCACGGAAGTACTCATGTCGGCCTGGCGTCCGCCGACCAGCCCCAGAGGCAGTTTGAAGATATGCGTGGTGGGTGTTGAGCCTATTGGTTTGCACCACTGTCCGTCATGCAGGGTCAGGGCCGTTTTCTCTTGTGCCCCCGCGATGGAAATCCGGAAGTCCTGATCCAGGGCGTCGTGCTGGCCAAGAGCGGCCGGCGCGGCGGTGGTCGCGCGGAGGGTATCTGCGATCTGGCGTTCGCTCAGCGCCTGGGTCTGGATCTCAAACAGGCCTTGTGGCGTCTCTCCGTCCGGCAATAACTGGATTGCTCCCACGCAGTCGCGACCGATAGCCTCCAAAAGGCTGAAGGCTTCTGTGTTCAGGGTCCGAAAACGAGTGTGCAGTCGGCGTCGGACAGCCTCACTGTCGGGCAGCAGGTTGTCGAAGTAGCTGTGTACGACGGCGCCGCGTAGCGGCTGGTTGTCGGCAGTGAATGGCAGTGACAGGGATAAGGCCCGGCCTTGCGGGGATGCGAGCCATTCGAGGTCGTATTGCAGCACGTCTTCGTTCCGGCGGGATATCTGCCAATCGCCTACCCGGATGCCGTTGGCCCATAAGGTCAAACTGCGTGTTTTGGATCGCCTGGCCATGTCTACCACTCGCTGCCATGGGAGGTGTCTTGCGGGCGTTCCTGGAGCAGGAGCTCAAGCCCCAAGATGCCTGACAGTGTCAACAGGCGGTCGACACTCAGGTGCGATGGCTGTTTTTCAAGCTCTGAGAATCGATTCTGGCTAATTCCCAGGCGGGTGGCGATGTCGGACTGCGTGAGGCCCAGCGCCTTGCGTCGCGAGGCCAACATGATGCCCAACTGGGTGCTGGTGGAAAGTTTGGACATGATTTTATCGCTGTGATCGATAAATCAATAATATCGGTTTTGCCGATATTTAACAAGTATCGATTGTGTCGATAAAACGATGTCGATAAAAAGCCCTCATCGTGGTGGCGATGAGGGCGGCCTGCGACAGGTTCGATTCCTGTCGGGCGCGCCATATAAATCAGGTAGCTGAATACCAAGCGCTTTAAAACCGCACGCCAGATGAATATCTGGCGTGGGCAGTGGAGAAAAGTGCCAATCAGGGGACTGGCGATATTCAGCCGGCCTCGTACCAGTCTTTCGAGCGGTTCACCACACGTACGACCAAGAGCATCACCGGCACTTCGACCAGGACGCCGACCACGGTTGCCAGCGCCGCGCCGGAGTGCAGGCCAAACAAACTGATCGCGGCCGCCACGGCCAGTTCGAAGAAGTTGCTGGCACCGATCAGGGCTGAAGGGCAGGCGACAGAGTGCTTTTCTCCGGCGCGCTTGTTCAGCCAGTAGGCCAGCCCGGAATTGAAGAACACTTGAATCAGGATTGGCACGGCCAGCATGGCAATCACAAGTGGCTGCCGACTGATGGCCTCGCCCTGGAAGGCAAACAACAGGACGAGCGTCAGCAGTAATGCGATCATCGACCACGGCCCGATCTTCTGCATGGTCTGGTCAAAGGCGGCCTGTCCCTGCTTGAGAAGATGTCGGCGCAAGAGCTGTCCCAGGATGACTGGAACCACGATGTAGAGTACGACCGAAATCAGCAGCGTGTCCCATGGCACGGTGATTGACGCCATGCCTAACAGCAGGCCGACGATAGGCGCGAAAGCCACGATCATGATGGCGTCGTTCAGGGCCACCTGTGAAAGCGTGAAAAGCGGGTCGCCATTGGTGAGCCGGCTCCACACGAATACCATTGCCGTGCAGGGCGCGGCGGCTAGCAAAATCAGGCCGGCAATATAGCTGTCCAGTTGGTCGGCGGGAAGCAAGGGTGCGAATACCTGGCGGATGAACAACCACCCCAGAAAAGCCATTGAGAAGGGCTTGACGGCCCAATTGATGAACAGTGTTACGCCGATGCCGCGCCAATGCTGTTTAACCTGGTGCAGGGCCCCGAAGTCGATTTTGACCAGCATCGGGATGATCATCACCCAGATCAGCAGGCCGATCGGTAAGTTGACCTGGGCTACTTCCATGTGGCCAATCACTTGGAACACGCCAGGCAGGGCTTGGCCAAGTGCAACGCCAGCGACGATGCACAGGGCTACCCACAGCGTCAGGTAACGCTCGAATCCACTTATTGGGGCCGGGCGCGACTTTGCGACAACGGCTTGTGTGCTGGCACTCATGCTTGCTGCTCGGTCTTGCCGATGTTCGACAGTTCGTGCTTGATGGCTGCTTGGTCAAGCATCTTGAGCGGCAGGCTCACGAACACGCGCACGCGGTTTGTCATGTGCCGGAAGGTCAGATCGAACGCTTTGCGTTTCTCGTCGTCCGTGCCTTGGACGGCAGCAGGGTCTTCAAATCCCCAGTGTGCTGAGATGGGTTGCCCCGGCCATACCGGGCAGATCTCGCCGGCGGCATTGTCGCAGACGGTGATGATGAAGTCCATCTGCGGCGCCTCGGGCGTGGCGAATTCGTCCCAGCTTTTGCTGCGCAGCTTGTCGGTTGGATAGTTCACCGACTGCGCCTTTTCGATGGCAAATGGATTGACCTTGCCGGTTGGGTGGCTGCCAGCGCTGTAGGCGTGGAAGCGACCCTGGCCCATCGTGTTGATGAGCGCTTCGGCCATGATGCTGCGGGCAGAGTTTCCGGTGCAGAGAATGAGGACGTTGTAGGTTCTTTCGGTCATGATGTCTGGCCTTCTGGCAGTGGCTGGGCGGTAATGGCGATGGATGAAAGATCGGTGGCCTGGTTGATGATGCGGCCTGCCGCCTTCCGTTCGGAGTAGCGGTCAGTCAGGGTTTCGCTGTGTGGACGCAGCAGCATCATGAAGCGGCTAGATGGCAGACGATTTGTCGAGTGCCGGCAGGAAATCAGGATCGGGAAGGTTGCGAAGGCTCATGCCGACACCTTTGCGGTATCTGTCGTGCAAGACAGGTCGCATGTCTGGCCGCCACAGCAGTTTTCTGAGAGGAAAGCCACCAGCGCGGCAGCGGTTGAGAAGTTGGCCTCATAGATGACGAAGCGGCCTTCGTGCCGCGGTATAACCATCTCTGGTACGCCGGGAACATTACGCGGCGGCCAGGCAGCAACGTAATTTTTAAGCTCAGGCAGCCAACAGCGCGGCGTGAAACCGCGCGACATAGTTTTCGAAGCTTTCGGCAGGTGCTGCTTCGAGTTCTGCCTGCTCGGCCAAAGAGTCTTGTGCTGCTTTATCGTATTGGGCCAGGGTTTGGGCAGACAGTCCTCTGGCCTGCAAAGCGGCCCAGTGTGCCTGGCTTTGCGCCAGTGTCCATTGATGAAACTCTTGGCCGCTGTCTTGCAAGGCCGTCAGTAGGCGGGCAGAAGGGGTTAGGGAGACATCTTTGACTTTCGCCAATTGCGCCTGTATCGATGCCTGATGTGCGGTACGGGTGGTTTGTTCGTCCAGCAATGCCGCGTAGGGTGCGATGCGAGCCAGGGTTTCGGCTGCCCAGTCGGATAGGGCAATGCTTTGGCCCTCGCGGCTGAGTTGCAGGCCGGGCCGCCGGCCTTCGCGGGCCACCGTTGCAAAATTGCCCTGGCTTTCCTGGCAGGTGCCGGGTGCAGGAAACAACGGGCTGTCTTCAAGTGCACAGAACAGCAAAAAGGCGTCCAGGAACCGGCAGGTGTCTTCGGCAATACCCGCTGGCTCCCAGGGGTCGATATCCATGCAGCGCACTTCGACATACTGGATGCCCCGCTGGTGCAGGATCGTGTTGGGACGTTCGCAGCGCCCGGCTGTTTGCTTGGGCCGAATGGTGGCGTAGTACTCGTTTTCGATCTGCAGGATATTGGTATTGAGCTGGATGCGCTGGCCGTCGCGGTGCGTGCCGATGGCCTCGTAGGCGGGCCAGGGTGTGGTGACCGCTGTGTGGATGCGCGCGGTAAAGGTGTCCAGATCGTTGTAGCAAAGATGCAGCTCTGACTGGCTGGGGTTTTTGTAGCCCAGATCGCTCATGCGCAGGCTGGTGGCCCAGGGCAGGTAATAGGTATCCGGGCTGAGCCTGGAGAGCTGGGACTCAAGCCCGGTGTGCTGCAAAAAGCTGCGTGACATTGCCGGCGATGCGCCAAACAGGTACATCAGCAACCACGAGTGGCGCATGAAGTTGCGGATCAGGCCCATATAGCCGGTGTTGCGGCGTGCCTGGGCAGTGTCGCCCGTGCTGAGGAAGTCCCAGGTGGCTTCCGGCAGAGAAAAGTTGTAGTGCACGCCCGCGATGCATTGCATTATCTTGCCATACCGCCAGGCAAGGCCTTGCCGGTATACATGCTTGAGCATGCCGGTGTTGGATGTGCCATACCAGGCCACCGGGATGTCTGCCTCTGCCGGCAGATGACAGGGCATGGATTGATTCCAGATGGCCTCGTTGGGGTTGCGTAAGGCTACGAAGGTATGGATGTCTCTGAGTTGCCCGACCAGCGCTTCGGTTGAAGGCAAGGGGCTGGTGACCAGCTCGAGCAGGGATTCTGAGTAATCTGTGGTGATGTGGGGGTGGGTAAGTGCGGCACCCAATGCCACTGGATGAGGCGTTTTCGCCAGAGTCCCTTCGCCGTCAACCCGCAGGCCTTCTTTCTCGATGCCGCGGCGGATGCCGAGCAGCAGCTCGGGGTGCGCTGCCAGAAGGCTGCGTCGTTGGGGGGCCTGGGTCATGATAAAGGGTACCGGTTTAGTCTGAATAAGCTGATTTTAGACTGTCTTGCGGGCCGGTGATGAAACCGGCCCGGGTGCTGAATCTGTACTGGCCAGCTCAGTCTAGGCGATCATACGAGAATAGTTTTCGGCGTAACCCCAGCGCAACGGCGGCCTGGCGCGAGCGCACCCCGAGCTTCCCACAGACATTGGTGAGGTGGAAGTTTGCCGTGCGAGCAGAAATGCCGAGGATGCTGCCCATTTCCTGGCTGGTTTTCCCGTGTGACGCCCAGTACAGGCACTGCCTCTCTCGCTCAGACAACTTGGGTAACGACGACTTTCTCATGGTCTCTCCGCTATATGGCGCAATCTGCGCTCTGTTTATTTAAACGTGAGAAAATGTATCATGTCATTGCAAATATTCAGCGCCTCCATCTGTCGTTTTTGTCGCGTTTTTCTGCGCTAGATCAAATGGATGCCAAATAATTTTGGAAGTGCCCCGGATGGTTGACATGTGGCCCGGTGAAAAGTGCTGTCCAGGTTGCGGCTGGCTGCCTTGACACCTGTAAAAGGACTCTTTTTCAGGAAGTGCTGCTCGCTATAGGGTGGTGCTTAATCATGGGCGGGCGTGGTGCTAGAATAAAACCTGTCTTGGCGCCGATTTGCCTGATCCGCTTGCGGGCGCCCCATAAATCCAGCTAAAGAGGTCCCGATGACCACCATTGCCCTTTCCGCTGATTCCGTAGGCACGGCATCCGCACCCCAATCCGGCCAGCCTCCTGTTCCCACAGGCAGCGTCGGTTATGTATCGCCCCAATTTCTAACCTTCAACGAGCCTCTCACACTGGCCAGTGGCCAGGTGCTGCCCTCGTATACGCTGGCAGTGGAAACCTATGGGCAGCTCAATGCGCAACGTAACAATGCAGTACTGGTATGCCATGCGCTTAATGCCTCGCATCATGTGGCCGGGATCGACGCTGCGCCACCTCATCAGACGGGTTGGTGGGACAACATGGTGGGCCCCGGCAAGGCGGTGGATACCAATCGCTTCTTTGTCATTGGCGTCAATAATCTGGGCTCGTGCTTTGGTTCGACAGGCCCCACTACCGTCAATCCAGCCACCGGTCAGCCGTGGGGTGCGTCGTTTCCGCTACTGACTGTCGAAGACTGGGTACATGCCCAAGTACGGGTGGCCGATCACTTCAGGATTCAACGCTTCGCCGCCGTGATGGGCGGATCCCTGGGCGGGATGCAGGCCCTGAGCTGGGCAATTACTTGCCCGGATCGTGTGGGAGACTGCATTGTGGTGGCCAGTACGGCCGGCCTTACCGCACAGAACATCGCTTTCAACGAGGTCGCGCGTCGCGCCATCCTGACGGATCCCGATTTCAGGCAGGGCGACTACGCTGCCCAGGGTGTGGTGCCGCTAAATGGCTTGTCTGTGGCCCGGATGGTGGGGCATATCACCTACCAGTCTGACGAAGTCATGGCCTCGAAGTTTGGCCGATCCCAGCGGGCGCCGGGGCCGGATGGCGATTATCGCTATAACTACGATGTCGAGTTTGAGGTCGAATCCTATCTGCGGCATCAGGGCGAGAAGTTCTCGCGGTATTTTGATGCCAATACCTATTTGTTGCTTACCCGGGCCCTCGATTATTTTGATCCGGCGCGGGCTCATGGAGGCGATCTCGCCAAGGCATTGGCGCCTGCGCAGGCGCGTTTTTTGCTGGTATCGTTCACCACCGATTGGCGTTTCGCCCCAGAGCACTCCCGCGAGATGGTGCGGGCCCTGCTCAAAAATCAGCGCGAAGTCACCTACGCCGAGATCGACGCACCGCATGGTCATGATGCTTTCCTGCTCGGAGACGTGCGTTATCACGCGATTGTCCAGGGCTACTACGACCAAATCGCACAGCGCCTGGGTTTGGGCGAAAGGTGTGAAACCACCGGGGTTTTGGCATGAAATCAGCTGTGGCTCAAGCAGACCCACACAACAATCGGCCTGCAGCCGTTTCTCAAAGCGGTACACCGCGTATCGATCTGCTGCGCATTGCCTCCTGGATTGAGCCCGGCAGCCGGGTGCTGGATCTGGGTTGCGCCGACGGGCATCTGCTTGAGTATCTGCAAAACACCCGTCAGGTAAAGGGTGCCGGGGTCGAAATCGACGACCAGCAAGTGATTGCAGCGGTGCGGCGCGGCGTACGGGTGATCCAGCAAAACCTCGAAGAAGGCCTGGCGCTGTTTGATGACCAGCAGTTTGATACGGTGGTGTTGTCGCAAACACTGCAGTCGATGCATCACACAGAACATATCCTGCGCGAAATGGCCAGGGTGGCCCGCTATGGCATTGTGTCGTTCCCCAATTTTGGATACTGGCCGCACGGCTGGTCGATTTTGCGCGGGCGCATGCCGGTCAACGACCAGATGCCCTACCAGTGGTACAACACGCCCAATATCCATTTGTGCACGTTGCGCGACTTCCAGCAGCTGGCCGCACAACTGGGCTTGCGTATTACGGATTTGGCCGCCTTCCGGGGAGAAACCGAGATCCACTGGCTGCGCAGCTGGCGCAGCACACTGGCCGTTTATCGATTTGAGTCGCCCATGGACAGGCAAGGATGACGAAAGGCTGGCGTGTATATGGTCAGCGGCGGGTTGCACCCTTGCTGGTCCTGGGGTTTGCCAGCGGCTTGCCCCTGGCACTGACGTCAGGCACGCTGCAAGCCTGGGCCACGGTAGAACAAGTGTCCCTGCAAAGTATTGGTTTTCTCACGCTTGCCGGCACAGCCTACACCCTGAAGTTTCTTTGGGCGCCACTGGTGGATCGCTATGCGCCACCCGGGCTGGGGCGGCGGCGTGGCTGGGTGTTTCTTATGCAGTGGTTGCTGGCTGCATCGATTGCTGCCATGGGGTTTTTTGCCCCTGGCTCGCAACTGGAAGTTCTGGCGTTGCTGGCAGTATGGGTGGCGTTTTTGTCTGCCACTCAGGATATCGCTTTTGATGCCTACAGCACCGATGTCCTGCGCACAGACGAGCGTGCGGCCGGCGCAGCACTGAAAGTAATGGGGTATCGGCTGGCGATGGTGGTGTCCGGTGGCTTGGCCCTGATCATGGCTGATCAGTGGCTGGGGTGGGGACGCACCTATATGGTGATGGGTGTGCTGATGGCCATCTCCTCACTGGCAACCCTCTGGGCGCCCGAGCCCGAGCGTGTCACCCAGGCACCCAGAAGCCTGCAACTGGCAGTGGTGGAACCCTTGCGAGAGTTTTTCGGGCGCTCGGGGGCCTGGACGATACTGTTGCTGATTGTGCTATACAAGTTGGGTGATGCCTTTGCGGGCGCGTTGTCTACAACCTTCCTGATTCGCGGTGCCGGTTTTGATGTCACCGAAGTGGGAATGGTGAACAAAGTCTTTGGGCTGGTGGCCACCATCATCGGTGCACTGGCGGGGGGCGGCCTGATGACGCGCTTGGGGCTTTATCGGGCGCTGATGCTGTTTGGTGCCTTGCAGGCAGTCTCCAACTTTGGCTATTGGGTGTTGGCGGTCACGCCGCCGCATCTGTATTCGATGGCTGCGGTGGTGGCTATTGAAAACCTGTGTGGTGGCTTGGGTACGGCCGCATTTGTGGCCCTGTTGATGGCCCTGTGCCAGCAGCAGTTTTCGGCCACCCAGTTTGCGTTGTTGTCAGCGCTGTCTGCGGTGGGCCGCATCTATCTGGCCGGGCCGCTTACACCGGTACTGGTCGAGCATCTGGGGTGGCCAGGGTTTTTCATTATCACCATCGCCATTGCCTTGCCCGGCCTGGCCTTGTTATGGCGCATGCGCGGCCTGATCATGCGGCTTGACGAGCAACAGCCCGCTTAAGGGTGGATGACCGGTTGCGCCGGCAATATGGCTGCAAAATGATCAAAATGGCTGTTCAGCATTGATGGTGTCGGTTTTGTCGATAGATAGAAGTGTCAGATTTATTTAAGCTGTGCCATTTTCCCCTTTGTTTAGATGATGCGCGTTTTGCCGTGCTGCCCGAATCATGCTCTCAAAATTACGTCTGCTCTTTGATCGCTTCACCCTGATATTGATTGCCGTTGTTACGGCAGCCACGCTGTTGCCGGCGCATGGCCAGGGCGCGGTGTTCTTTGAAACGCTCACCGCAGCAGCCATTGCCTTGTTGTTTTTCTTGCATGGGGCCAAGTTGTCGCGTCAGGCCATCATCGCAGGCGCCATGCATTGGCGGCTGCATGGCGTGATTTTCATCTGGACATTTGTGATCTTCCCGCTGCTGGGCTGGGGTTTGCGGCCGGTGTTGGTGCCTTTGCTTGGCGAGCCCCTGTATGTCGGGGTGCTGTACCTGTGTGTCTTGCCGGGCACCGTGCAATCCGCGATTGCCTTCACCTCGATTGCGCGCGGCAACGTGCCTGCAGCCGTATGCGCTGCCTCGGCATCCAGCATTGTGGGGATCGTGATTACGCCGCTGCTATTGCAGCTGCTGCTTAAAACCGATACCTCGGCACTGGACAGCCATTCGCTGTTGCAATCCATTCTGCGCATCGGCCAGCAGATTTTTCTGCCATTTGTCGCCGGGCATCTGATGCGGCCAGTCATCGGCCGTTGGATGGATCGCCATCGCCCACTGATCACTAGTGTGGATCAAAGCTCGATCTTGCTGGTGGTGTACACCGCCTTTAGCGAGTCGGTGGTGGCGGGGCTTTGGCAGCAGGTGGATACGGCCTCGCTGGTGTGGCTTACCATTTGCTGCACGGCCTTGCTGGCGCTGGTGCTGGTGCTTAATACGTGGTCTACCCGCAAACTGGGATTTAACCGGGCAGATGAAATCACCATTGTCTTTTGTGGTTCTAAAAAAAGTATGGCCACGGGTGTGCCGATGGCCGGGGTGCTGTTTAGCGCCAGCGCCATTGGCCCCGTGCTGCTGCCTTTGATGATTTTCCACCAGATCCAGCTGATGGTGTGCGCTGTGTTGGCCCAAAATTATCAGCGCCAGAATGATCTCTCGCGGCAAAAGACGCGCCGGGCTGTGGCCTGAGTGTGCAGGTTCTCGGGTATCTGTGTCACAGTATCCCGGATGCCTGCATCATAGTGCTTTAGCCACCCGTATCCCACCAATAAAAAAGCACCATTCAGGTGGCACCCCGTTTTAACCGGGCGCTACCTGAATGGTGCTTTTTGCTGTGACTGTTTAAGCAGTGGTGTGCAGCAACGTGCCGACAGCACCGGTATTGGCCAGTTGCGGCACGCTGGGTACCGAGTTGACCAGGCTGAGGATGGTGTTGGACTGCCCATCCAGCACTTTACGCAGCAGCACGTTTTGTTTTTCTTGCATCATCGACCAATTTTGCAGGCCAGAGGCAGTGGCCACTGCGCTTTCGACGGAATCTGACATGGGTGGTTTCCAGGTTAGAGGTGCTTAATATGCAAATTCAGTTTGATTGTACAGACTTTGATGCGGCTTTTGTATGTTTATGTATCTGAACAACGGTATTCCACAGTCAGTGGTGCGTGATCGCTGAAGCGCTGGTCTTTATAAACATCAGCCTGCGTGGCGCGGGCTGCCAGCCCCGGCGTGGCGATCTGGTAATCAATGCGCCACCCCACGTTTTTTGCCCAGGCCTGACCACGATTGCTCCACCAGGTGTAGGCCTCGCCCTCAGCCTGTGGATACAGCCCGCGGTAAACATCCACCCAGCCGTGCTGGTCCAGGAGTTGGGTCATCCAGGCACGCTCTTCGGGTAAGAAGCCGCTATTTTTAAGGTTGCCTTTCCAGTTTTTGAGATCAATCTCGTGGTGTGCAATGTTCCAGTCGCCACACACCAGAAACTCGCGGCCAGTGTCGCGGTGCTCTTGCATCAGGGTATCCAGCCACTGCAGGTAGTGATCCAGGAACCGGTATTTGGCGGTTTGACGCTCGTCGCCGCTGGAGCCCGATGGCAGGTAGGCACTGACCACTGTCAGGCCCGGCCAGTCGGCGCGCAAGATACGGCCTTCCGCGTCAAACTCGGGGTTATCCATCCCGATTGTGACGTGGTCCGGGGCCTGGCGGGCATAAAGCCCCACGCCGCTATACCCCTTTTTTTCTGCGTGATGAAAGTATCCCTGGTAGCCCTCGGGGTGGCGCAGTTCGTCGACCAGATCGGCATCCTGGATCTTGATCTCTTGCAGGCAGACGATGTCGGGTTGCCGGGTTTGCAGCCAATCGGCCAGGCCTTTGCGAAAGGCTGAGCGGATGCCATTGGCGTTCAGTGTGGTGATACGTTGCACGGGGGATCCTTCAGGCAAAACAACCAAAAAACGGCCCGCCCTTTGTGGGGGATGGCAGGTCAAGGGTTAATCATAGGCGTAAATAACGGGCGAGTCATAGACGCAAATAACCGATAATGTGGGTTTTGCGGATGTTGAGATCACCACCATGTCAGGTTTTGATGCCCAGGCGTTTGTGCGCTTTTCCCTGGATCACGGGGTTCTCCGGTTTGGAGAATTCAAGACCAAATCGGGCCGGCTAAGCCCTTACTTTTTTAATGCGGGTCTGTTTGATTCCGGAGCCAGCGTCGGGCGCCTTGGGCAGTTCTATGCCCACGCATTGTTGGCCTCGGGGCTGTCTTTCGACATGTTGTTTGGGCCAGCCTACAAGGGTATTCCGCTGGCAACCACCGCCGCCATTGCCCTGGCTGCTCAGCCGGCCATGGCAAAGCGCCCGGTGCCCTTTGCCTATAACCGTAAAGAGGCCAAAGACCACGGTGAAGGCGGGGTGCTGGTGGGGGCCCCAATGCAAGGCAAGGTGGTCATCATCGACGACGTCATTACGGCGGGTACGTCGGTCAGAGAGTCCGTTGCTTTGATTCGTGCTGCGGGTGCTCAGCCGGCTGCCGTACTGATTGCACTGGATCGCATGGAGCGCGCCGGGGCCGATGATGCCCTGTCTGTGCATTCGGCCTTGCAGGACGTCGAACAGCAGTACGGGATCCCGGTGGTGCGGATTGCTTCGCTGACAGACGTCATGGCGCTGCTTGAGGGTGATGCCAGCTTGTCGGCGCACCGGGAGGCGGTTGCGGCGTACCGCAACCGCTACGGTGTGCGCTAAGCAACGGCGCAGCCTGCGGCCTGTTTGCTTCAGGCCGCAGGCAGAACCTGCCGCACTGTTTTGTTCAGGCGATCCACAATCTCGTCGATATCGGCGCTGGTGCAAATAAACGGCGGTGCCAGCAAGATATGGTCACCCCGGATGCCATCGATTGTGCCGCCCATCGGGTAGGTCATGAGCCCGTTTTCAAGGGCCTGGCGCTTCATGCGCGCATGTGTTTTGAGTGCCGGATCCAGCGGTTCTTTGCTGTTGCGATCCTGCACCAGCTCTACCGCCACAAACAGGCCTCGGCCGCGTACATCGCCCACATTGGGGTGATCGGCAAACACCTGGCCAAGTTGTGCCATCAACTGAGCGCCGCGCTCGCGCACATTGGCCAGCAGTCCGTCGCGGTCGATGATGCGCTGCACAGCCAGGGCTGCCGCGCATGCCGTTGCGTGGGCCATGTAGGTATGGCCATGCTGGAAATACCCCGTGCCATTAACGATGGCGTCGTAGATGCGCTGGCTGGCCAGCATGGCACCGATGGGCTGGTAGCCGCCGCCCAGCCCTTTGGCAATGGCGAGGATATCGGGGGTAATGCCGTCTTCTTCGTAGGCAAACCGGTACCCGGTACGGCCCATGCCCGACATCACCTCATCCAGAATCAGGAGTACGCCGTAACGGTCGCATACCTCGCGAATCCGCTGGAAATAAGTGCGTACGGGGGGCAAGGCGCCAGCGGTCGAACCAACCACGGTTTCGGCAACAAAAGCCGCTACACGCTTGGGCCCCACTTCCTGAATCTTTTGTTCCAGTTCGTCAGCCAGGCGGCCGGCGTACTGTTCTTCGGTCTCGTCGGCCCGCTGATCGCGGTAGGCATAGCAGGGCGACACGTGATGCGCCGGTGTCAGCAAGGGCAGGAAGGGTTCGCGCCGCGCCGCATTGCCGCCAATGGCCAAGGCCCCCAGCGTGTTGCCATGATAGCTTTGACGCCTGGCGATGAAGCAGCTGCGTTGTGGCTCGCCGCGCTCCAGAAAATACTGGCGTGCCAGCTTCAGAGAGGCTTCGATGGCTTCTGATCCGCCGGAAAGAAAATAGACCTTTGAGAGATCCCCGGGCGCGTTTGCCACGAGAAAATCGGCCAGGTCTTCGCAAGGCTGGTTGGTGAAAAAAGAGGAATGGGCGTATTCCAGTTGATCCAGCTGCGCCTTGATGGCGGCAATGACGTCCGGGTGTCCGTGCCCCAGGCAGGACACTGCCGCGCCCCCTGATGCATCGATATACGTGCGCCCCTGTGCGTCAAGCAAAGTGATCCCTTGCCCACGAACGGCGCAGTTCAGCGCGGTTGCCGGTTTCCGATGAAAGACATGTGTCATGGTATGCAATAAACGTTGAAAGGGCGCTGCTGCTTGCTGATCGAGTGTGGGCTCAACAGATCTTTTTATCCATTAAAGAAACATATGTTTCTTTAATAAGGATACATAAAACGATTGCTTCATGCCAGGGATTTTGGATCGCTCTTATGTCTTGCTCCGTGAATGTTGTTTCTGACACGCACGCCTTTGCGGCGCTGCCTGGGGTGAGTGGCGCGCGCAGATCCGTGCAACAACAACGCTGTTGTGCTGCACGGGATTGGTTTGTGGCTGCTTATGCGGTTTGCCCGCAAGGATGGGGCACGGGATGGCAGGCGCCAGCCGCGTGCACATTGACGTAATTCAGGCGTCCAGCTTTTGCTTTAACAGCGTATTGACCTGTTGCGGGTTGGCCTTGCCACGGGCGGCTTTCATGATCTGGCCCACCAGTGAATTAAAGGCTTTTTGCTTGCCTGCCCGATATTCTTCGACAATGGCTGGATGTGCAGCCAGTACCTCGTCGATCATGGCTTCGATGGCGCCGGTGTCGCTGATCTGGCGCAGCCCCTTGGCTTCGATGATGGCATCCGGATTGCCTGCGGACTCGCCCGCCCACATGGCGGCAAAGACGTCACGTGCAATCTTGTTGGAGATCGTGCCATCCACGATGCGGTTGATCAGGGCGGCCAACTGCGCCGGGCCCACGGGCGACTGTCCAACGGACAGGGAATCGCGGTTCAAGGCGGCGGAGAGTTCGCCCAGGATCCAGTTGGCGGCCTGTTTGGCCTGGTCTGCCGGCAAGGCCTGGCAGGTGGCTTCGAAGTAATCTGCCACGTCACGGTGCAGCGTCAGTTGTGCGGCATCGTAGGGGCTTAGGCCCAGTGCGGATTCAAAGCGGGCCCGCTTGGCGGCGGGAAGCTCTGGCAGCCCCTGGCGCACCCGCTCGATCCAGTCGGCAGACACAATCAGGGGGGGAAGATCCGGGTCGGGGAAATACCGGTAATCGTCGGAGTCTTCTTTGGTGCGCATGCTGCGCGTTTCGTCGTGGTCGGCATCGTACAGGCGGGTTTCCTGCACCACCTTGCCGCCGTCTTCGATCAGTTCGATCTGGCGCCGGATCTCGTACTGGATGGCGCGCTCGAGGAAGCGAAACGAGTTGAGGTTTTTGATCTCGCAGCGGGTGCCAAAGGTGGCCTGGCCGCGCGGGCGTACCGAAACGTTGGCGTCGCAGCGGAAAGAGCCCTCTTGCATATTGCCGTCGCAGATCCCCAGCCACACCACCAGGCCATGCAGAGTGCGGGCGTAGGCCACGGCTTCGGCGGCGGATCGCATTTCGGGTTCGGTGACGATCTCCAGCAGGGGAGTGCCTGCCCGATTGAGATCGATACCGCTGGAGGACTCGCCGTGCGGGCCGGTGAAGTGCTCGTGCAAGGATTTGCCAGCGTCTTCTTCGAGGTGGGCGCGCGTGAGATTGATGGTGTGTTCGGTTTCGTCCACGAAAAAGGACAGTTGCCCGCCTACGACGATGGGCAGTTCGAACTGGCTGATCTGATAGTTTTTGGGCAGATCAGGATAAAAATAATTTTTGCGCGCAAACACAGAACGCGGTGCCACGGTGGCGCCAACGGCCAGCCCAAACTGGATGGCACGCTCGACTGCGCCGCGGTTCATGGCGGGCAAAGAGCCTGGCAGGGCCATATCCACGGCGTTGGCCTGGGTGTTGGGCGCCGCACCAAAGCGGGTGCTGCTGCGCGAGAAAATTTTAGACTGTGTAGACAGCTGGGCGTGGGTTTCCAGCCCGATGACGACTTCCCAATCCATTATGTGTTTTCCGGTGTGCGTTGGTGCCAGTCGGTGGCTTGCTGGTAGCGGTCGGCGATGGCCAGCAGGCGGCCTTCATCGAAGTAGTGGCCGACAATTTGCAGCCCGATGGGCAATTGCTGGGTGTCGCCCCCAAAACCGCATGGGATGGACATGCCGGGCAAGCCTGCCAGACTGACACCCAGCGTGTAGATGTCGCTGAGCCAGTCGGCGATGGGATCCTGGCGGTTGTCACCGATCCGGCGGGCTACGCTGGGGGTAACAGGGCCCATGATGACGTCACAGTCGTGGGTGAGGGCACGGTTGAAATCGTCGGCAATCATGCGTCGTACCCGTTGCGCCTGCAGATAATAGGCGTCGTAGTATCCGTGGGATAACACGTATGTACCCACCAGGATGCGACGCCGGACTTCTTCGCCAAAGCCTTCGGATCTTGAGCGCCGTGTCATGTCGGCCAGATCGGTGTACTGCGCGGCCCGGTGGCCATAGCGCACGCCGTCGTAGCGTGACAGATTGCTGGAGGCTTCGGCCGGAGCAATCACGTAGTAGGCCGGTATTGCCAGACGGGTGAGCGGCAAGGAGATATCCACCCGCTGTGCACCCAGTGCCTGGAAGGCCTGCAAGGCGGCTTCGATGGCTGCCCCGACATCCGCGGCCAGCCCCTGGTTAAAGAATTCTTTGGGCACCCCGATGCGCAAGCCCTTGAGTGGCTGTGCGCCGGCTGCCTGAAAACGGCTTTGGGCAGCCTGATAGCTGGCTTGAATGCGCCCCTGAGTGTTGGGTGCCCCATTGCAGGTTTCCAGGCTGGTGGAATCCTGAGGGTCGAAGCCGCTCATGGTGTCCAGCAGGGGGACAAGATCCTGGGCATTGCGTGCCAGAGGGCCGGCTTGGTCGAGGCTGGAAGCGTAGGCGATGATGCCGTAGCGGGATACCGTGCCATAGGTGGGCTTGATGCCGCTGACACCGCAATAGGCCGCTGGCTGGCGCACCGAACCACCGGTGTCGGTGCCTGTGGCGCCCAGCACCAGGCCGGCTGCCACGGCGGCTGCCGAACCGCCGGAAGAACCGCCGGGTACGCGGGTGGGATCCCAGGGGTTCTGGACGGCGCCAAAGGCAGAGTTTTCGTTGCCTGAGCCCATGGCGAACTCGTCACAGCTGAGCTTGCCCAGGGACACGGTGCCAGCCTGGCGCAGTTGCCCCACGACGGTCGCATCAAAGGGACTGATGTAATCCTGGAGCATGCGGCTGGATGCGGTTGTGCGCCAGCCTTGCGTGGCAAACAGATCTTTGTGGGCAATGGGGATGCCGGTAAGTGGCCCGGCTGTGTTTGCTGCCAGTGATTGATCAGCCGCCTGGGCCTGCTGCAGCGTGAGATCTTGGTCGATGTGCAGGAACAGGGCGTTGTCGGGGTAGGCCTGGGCTGCCTGCAAGGCATCGGTGGCCAGCTCGGTAGCGCTGATTTTTTTTGCCTGCAGGGCGTCGCGCAGCGACTGGATGCTGTGAAATTGGGAAAGCAGGCTCATGGCTTATTCGATCACGGTGGGTACAAGAAACAGACCCTCGTGGGCCGCTGGTGCGTTTTTCAGGCAGGCATCGCGTTGGTCGGCCGATTGGGCCGGGTCTGCAATGTCGTCGCGCAGACGCAGGGCGATGGTTTGGTGTGCTTCCAGGGGATGCGCCATGGGCTGTACACCCTGAGTGTCCACCGCCTGCAACTCCTGGATCAGCCCAAGGATGCGGTCGAGCTCCTGAACGAGGCGGTCGGGGTCATGAGAATCCAGCTGCAAGCCCGAAAGCCGGGCCAGCCGTGCGATATCCTGTTGGGTGAGTGCCATGTTGTCTTGCCACAGAGGCTGCCGTCTGGGGCAGCCGGATGAATGTATGTGGATGTGTCCGAAAAGCGGTAAAGAGGATGTTTTGCAAAACATTCCTCTTGATTCCGGGCATGTCCCTAGAGGATTATAAGTTATCATTACCGATTCCATGCGACTTGACCAACCAGCACTGCTGTGCTCAGCAAGATTTGCCGGCGTGATTCAGTTTTGTGCGGGATCAATTCTCTTTTCTCTTTTCCATTAGTGCGCCCATGTTCGGATTCCTACGCAGCTACTTCTCCAGCGATATGGCGATTGACCTCGGTACGGCCAATACGCTTATTTATGTCCGCAGCAAGGGCATTGTCCTCGACGAGCCCTCAGTGGTGGCTATTCGTCATGATGGCGGCCCCAATGGCAAAAAAATCATCCAGGCGGTTGGCCGGGAAGCCAAACAGATGCTTGGGCGTGTGCCGGGCAACATCGAGGCCATCCGGCCCATGAAAGACGGCGTGATCGCCGATTTCACCGTCACCGAGCAAATGCTCAAACAATTCATCCGCATGGTGCATCCGCGCAGCATGCTGGCGCCCAGCCCGCGAATCATCGTTTGCGTGCCCTGCGGGTCTACTCAGGTAGAGCGCCGCGCTATCCGCGAATCCGCGCTTGGTGCAGGCGCTAGCCAGGTCTATCTCATCGAAGAACCCATGGCCGCGGCCATCGGTGCCGGTCTGGCAGTCTCTGATGCCAGCGGCTCGATGGTGGTGGACATCGGCGGTGGCACCACCGAAGTCGCCGTGATTTCTCTGGGCGGTATGGTGTACAAGGGCTCGGTTCGCGTGGGTGGCGATAAATTCGATGAAGCCATCATCAATTACATCCGGCGCAACTACGGCATGCTGATTGGCGAGCCCACCGCCGAACTCATCAAAAAAGAAATCGGCTCGGCGTTTCCGGGTTCTGAAATCCGCGAGATCGAGGTCAAGGGACGCAATCTGTCCGAAGGCGTGCCTCGCGGCTTCTCGGTATCGTCCAACGAAATCCTCGAGTCGCTCACCGACCCGCTCAACCAGATTGTCTCGGCCGTCAAAACTGCCCTCGAGCAAACGCCACCCGAGCTTGGCGCCGATATCACCGATAAGGGCATTGCCCTTACCGGCGGTGGTGCGCTCCTGCATGATCTCGATCGCCTGCTTCAAGAAGAAACCGGCCTGCCCGTGGTCGTGGCCGAAGACCCCCTCACTTGCGTGGTCCGCGGCTGCGGCGAGGCACTTGAGCACCTCGAGCGCTTGGGCGGAGTCTTTATTTACGACTGACCGGACGGCTTCCGATGACCATTCGCCATGCGTGATCCCGGGACACTCAGGCTTTTCAAACGAGGGCCGAGCATCGAAGTACGTCTGGTGCTTTTGCTGGCGATCTGTCTGGGCCTGATTGTCTCCGATGCACACTGGCCGGTATTGGGCCCGGTACGCCAGGCCATTTCGGTAGCCATCTACCCGTTTCAGCGGCTGGTGATGGCGCCACGCGAGGCGATCGACTACGTCGACAGCTGGTCGCATGCCGCCACGCTGGCCCGCGAAGAACAAGATGCCTTGCGCCGTCAGCAGATCGAAATGGCGCAACTTGTCACGCATTCTGCGCAGCTGACCACCGAAAACGAGCAATTGCGCCGCTTGCTGGGAGTCTCCGAATCCATCTCCCAAAAGTCAGTGGCGGTCGAAGTCTTCTACGAACCCCCCAATGCATTCAGTCATCGCCTGGTGTTTAACAAGGGCTCAAACGCCGGTATTGCGCCCGGCATGCCGGTGATCGACGAAGGTGGCGTGGTTGGGCAGATCGTTCGTGTGACACCGTTCACGTCCGAAGCAGCCTTGCTGATCGATGACCAGGTGTCGGTGCCTGTGCAGGTGCTGCGCAACGGGCTGCGTCTGATTGCCTTTGGTAGCGACGAAGTCGGCAAGCTCGAGGTGCGCTACTTGACAGCCAATGTGGACGTGCAGGTGGGCGATACCCTTGTCACCAGCGGGATTGGCGGCCTGTTTCCCGCCGGTTTGTCGGTGGGACGTGTGGTCAAGGTCGACCGCGACCCAGGCACTGGGTTTTCCATGGCCGTGGCAGAACCGCTATCTCATCCCGAACGTTATCGTCACTTTCTGGTGCTGAAAGTAGACGTCTCCGGGATCCCTCAACCGCAGGAGTTCGAGCATGCCGCCGGATCGCAGTGACCGTCGTGTGTCAGGCTCGTCCCTGGCGTCCTTGCAGCCCGTAGATGCCGCGCCGTTTCATCGGCCGTCTTCCGTCTTGTTGATCTGGGGCTCTTTGGTATTCGTCTGGCTGGCATCCTTGTTGCCCTGGCGCCTATGGCATCCGGTGCCCGACGTGCTGCTGCTGGTGCTGGTGTTCTGGTGCCTCCACGAGCCGCGCCGGGTGGGCCTGTTTACAGCCTTTTTCCTGGGGCTGCTGATGGACGTGCATGATTCGGGCCTGCTGGGCCTGCATGCGCTTAATTATGTGTTGTGTGCCTACGGTGTCATACGCCTGCATGGCCGCTTGCGGCATTTCACAGCCTGGGAGCACACCCTGCACATCGTCCCGATTTTAGTGGGGGCCGCCCTGGTATCACGGCTGTTGGGCGCCTGGCTGAATGGCGAATGGGTCGGCTGGGATTGGTTGTGGGCAGCCCTGATCACCGGTGCCTTGTTGCCCCTGGCAGATGTACTGTTGTTGTTGCCGCAGCGTCGTCTGGATGGCGATGACGCCCGTTCGGCTTGACTTGTGTCCATGTTTGAATTCCACAAAACCAGTCAGCATCAGCGCCAGACCGTGTTGCTGCGTGCCTGGGTGGCGGGGCTGTTTGGCTTGATCTGCCTGCTGTTGCTGGTGGGCCGCCTATGGTATTTGCAAGTGGTGCGCTACGACAACCTGGCGGCACGCGCCGATCAAAACCGTATCACCATTGTGCCGATTCCACCCCGGCGCGGTCAGATCACGGATCGGCATGGTGAGGTCATGGCGCACAATTTGCGCGACTACACCCTGCTGGTGACGCGCGCGCAGGTAAAAGGCAGTGTGGATGATTTGCTCGCCCGGCTGCGCCCGCTGGTGTACATCAGTGACAGCGATCAGCGTAAATTCTTGAGGCTCTACGAACAAAGCGGGCGCTATGCGCCCGTGTTGCTGCGCAATAACCTCAGTGATCTCGAAGCCTCATGGTTTGCGGTGCATGCCTTCGAGTTCCCCGGAGTGAGCCTGCAGGCCCGCTGGGTGCGCAATTATCCTTTGCACGAATCCGCCGCTCATGTGTTGGGTTTTGTCGGCCGTATCTCTGAGGCCGACGAACAGCATCTCGAGGAAACCGGCCAGGAGGGCAATTATCGCGGCACCCTGGTAATGGGCAAAAAGGGGATCGAAAAAACATGGGAAAAAGCCCTTCATGGGCGCACAGGGGTTGAGGAGCTGGAAGTGACCGCCACCGGACGGCCCGTCCGGGAGCTCAGCCGCACGGATCCGATTCCGGGATCCAACCTGGAGCTGTCCATTGATACGGGGTTGCAAAAACTGGCAGAAGCGCAGTTTGATGGCCGGCGAGGTGCGTTGGTGGCCATCCAGCCCCATACCGGCGAGGTGCTGGCGTTTGTGTCCTCACCATCGTTTGATCCTAATCTGTTTGTAGATGGCATCGATGTTGAAAACTGGCGCAAGCTTAACGAGTCTCCCGACCATCCCCTGATCAACCGGCCGTTGTACGGAACCTATCCGATTGGTTCCACCTATAAGCCCTTTGTGGCGCTGGCCGCCCTGCAGATGGGGATTCGCGGGCCCAACCAACTGGTTCCTGACCCAGGATATTTCGAGCTGGCCGGCCAAAAGTTTCGCAATGCTGGTGGGGCTGCCTATGGCCCCACCAATATGCATCGCGCCCTGGTGGTGTCCTCGGATACCTATTTTTTCTCGCTGGGCGCAGAGATGGACGTGGATGCCTTGCACGATTTCAGCAAGCAGTTTGGCTTTGGGCAGATCACCGGAATCGATCTGGATGGTGAGCGCCGTGGCGTACTGCCCTCCAGGGCCTGGAAGCGCCAGGCCTATAAAAAGCAGTCTCAGCAGCACTGGTATCAGGGCGAGACGGTGTCTGTCACGGTGGGGCAGGGATACAACGCGTTTACCTTGTTGCAGTTGGCCCAGGCCACGTCGGTGCTGGCCAATGACGGCGTCTACATGAAGCCTCATCTGGTGCGACGCATCATCAATCCCCTGACCGGGCAGTTTACTTACCCGGTGCCTGCCCCCCAGTACGTCATTTCGCTTAAGCCAGAAAATCTGAAGGTGGTGCGCGATGCCATGGTGGATGTGGTGCGCAAGGGGACTGCCCGGCGTGCCTTTAGCGGGGCCACGTATCAGGCGGCTGGCAAGACAGGCACAGCGCAGGTGTACAGCCTGCGGGGCGCCAAATACAAGGCACAATCGGTAGACGAGCGCCTGCGTGACCACGCCTTGTTCATGGCGTATGCCCCTGTCGAAGATCCGCAGATTGCTGTTGCACTGATTGTGGAAAATGGCGGTTGGGGCGCTTCAGTGGCAGCGCCCATTGCCCGCACCGTGTTTGACTACTGGCTTGACCCGGGCCGGGTCAGCGAGCGTCAGCAGCAGCTGGAAAAAGAGCATGCTTCACGCAAGGCGATGAATGCAATCGCCGGGCAAGCGCCTGATGCTCCGCCGGGCGGGCAGGCGGCCGGCTTGCCCGATGTGGCCCCAGGCCCCGAGGACACTGAACCCCCCGAGCCTGCACCCTTGCCGGATGCCGATACGCCGCCCGAAGATGGGGCACAGGAGGACACGCCATGAACCTCATCATTCAGGCCATCCGACGGCTTTTCTCGGTGCTCGATTGGCCCTTGCTGATTTTGCTGGTGGTGATGGCTATGGTAGGCATGGCCACCATGCATTCCGCTGTGGGCAACACCGACTGGCGGTTTGCCGATCAGTTGCGCAATTTTCTGATCGCTTTTGTGGCCATGTGGGCCGTTGCCCTGGTGCGGCCCACCACCATCATGCGCACAGCCCCTTATTTTTATATTTTGGGTGTTTTGTTGCTGGTCGCCGTGATGCTGTTTGGGGTTACCAGCAAAGGGGCCACGCGTTGGCTGGATCTGGGGTTTGGCCGGATTCAGCCCTCCGAGATGCTGAAAATAGCTGTTCCACTGATGCTGGCCTGGTATTTTCAGCGGCAGTCTGCCAATCGCTTCAGGATCCTGGATTTTCTTGTGGCAACCGTGCTGTTGCTGGTGCCGGCGGCATTGATCATTGATCAGCCGGATTTGGGCACTGCCCTGCTGGTGCTGGTGTCAGGATTTTGCGTGATTTATTTTGCGGGCTTTTCGTTCAAGGTCCTGGTGCCGGTGGTGCTGGTACTTGTGTTGGCCTTGGGCACCCTGGTGGTTTACGAAGACCAGATCTGTCAGCCGGGTGTTGATTGGGTGGTGCTGCACGAATACCAAAAAAGCCGGGTGTGTGTGCTGCTGAATCCGGGCTCCGACCCCCTGGGCAAGGGGTTTCATACGATTCAGTCAATGATTGCGGTGGGCTCTGGCGGTGTGTATGGCAAAGGCTATATGCAAGGGACGCAAACCCATCTGGATTTCATCCCCGAGCGCACGACCGATTTTATCTTTGCGGTATTTTCTGAAGAATTTGGTTTTTACGGCAGTGTGATGCTGCTGGTGCTGTACGGTTTGATGGTGCTGCGCGGGCTTACCATTACGGTGCGGGCACCCACCCAGTTTGGCCGCTTGCTGGCTGGCGCCATGTCGATGATGATGTTTGTGTATGTGTTCGTCAATATCGGGATGGTTACCGGGGTGTTGCCGGTGGTGGGTGTGCCGCTGCCATTCATGAGCTATGGCGGCACTGCACTCATGACGCTGGGTATTGCCTGCGGTTTGCTGATGAGTATCGGGGCTCACCAGTTGTCACCATCCGACCGCCGAGTCAGATAGGGCAGGGATATCCGCCGGCCGGGGCGTTTACCGATCAGTCAGTGCCGGGGTACAGGCCCAGCAGTAATCGGGAGATAGGCGCAGGCATCCCCAGGCCAGACAACCCGGCAATGGGCACCCAGGCATGTGTGCCGGCCTCCGGCGGGATCAAAACCGGATTTTTTGATTGTCTGGCAGAGGGTGTCGTGCAGATCTCTGGCCAAGTGGCCGCTGCTTTCACTATTTGCAGGGGCTCGCGCGCAGGCAGCCAAAGCGGCCGGATCCGCAAACGGAAATGCGTAAAGATGTGTTCAAAGGCAGCCAGATTTTGTCTGTCCTTGGCGGATACTCCCAGGTGTGCAAGCAGGATGTCTGCCTCGCTTGGGTGCTCGCACACAGGCAGTGCCCAAAGGCTGCCCCATACCCCTCCGGCGGGGCGGCGTTGCAGCCAGAGGTGATTCTCGCACTCAATCACCGGCATCCAGCATTCGTGGCGCGGCACTTCGCGCCGGTTTCGTGGCCGCGGCAGTGTGTTTTGCAAACCCTGCTTGCGGGCCGTACAGTCCTCTTGCAGTGGGCAACGGGTGCAGGCAGGCTGGTGGCGGGTGCATACGGTGGCGCCCAGATCCATTTGCCCTTGTGTGTAGGCCCGCATGTCCAGAGACTCAGGTGCCTGATCCAGCCATGCCTGGGCATGTGCCCACAGTGTGCGCGTCATGGCAGCCGAGGCAGGGTCGCCCTCCAGGGCCAGATAGCGGATCAACACCCGCCGGACATTGCCATCCAGGATGGGCTGCCGTTGCCCGTCAGAAAATGCTGCGATGGCCGCGGCCGTTGAGCGACCGATGCCCGGCAGGGTTTCCAGCGTTTGTGCGTCCTTGGGAAACCGCCCTTGGTGGTGGTCGCGCACTTGCTGGGCGCAGCGGTGCAGATGGCGGGCGCGTGCATAGTAGCCCAGGCCTGCCCAGGCGTGCATCACTGCGTCAGCCGGGGCATTGGCCAAAGCCAGTACGTCCGGAAACAACTCCAAAAACCGCTGGTAGTAAGGAATGACGGTGCTGGCCTGGGTTTGCTGCAGCATGATTTCCGACAGCCAGATCCGGTAGGGATCACGCGTGTCCTGCCAGGGCAGCGTATGACGGCCCTCCTGGATCTGCCAGCCGGCGATCCGTGAGGCGGGATCTGTGGCCGCCATCAAAACTGCGTGTGACGGGTAACAGACAGGCGTGCAGCCACTGCCCCCAGCAAGATGATCAATGCGCCGGATAGCAGCAAATCAGGCCAGGCCGGCAAGTGCATCGCCCAGTGGATCCCGTAGCTTCGCGCAAACTGCCCCAGCAACGTGTTCAGGGGCGTGAGTGACAGCCAGGCCAGTAGCAGTGCCAGCAGACTGGCTGCCAGCCCTGTCAGGGCGCCCAGGTACAAGAACGGGCGGCGTACGAAGGATTCGGTGGCTCCCACCAGCCGGGCTACAGCGATCTCGTCGCGTTGTGTCAGTGCCTGCAGGCGCACGGTGTTGAATACCGTGGCCAGCACCACCACAATCACGCCGATACCCAGCAGCCCCAGCCCCACTTTGATGAAAGACAGGAGAGACTCGAGGCGGCGCACCCATTCGCTATCCAGTTGTACGTGATCGACCTCTGGCCATTGGCGCCAGCTGTCGGCCAGCGCCTGTGCCTGCTGGGCCGGGGTGTCGCTGTCTTTGAGGGTGACGATCAGTGCGTCCGGCAAGGGGTTGCTGCCCAGCGCATCCAGTGCCTGGGCCCATGCCGGGTCTGATCTCAGTTGTGCCATGGCCTGATCGCGAGGCAGCAGCCGGGTCTTGGCGATTTGTTCACCCGACTGCTTCTGGATCCGTGCAAGCAATTCTTCTTGTTGATTTGCGCTGGTGTCTGCCGCCAAAAACAGGGTGATCTCGGGCGCAACAGCAAGCTGTCGGGCCAGCGGCTGGCTGGATTGGAGTATCGATGCGCCCAAAATGGGTACGCTGAGCATCAGCGCGATCACCACGATATTGGCCAGTGATGACAAGGGATGCTGGCGCAGCCGACGCAAGGCCACACGCAGTGCATATTGATGGTGACGCAACCAGCGGGTCATGCCTGTACTCCCGGGATATCGGCAAAATGGCCGGCGTCGATGTGCAGGGTGCGTTGGGCGTAGCGTGCCATCAGTTGGGTATCGTGCGAGGCAATCAGGGTGGTGACCCCCACCTGGTTGAAATCCCGAAAGACATCCATGATGTGCCTGGCACTGTCGTGATCCAGGTTGGCGGTGGGTTCGTCTGCAATCAGGATGGCCGGCCGTCCAACGATGGCGCGCGCGATGGCCAGGCGCTGTTGCTCGCCACCCGAGAGCTCGATTGGTAACATTTTTTCTTTGCCCCTGAGCCCCACTTTTTCGAGGGCGGCCCGTGCCCGCTTGGCCGCGCTGGCAGGCTCCAGCCCCTGCACTGCCATGGGCAGCAGCACGTTGTCGATGGCACTGCGGTCAAACAGCAAATGGGCGTCCTGGAGGATCAGCCCAACCGTGCGGCGCAAGTAGGGCAGGCGGCGTGGGGACAGCCGATCAATGCGGTGCTTGTTGACGGTGACCGCACCGCGACTGGCGGGCTCGAGGCCACCAACCAGTTTGAGCAAGGTGGATTTGCCTGCGCCCGATGGCCCGGAAACAAAAATGAATTCGCCGGGCTGAATATGGAAATTGACGTCGGCCAGGATGTTGCGGCCGCGGCCATACGATTTGAATACGTGCTGGAACTCAATCATGCAATGTGCTTTGTGGCCTTTGAGACGGTTGCTGTGTTCTGGCTGATTGTATTCGGTCTGCCCCGGGCGGTAGGCCTTTTATAACTGGTAAAAAGAGCGGTTGAAACAACGACTTACATTTAATTTGAGGCGTCCTGTTACGCTAAAAAAGTTGATACTAATTCAGGAGGGTTCCATGCTTTTATCCAAACGATGCGTCATGCGGGCAAGCGTAATCGGCAGCCTGGCCTTGCTGACAGCTTGCGCCAATGTCACACCTCAGGGCCAAAATACGGCTGTGGGTGCGGGCGCCGGTGCTGCTCTTGGGGCGGGCCTGGGAGCCCTGATAGGCGATAGCAGCCAGGCGGCCATGATTGGTGCCGGGATTGGTTCTGTGGTGGGCGGTGTCGTCGGCTACAACTGGAAAGGTATCAAGCAGGATGTCGAAAAATCCGGTGCATCCAATCTGGGGGTAGCGGTTATCGAGATGCCTGATGGCACGCTCAAGGTCAATATTCCCAGCAACGTATCCTTTGATACTGGCAAGGCTCAGCTCAAGCCGGCACTGCTGCCTGTGCTCGATAGCGTGGCACGTGCACTGACGCAACACCCCGAGCTGCGCGCCAAGTCGATCGGTTACACCGACTCTACCGGTAGCGATTCCATCAATATGCCGCTGTCGCAGCGCCGTGCAGCGGCCGTCACACAGTATCTGTCGGGTCAGGGGGTGGCTGCAGGCCGCCTGATGGCCGAAGGACGTGGCGCTGCCAACCCGATTGGTGACAATGGCACCGCCGAAGGGCGGGCCCTTAACCGGCGCGTTGAGCTCTTTTTGTATGCAGTGAAATAAGCCGCAAGCTGCTTATCAGCCCGCACAGGCCCGGCAATGCCAGGACTGTGCGGGCTTTTTCGTGCGGGCAGGGTGCTGGACGGCCGGGCACCGTGCCGGGCACTACACCTTCTGGTAGATCTGTGCACCGCCGGCAATAAACTCCGCTGATTTTGCCGCCATGCCCCGAGCCAGTGCCGTCGCTTCGTCCAGGCCGTTGTCGCGGGCGTAGTCGCGCACATCTTGGGAAATCTTCATGCTGCAGAACTTGGGCCCGCACATCGAGCAAAAGTGAGCCACTTTCATGGAGTCCTTGGGCAGGGTTTCATCATGAAACGCACGCGCTGTGTCAGGATCCAGCCCCAGATTGAACTGGTCTTCCCAACGAAACTCGAAGCGCGCCTTGGATAGTGCGTTATCCCGGATCGCCGCGCCCGGGTGTCCCTTGGCCAGATCGGCGGCATGGGCGGCAATCTTGTACGTGATGATGCCGTCCTTGACGTCTTTCTTGTTGGGCAAGCCCAGGTGCTCTTTTGGTGTCACATAGCACAGCATGGCCGTGCCATACCAGCCGATAATCGCAGCACCAATGCCGGAGGTGATGTGGTCGTATCCGGGGGCAATGTCGGTAGTCAGGGGGCCCAGGGTATAAAAGGGTGCTTCGTGGCAATGCTTTAGCTGCAAGTCCATGTTCTCGCGGATGAGATGCATGGGCACGTGGCCCGGCCCTTCGATCATCACCTGAACCTCATGCTTCCAGGCCACCTGGGTCAGCTCGCCCAGGGTGCGCAGCTCTGCGAACTGTGCCTCGTCATTGGCGTCGTACCCCGATCCCGGCCGCAGGCCATCACCCAGCGAGAAGCTGACGTCGTACGCCTTCATGATGTCGCAGATGTCTTCGAAGTGCTCATACAGAAAGCTTTCGCGATGATGGGCCAGACACCATTTGGCCATGATCGAGCCCCCACGGGAGACAATCCCCGTCATGCGGCTGGCTGTCATGGGGACGAATGGCAGACACACCCCGGCATGGATGGTGAAGTAATCCACACCTTGCTCAGCCTGCTCGATCAAGGTGTCCCTGAAAATCTCCCAGTTCAGTTCTTCAGCCACGCCCCCCACTTTTTCCAGTGCCTGATAAATCGGCACTGTGCCAATGGGTACGGGTGAGTTGCGTATGATCCATTCGCGGGTTTCGTGAATATGTTTGCCGGTGGACAGATCCATCACCGTGTCGCCACCCCACCGGATTGCCCAGGTCATTTTCTCCACTTCTTCGTGGATGTCCGAGCGGATGGCCGAGTTGCCGATATTGGCGTTTACCTTCACCAAAAAATTGCGCCCGATGGCCATGGGCTCGATTTCGGGATGGTTGATGTTGGCCGGGATGATCGCCCGCCCGCGGGCTATTTCCTGGCGCACAAACTCGGAGGTGATGGTCTCCGGGATGCTGGCCGCGAAGGATTGGCCGGCATGTTGCCGTGTCAGTCGCTCGGCCAGGCGCGCACCATCCGGGCCTGTTTGATGCAGAGTCTCGATGTATTGCTCGCGGCGCAGGTTTTCGCGGATGGCCACGTACTCCATCTCGGGAGTGATGATGCCGCGGCGCGCGTAATGCATCTGCGTCACGTTGGAGCCTGCATGGGCACGGCGCGGAGCACGTGTGCGTGTAAAACGCAGGTTGTCTGTCTCGGGGTCTGCCTGCCGGGCGCGCCCGAACTGGCTGCTCAGCCCCGGCAGGGCTTCCGTGTCTCCGCGCTCCAGAATCCATGGCAACCTGGGGGCACTCAGCCCCTTGCGGATGTCGATGGTTACGGATGGATCGGTGTACGGGCCGCTCGTGTCATATATCGTCAGTGGCGGATTGGGCTCGCCGCCAAACTGCCCTGGGGTGTCATCCTGGCGGATTTCCCGGAACGGGACACGCAGGTCGGTGCGTGAGCCGGTAACGTAAATTTTTTGTGACGCCGGCAATGGGTGGACAGCAGCTGGGTCGACAGTGGCCTGTGTGGCCAGAAAAGAGGGATGTGTGTTCAAGAGGAAGCTCCAGGTTCGAAAGAATTTCGGAAATGGAGCCGAGTCGGGGAGGATTGGACGCAAGATGCCCCTGAGAGACACCCTGCACGCTCCCAGCATCGGCATTATCCGTACTGGTACGAAGGGTGTTTCTCAACCCGCCGGCAATGCCGTCGAGTACCCCCGCGTGAGGCCAAGTATACGAGTGCTGATGCGGGTTGGGCAGGGTATTGCTTAAATAATCATTATTTTGTGGCGATCCAGGTGTGCATCAGGGCCAACACTTAGCGATAGCGCTGCACGCCCAGATCGTCGCTGCGGATGGCGGTAGGCTTGCCCGAGACCAGATCTGATATCAGTTGTCCGCTGCCGCATGACATGGTCCATCCCAGAGTGCCATGGCCGGTGTTGAGGAACAGATTGCTTAATCGCGTGCGCCCCACGATGGGGGTGCTGTCAGGCGTCTTGGGCCGCAGGCCTGTCCAGAAATGTGCATCACCGGGCGCGTAGCTGCCGGGAAACAGATCATTAAGCACCATCTCCAGGGTGCGTTGACGGCGGGGATCCAGATGGGTGTCGTAGCCCACCACCTCGGCCATGCCGCCTACCCGGATGCGATCATCAAATCGTGTCAGGGCGATCTTGTAAGTTTCGTCCAGCAAAGTGGACACCGGCGCGCGGGCAGGGTCTGAGATATCCACTGTGATGGAATAGCCTTTCATGGGATAAATGGGCAAGTCGACAATACCGCGCAGCAGCAATGGCGAGTACGAACCCAGTGCCACCACATAGGCGTCGGCCTGCAGCAGCCCCGAGGCGCACTGCACACCGGTGATGCGCCCGCTGGCGTGTTGCAAGGACTGGATCACTTCGCCGAAGCGAAACTGTACACCTTGCCGTTCTGCCAGTTGCGTCAGTTCGTGGGTGAACAGCCGGCAGTCTCCGGTTTCGTCTTCGGGGGTGCGCAGGCCGCCCACCAGCTTGTGGCGCACCTGATGCAGGGCGGGCTCGTAATCCACCAGATGGTCGCCATCAACCAGCTCGAAGGCAACACCCGCATCGCTTAGCGCCTGGACGTCACGCTGTGCGTCGTCCATCTGCTTTTGTGTGCGAAACACCTGCAGGGTGCCCTGGCGGCGGCCTTCAAACTGGATGCCCGTGTCTGCCTGCAGCTGATGCAGGCATTGGCGGCTATGAGCGGACAGCCGCAGCATGCGTTCTTTATTGGTGGCGTAGCGTGCCGGTGTGCAATTGCGCCACATGTCATACATCCAGCGCAACTGAAACAGGCTGCCATCGGGCCGGATGGTTAGCGGCGCATGCTGGGTAAACAGCCATTTCAGGGCTTTCAGGGGGATGCCCGGTGCAGCCCAGGGAGAGGAATATCCAAACGACAGCTGGCCCGCATTGCCGAAGCTGGTTTCTTCGGCCGTACTGGTTTCGCGATCGATTACAGTGACTTCATGCCCCTGCTGAGCCAGATAGTAGGCGCTGGTAACACCGACCACGCCTGCTCCCAAAACCAGAACTTTCATGACCAAACCTCATAGAGAGTAATTTTTGATGATGATAGGCGATATCCATGGGTGATTTTTTATGAAAAAATGTAGTTTGCAGGAATATAGACGTCTGCGCATCTGTCTGGCTGGGATTGTCAGCACAAAATGCTGGTTTGCCGCCAAATAGAAATTTAAATGTTTAAAATCAAGTGTTTAAGGCCTGTCTTGCCGGCCTGTCACAGGCACTCCAATGCTCGTGGGAGCCCCTATGAGAGTTCAAAAAGAATCCGTCCACGCGCTCGATAAGCTCGACCGGCGCATCCTGGATCTTCTGCAGCAAAATGGCCGTCTCTCCATGACCGAGCTGGCTGACGCGATTGGGCTGACAGTCACACCCTGCATCGAGCGTGTGCGCCGGCTGGAACGTGACGGTGTGATTACGGGATATCACGCCCGTGTGGCGCCTGTTGCCCTGGATGCAGGCTTGCTGGTGTTTGTGGAAATCACGATGTCCAGCAAGTCAGAGCGTACCTTCGAGGAGTTCCGCCGTGAAGTCCTGTGTGTGCCGCAGGTACTGGAATGCCATCTGGTGTCCGGAGACTTCGACTACCTGATCAAGGCCCGCATCAAAGAGATTGGACAGTATCGCCATCTGTTGGGCAATATCCTGTTGCGGCTGCCCGGGGTGACCCAAACCAAAAGCTGTGTGGTGATGGAAGAAGTAAAAGAGACGCTGTTTATTGCTGCCCAGAAATAGTGCCTGCGGGGCGCACCACCACCAGATTGTCGCGGTGAATGAGTTCCGGGTCTGATAAATGGCCCAGGATCTCGGCAATCCGCGCGCTGGGCTGGCGCAGGATGCGGGCGGTATCTGCAGAAGAATAATTGATCAGGCCGCGGCCGCACTCTACTCCGTGCTCATCCACGCAGGCTACCACGTCACCACGCTCGAAATCTCCCTCGACGTCGGTTACACCAATGGGTAGCAGGCTGCGATGCCCTTGTGTCAGGGCGCGCACGGCGCCAGCATCCAGGGTAACTCGGCCGCGCAAACGCAGGTGGTTCACCATCCAGCGCTGGCGTGCCGAGCGCACGGGTAGTACTGCCTGCAGCTCGGTACCGATAGGTTCGCCGGCGGTCAGGCGTTGCAGCACGGCGGGCTCACGCCCGGAAGCAATGATCGTGTGTCCGCCGCTGTTGGCTGCGCGACGCGCAGCCAACACTTTGGTCAGCATCCCGCCAGTGCCAAAGGTGCTGCCGGCACCGCCCGCCATCGCTTCAAGTGCGGGGTCGCCTGCTTGGCCCTGGTGGATGAATTCGGCGTCCGGGTGTTTGCGCGGGTCGGCACTGTACAGGCCGGCCTGGTCGGTGAGGATGATGAGTACGCTGGCTTCAACCAGGTTGGTGACCAGTGCGCCCAGCGTGTCGTTGTCGCCCACCCGGATCTCATCGGTGACCACGGTGTCGTTTTCATTGACGATCGGCACGACACCCAGATTCAGCAGGGTTACCAGCGTGCTGCGAGCGTTTAAGTAGCGGCGCCGATCAGAGAGGTCTTCGTGGGTCAGCAGAATTTGGGCGGTGCGCACCCCGTGGCGTGCAAATGCCGCTTCGTAGGCCTGTACCAGGCCCATTTGTCCCACGGCAGCTGCCGCCTGCAACTCGGGCATCGCCTTGGGTCGCCGCGGCCAGCCCAGCCGTGCCATGCCCTCGGCAATCGCGCCGCTGGAAACCAGAACCACCTGGCGCCCAGCTGCGTGCAAGGCAGCAATTTGCTCGGCCCATTGGGCCACCGCCTGGGTGTCTATGCCACGCCCTTCGTTGGTGACCAAAGAGGACCCCACTTTAAGCACCAGGCGGTGGGCGTGTTGTGCAACCGAAGGAGAGAGGCTGGATGAGCTCATGCTGCAGGGCGTAACAAAAAAGTGACGGCGGTGATGTGACAGTTTAGTGCGCGTCGGGAGATGCCGGGTCTGATTTGCCTTCCACGAAACGCGGGTCTTCATCGTGGGCGTGCTCGGCTTGCTGCTGTTCGTCCAGCCATGTCTGGATGGCACCCATCAGGGTTGGCGTACCGGCGCCTGTCAGTGCCGAGATCCCGAAGACCGGGCCGGACCACTGCAGCTCCTGGCAAATGCGTCGCTGGATCGCAGCAGCGTCTTCAAGCATGTCCAGTTTGTTGAGTATCAGCCAACGGGGCTTGGCCGCCAGCTCGGGGCTGTAGCGCTCAAGCTCGCGGGCGATCGCCCGGGCGTCCTGCACCGCTTGTGCGCAGGCGTCGATATCGGGATCAGGCGAGTAGACGTCCAGCAGATGCAAGAGCACCCGGGTGCGGCTGAGATGACGCAAAAATTGGTGCCCCAGCCCGGCGCCTTCGGAGGCGCCTTCGATCAGGCCCGGAATATCGGCGATGACGAAACTGTGCGAGGTGGATGTGCGCACCACGCCCAGGTTGGGATGCAGCGTGGTAAAGGGGTAGTCTGCAATCTTTGGCCGGGCATTGGATACCTTGGCGATGAGGGTGGATTTGCCCGCATTGGGCATCCCCAGCAAACCCACATCGGCCAGCACTTTGAGTTCAAGCCGTAGATGGCGCTGCTCGCCCTCGCGCCCCGGCGTAAATTGCCGTGGTGCGCGATTGGTGCTGGATTTGAAGTGCAGATTGCCCAGCCCCCCGTTGCCACCGGCGGCCAGCGTAACTTGCTGGCCATGATGGTCGAGATCGAAGAGTTGCTGGTTTGTCTCGGCATCGTAGATAACGGTGCCCACCGGCATGCGCAGGACAATATCGGCTGCCCCGGCGCCGTACTGATCGGAGCCGCGGCCGTTTTCGCCATTTTTTGCACGGTGCAGGCGTGCATAACGGTAATCAATCAGGGTATTGATGTTGCGGTCGGCTACCGCCAGGATAGAGCCGCCACGACCGCCATCGCCGCCGTCGGGCCCGCCCATCGGGATAAATTTTTCGCGGCGAAAGCTGGCCACGCCGTTGCCACCCTTGCCGGCAACGACTTCAATTGTGGCTTCGTCTACAAATTTCATGATGCATATTCTACTTAAACAAAAAGACCCTGCTATCAAGCAGGGCCTCTTTTTGGCTGATCGGTGAAGATCAGTTGCTGGCGTTTACCGACACGGTGCGCTTGTTAAGCGCGCCCTTGACGGAAAACTGCACGGTGCCGTCCACGAGGGAGAACAGCGTGTGGTCTTTGCCGATACCGACATTGACGCCAGGATGGAATTGCGTGCCCCGCTGGCGGACAATGATGCCGCCGGCCGAGATTTGTTGGCCGCCATATACTTTGACGCCCAACCGTTTGGATTCTGAATCGCGGCCGTTACGCGTTGAGCCGCCGCCCTTTTTGTGTGCCATGAGTGTGCTCCTTGGTCAGGTCAGGCCGCAACGGCGTCGATGCGGATTTCGGTGAAATTCTGGCGATGGCCTTGGTGCTTTTGATAATGCTTGCGCCGGCGCATCTTGAAGATTTTGACCTTGTCGTGACGACCTTGTGCAAGAACAGTGGCTTTGACCGCAGCGCCCGTGACGAAAGGCGTGCCGATTTTCAGCGCATCGCCTTCGCCAACCGACAAAACCTGGTCTAGCGAGATTTCTTGCCCAATGTCAGCTGGTATCTGTTCGATTTTCAGTTTTTGGCCAGCGCAAACACGATACTGTTTGCCACCGGTTTTTATGACCGCGTACATGGGGATTTCCTGTGAGAATATTCCTGGTGTCTTATGCCTAAAAAGAGCCTAAGCCTTGCACCAGGGATGCCAAAAAGGCCTGTGCTTAAATGCATAAGCATGGCCAAGCCAAGTATTTTTGCAGATTTGATCTTGTAAATCAAGCCCCTAAGAGCGGTAATCTGCATTGATGCTGACGTATTCGTGGGAAAAATCACACGTATAGACGGTATCGGACGTTTGGCCACGCCCCAGAGCTACCCGTACCAGGATCTCTGCTTGCGCCATGATGCGCTGGCCGTCTTCTTCGAGATAGTTGGGATCGCGGCCGCCTTGCGTGGCCACCTGAATGTCGCCCAGCCACAGGGTAAGTTTGGAGACGTCGAGATCGTCAATACCCGCGTAACCAATGGCTGCGAGGATCCGGCCCAGATTGGGGTCGGATGCATAAAACGCGGTTTTTACCAGAGGCGAATGGGCAATGGAATAAGCCACCTTCAGGGCTTCTTCGGTGGTGGCGGCCTGTTCGACCTGGATGGTCATGAACTTGGTTGCGCCTTCGGCGTCGCGCACGATTTTTTGGGCTAGATCGCGTGCGGCCTGAGTGAGCGCCTGCACCAGTGGCTGGAAGCGAGGGTCTTGTGGGGACTGGATCTGGACGCCGCTGGCTCCGGTTGCCATGATGATGAAGGAGTCGTTGGTGGAGGTGTCGCCATCCACCGTGATGCGATTGAACGACTGGTTGGCGATCTGGCTGGCCAGGGTTTTGAGCAGTGATGCAGGCAGGCCCGCGTCGGTGGCCAGAAAACCCAGCATCGTGGCCATATTGGGGCGGATCATGCCCGCACCCTTGCTGATGCCGGTGATGGTCACCGTGGTGCCGCCCAGATCGATCTGTTGTGAATGAATCTTGGGTTGCGTGTCGGTGGTCATGATGCTGTGGGCAGCTTCAAACCAGTGCGCCGATTGTGCATCGGCCACAGCAGCAGGCAGGCCGGCAATCAGGCGATCTACTGGCAGGGGCTCGAGGATGACTCCCGTGGAAAACGGCAAAATCTGTGTGGCTTGCACGCCCAACTGACTTGCCAGCGCTTCACAGGTTTGATTGCTTGCCTGCAGGCCGGGTACTCCGGTGCCTGCATTGGCATTACCTGTATTGATAACCAGCGCCCGGATGCCTGCCTGTGCCGCCAGATGGGCCTCGCACACTTGCACCGGTGCGGCACGAAACCGGTTGCGGGTAAAGACGCCAGCCACCGTGGTGTTTGGCTCGAGCAAAAAGACTGTGAGGTCGCGTCGGCCCGTTTTGCGGATGCCGGCTTCGGCCGTGCCAATACGGATGCCTGCAACGGGAAAAATGGCGTCGCGCGCCGGAATATGCAAATTGATGGCCATGGCTTGAGTGCGTGATGAGATGCCGTACCTGTGCGGGCGGGGCAAGAATGAAACAAACCCTCATTCTATGCCGAATGAGGGTTTGCATGAGAGGCCAAGCCGGGCTGTGCGGCGATTAGGCCACAGGCAATCGGGTATGTGTGGTGCGTTTGAGATCGCCCAGGAGTTCGAACAGGCTGGAACGTGCGGAAGGGGCCATGCCGCCGAGCAGTGATTGAATCCAGGAATCGTGGGCACTTTGCATGCGTCGGTAGTAACGGCGCCCTTTTTGGGTAAGGCGCAGCAGCGAGCTGCGGCGATCGGTTTCGTTTTTCTGGCGCTCGATCAGGCCGTCTTTCTCGAGTTGGTCGGCGATGCCGGTGATATTGCCGTTGCTGACCATCATCAGGCGGGAGAGCTCGGACATTTTGAGCCCTTTTGGGGTGTGCGTGAGTTGGGAAAGGAGGTCGAAGCGTGGCAGCGTGGTCTGGAACTCGGTGCGCAAGCGGGACCGAACCTCGGTTTCGATGAGGTTACAGCAACTGAGCATACGCAACCAGAGGCGGATGTCGGGGGATTCTTTGTCGGTGATGCGAGTTTCGAGGTCGCGGGGGGGGAGTGCAACAGCGGGGTGTTGCGTAGCGACGTAGTGTGTGAAGTCGGTCATGGCGCGCCTTTGGGACGGCAATAAGCCGCCGCTGAGATATGAATGACGAGCCTAGTGTAGGGGTGGGGGGTGAGGGTTTCCTTGCTTTACATCAAGAAACTTGAGGTTTGTACCAATCTGCCGGTGATTTCTGCAGATCGGTACATTTTTTGACCTTGCAGGCTTGCATTACAGGGTGGCAAATACCCGGTTGGCAGCGTCCAGCGTGGCATTGATGACAGCGTCGTCGTGCGTAATCGACACAAATCCGGCTTCGAAGGCCGAAGGTGCGAAGTACACACCGGCTTCAAGCATCCCGTGGAAAAACCGCGTGAAGGCCTCCTGGTTGCAGGCCGAGACCTCTGCCAGGCTTTGCGGGATGGTGTCGCGGAAATAAATGCCAAAGAGGCCGCCTTGCCAGTCGCCGCAAAACGGGATCCCATGCTGATGGGCGGCCTTGACCAGACCCTGAACCAATTTGCCGGTTTGCTGATGCAGGTTTTCGTAGAGCCCCGGTGCGGCCAGCCGCTGTAGGGTGACGAGCCCCGCAGCCACGGCAACCGGGTTGCCCGACAAGGTGCCCGCCTGATACACCGCGCCCAGAGGAGCGATATTGGCCATGATGTCGGCGCGCCCACCAAAGGCGCCCACCGGCATGCCGCCGCCAATGATCTTGGCCAGGGTGGTGAGATCGGGTGTCACGCCGCACAAGCCCTGCATGCCTTGTGGCCCGACGCGCAGGCCCGTCATGACTTCATCGAAAATCAGCAAGGCGCCGTATTGGCTGCACAGCTTGCGCAGGCCTTCCAGAAAGCCCGCCGCGGGCCGTACGAAGTTCATGTTGCCGGCAATGGGCTCGACAATGACGCAGGCGATCTCTTCGGGGTATTGGGCAAAAGCGGCTTCGACGCTATCCAGGCGGTTGTAATCGAGCACCAGCGTATGTTGCACGAATTCGGGTGGCACCCCCGCCGAAGAGGGATGGCCGAAAGTCAGCATGCCGGATCCAGCCTTCACCAGAAGGCTGTCGGAGTGTCCGTGGTAGCAGCCCTCGAACTTCACAATTTTGTGGCGGCCGGTGTGGCCCCGGGCCAGACGGATGGCTGACATCGTGGCTTCGGTGCCCGAGCTGACCAGGCGCACCTGTTCGATGGATGGGATGCGCTCGATGATCGCCTCTGCGATCTGGATTTCTGCCTCGGTAGGGGCCCCAAAAGACAAGCCGCCTTCTGCCGCGGCCTGAACGGCACGGATAACTTCGGGATCGGCATGGCCCAGGATGGCAGGGCCCCACGATCCGACATAATCAATGTAGCGGGTATCCTCAGCATCCCATAGGTAGGGGCCTTGGGCGCGCTGGATGAAGGGCGGCGTGCCGCCCACCGAGCGAAAGGCGCGTACAGGAGAATTGACCCCACCGGGGATGGCCTGGCAGGCGCGATCGAAAAGGTCTGAATTACGGGACATGGCTGAGTACTTATCGAAAAAAGGATCAGGAGAAAAGTGCGCTGCAGCGTTGTGCTGTGGCGGTGATATCAGGGGCGTTAAACAGGGCGCTGATGACAGCGATACTGTCGGCGCCCGCCTGGATGAGTGGCGCGGCGTTATCCGGGCCGATGCCGCCGATGACCACCACAGCTGGGCGGGGTGACAGCAGGGCACTGATCTTGCGCCCCTCGCGAATATCGTCCAGAGAGGCGCGTACGGCATCTGGTTTGACGGCGGATGGAAACATTGCACCAAAGGCAATGTAATCCACAGGCACCTGCAGATGCTGGTGTGCCAATGCCGGCTGGTTGTAGCACGAGCACCCGATCAGTTTGTGGGGGCCCATCTCGCGCCGTGCTTCGGTCAGTGTGCCATCGTCTTTGCCCAGATGCACGCCGTCGGCATCCAGCGCCAATGCCAGGCGCCAGTCGTCATTGATGATCAAGGGCAGGTGAAGCTCGCGGCAGAGGTCGCGCACCGAGCGGGCCTGGGCCTGCTGCGCGGCCGGATCGCCCAGTTTGCGCCGCCATTGCACCACCTGCATGCCGCCCGCGTGGGCCTGGCGGATGGCTTCGAGCAAGCGGTGGGTATCGGACCAATCGGGGGTGACACCGTATAAGCCGCGCGGAAATCTGAGTGAATTCATGGTGTGGTGAACCGTAAGATCTGTTGCCCCATTCCTGGGTGAAACGCATGTGCCAGCATGTGGCCGGCCTGGCCGGCGGCCTGTTGCACGGCTGCCTCGGGAGTAAGCCCTTGTGCCAGGTGGTATGTCAGCAAGGTGGCCAGTAGACTTTCGCGGTCGGTGGCCCGTACGGGTGATGCCGGCAGGGGCCAGCGTCGGCTGGACTGATCCTGACTGTGCCAGCGCAGGCCCGGGCCATCAGTGCCGGGGCTGAAGTGGCAGCACAGCACATGTGATGCGCCCAGCTCCAGCAAGGCCTGGATGGGGGTGTCTGCCCCGGTGCCCGAGAGCAGGCCCTGGCTGGCCCATTGCTCTGGCAGCGAGGCATCCAGCACCAAAATCCGTGCCTGGGGTACCAGCAGATCCAGCAAAGCGCCTGCAGTGTCCTCGGCATCCAGATCGTCGAGATCGGGTACATCGGGCGGCGGTGTCAGATGCAATACCAGCGGCAGGGTGCTGTAGTCGGCCGCCAGTTGGGCCAGCGTGGCAATGGTTTCCGGGTCGTATTGCGGCCCGATCTTGATGGCGCCGATTGCCATGTCTTCGAGCAGACAGCGGGCCTGTTCGTCGATGAATTCGGGAGAGATCCGCTGAATAGACTGGATGCCGGAGGTATCCTGAGCCAGGAGCGCGGTCACCACAGAGCCGGCGTGCAGCCCAAGCTGCGCGCAGATGACCGCGTCGGCAGGCAGGTTACTGGCGCCACTGGGATCGAAAGAGCCGAGAATCAGCGGAAGTGACAGAGACGATATAAGCGGGGAGGCCATGACACGCGCGACAAGCCGGCAGACAGCCCGGCGGATTGGGTACTATGGCATCCATTCTAATGGATGCGGCCCGCGGATTCTCTGGCGGGCCTGATTTAAGGTTTGATGGTCATGCGCACCTGGATGTGTCTTATTTGCGGCTGGATTTACGATGAGGCGGCGGGCTTTCCCGAAGACGGGATTGCACCGGGCACGCGCTGGGAAGACGTGCCACCCAACTGGGTGTGCCCCGAATGCGGAGCCCGCAAAGAAGATTTCGAACTCATCGAGATCTGATACTCTAGGGATATGGGCCGTTTGGCCCGCGTCCAGGGAGATCATCATGACGACCAAACCGCATGCTGCCGAAGAAACCCCCAGGATCGATCTCTCGCGCCAGCTGCTGCTGGCCATGCCGGGCAGGGTGACGGGCGAGCTCGCCAACACGGTTATTTATGTCTGCGAACACACCGAGCACGGTGCGCTGGGCCTGGTGGTTAATCGCCCCACCGATCTCACCATCGGAGACCTCCTCCAGCGTATCAACCTTCCCCTGTCGCTCGAGATTGGCCCGGTACGTGAAACACCAGTCTTTTTTGGCGGGCCGGTACAAACCGATCGTGGCTTTGTGCTGCATGTGCCACGCGGTGATTACAACTCAAGCATTCCGGTAGACGACAACGTGGCTCTCACCACTTCGCGGGATGTGCTGCAAGACGTCGCCGCGGGGCACGGGCCTGCTCATTTGCTGGTCACGCTGGGCTATGCGGGTTGGGGGGCTGGCCAGCTTGAAGACGAGCTCGCCAGCAATGCATGGCTCAATGTGCTGTCTTCCCACGAGATCCTGTTCGACACCCCTGCCGAGCAACGCTACGATGCTGCCCTGGCGCAGTTGGGTATTCGCTCTGCCATGCTGGCCAGTGACGCAGGCCATGCCTGAAGAAGTTCTGCTGGCTTTTGATTTTGGCCTCCGGAAAATCGGGGTGGCTCTGGGCAACACGCTGACCGCACAGGCCAGGCCCTTGTGCATCCTGACACCCACCACCCGGGCGCAGCGGTTTGACCAGGTTGCCGCCTTGCTCGACAAATGGCAGCCCAACCGGGTGGTGGTGGGTTTGCCGCTGACGCTCGATGGGCAAGAACAAGCGGCTTCACAGCAAAGCCGACGCTTTGCCCATCAGCTGGAGGGCCGATTTGGTCTGGCGGTGGTTTTGGTTGATGAGCGCGGATCCAGCCTGGAGGCCCAGCACATTCTGGGCAGCAACGCCCCCGACGATGCCATGGCGGCCGCCGTGATTTTGCAGCGGTACTTCGATCAGCAGGTATGATGAGCCACATCGCCCGGGTTGTCCGGGAGCGAGGTGCTGCGTGGCGGTCGTGTTGTTTGTGATTCGTTCGGTATTCGTGGTGGTGTGGATCCTCTCGGGGCTACTCACCGAGCTGCTGGTCTTTCCCTTGTTAAGCCGCCGTTGGCGCCAGTGTGTGGTGGGTGCCTGGTCGCGTGGCCTGCTGGCTTTGTGCGGGGTGCGTGTCCGCGTGCTGGGGCAGCCCCTGCGCAAAGATCCCGGCCTTTGGGTCGCCAACCATGTGTCCTGGGTGGATATCTTTGTACTGAATTGTGTTCGCACTACCTCGTTTGTTGCCAAAAGTGATATCCGTCGCTGGCCGGTGATTGGTCTGCTGGTTGCCTGGGCCGGTACATTGTTTATCGACCGCGGCCGCCGTCATGCCGTGCGTGAGGCCTGCCGGCAGATTACCGGCTGCTTTCAGCAGGGCGATGTCGTCGGTCTGTTTCCAGAAGGGACCACCACCGAAGGGCTGGATGTGAAGCCGTTTCATTCTGGCCTCTTCGAGGCAGCGGTTCAGGCTCGGGTACCTGTACAGCCGGTGGCGTTGCGCTACCTGCGACATGGGCGGCCGGCGCCCGAACTCTCGTTTGTGGGCGAGCAAACCCTGGTGGCCAATTTATGGGTGCTGCTGGGTGCCTGGGGGGTAGCTGTCGAGTGCCGGTTTTTGCCACCCATTGTTCCAGACGCTGAGTCACGTCGTGGAGACCTGGCCGGCCGGTGTCATGCCTTGGTGCAGCAGGCCGTGCAGTCTTCCTGAATCAATGCATGGTCGCGCAGGCGCAGCGCGGTCAGTGATCTTCCCCACACACAGCCCGTGTCCAGGCAGATGGTGTCAGGGCGGATGTTCAGGCCCAGGGCCGACCAATGCCCAAACACGATAGTCTCCGAGAGATCCCTGCGTGCCGGTAGCTCAAACCAGGGTTTGAGGTCAGGACTGTCCTTGGGGCCAGCCTTATGCTGAAAATCCATACCGCCGTCGGCCCGACACATGCGCATGCGTGTCAGGGCATTGACGATCACGCGCATCCGTGCGGGCCCGGCAAGCGCATCGTCCCAATAAAGCGGTTCTTCGCCGTATAAATCGTGCACGGCTTGCTGCCAGTTGGCCTGTTGCAAGGACGCTTCGATTTCGTGTGCGAGCGCCTGGGTCTGGTCCAGTGTCCAGGCCGGCAAGATACCCGCATGCACCATTACGTGGCGATGATCGCGAACCATCAGGGGGCGATGACGCAACCAGGAGAGCAGTTCGTCGCAGTCTGGGGCAGCCAGGATGTCTTGCAAAGTGTCGGATTTGCCGTGTTTGCGAACCCCGGCGGCCACTGCCAGCAGGTGAATATCATGATTGCCCAACACTACCCGTGCCCGGTTGCCCAGGCTGCGGATCAGGCGCAGGGCGCCAAGAGAATCCGGACCGCGATTGACGAGATCTCCGGCAAACCAGATCTCGGTGTCGGGGTGGGCCAGTTGGGGGTGCGACAACAGGGCGCGCAGCGGTTGCGCGCACCCCTGGATGTCGCCAATCACCCAGATATCAGGAGTGCTCATGCTGGTTTGCGCTGCAGGCGGCGCTGCCGCCACCATAAAGCAAGCGGGTGGCGATGCTCCATGGCAAGCAAGACAATCAGGGCGCAGCCCAGGCCCAGCATACTGGGCACCAGCGCCGTGGCCCAGGGGGGCCAATTGCCCAGCATGCCTGCGTTAAGTGCAAGCTGGTTAAGCATGAAAAAGCCTACGCCCAGGATGATGCCCAAAAACACCTTGATCCCCACCCCGCCTCGCCGGGTCTGCATGAACCCGATCGGTGTCGCGATCGTCATCATCACCAGCAGCGTGAACGGATAGGCAATCTTGCGCCACAGCGCAACCTCCTGGCGATCAGTTTGAAGGTTGTTGTTCTTGAGATAGCCGATGTAATCGAGCAGATCGGAAATCGCCATGCGCTCGGGCGTCAGGATCCGGGCAATCAGGCGTTCGGGGGTAAGAGAGGTGGGGATGCTGCGACTCTTCAGCTTGATCACCTGGCTGATGGGCGAAGTGGGCACCTTGGCGTTGGCCAGTGCGCTGGCAGATTGTGGTTCTATCCGCGTTTCGGTTACCGAGCTCAGGGCCAGGTGGCCGTCCCCAAACTGGCCATCAGCCGCTTCTACATAGGCCTTTAACGTGTCGTCTGCGCGAAACTCGTACAAGATGACGCCTTGCACATGTCCTTGTCCATCCAGTTTGTGGAGATTGATTACCCGCGTGCCACCGCTTTCGGGGTTGGACTCCTTGAACCAGTAGCCGCTGGATAGCCGTCCGCCATCTGTGCGGCCCATCAGTGCCAGCCGTGATTCGCTGCCCTGAAGCTCGGCGGCAGGAGTGATGTACTCGGACAGAATAAAGGCACCCGCCACCAGCGGGATGGTAATCAGCCACAAGGTGCCCAGCAGTTTCAGGCCGCTGACGCCTGATGCGCGCAGGATGGTGAGTTCGTTGCGTTGTGCCAGGCCGGCCAGAGCCAGGACGGCGCCAATCAGCAGCCCGATGGGCAAGAGTTCGTACAGATGGTTGGGGAGATCCAGTACCTGCAGATAAAAAAGATTTAGCAAGGTGAGGTGGTCGCCGACCTTGTCCAGGCCGTCGATGAGAGCAAAAAACATGAACAGGCCCACCAAGGCCACCAGCACGACGGTGGTCGAACGGTAGATCTCGCGGGCGATGTAGCGTCGGGCTGTGCGCATGAATCCAACAGCAGCAAAAACCCCAATAGTACCTCGAACCCGGTTTTGCCTTGAGAGGGCCTACGACCGCATGCGCCAGGGATCAGGGGATTTCAACGGCAGACATGCGGGCGCGCACGGTGGCCGCGCGAGACCTCAGGTAGCTGGTTCTCCCGTGCTGATCGTAGTAGGCCGGATTGGGCAGCATCGCAGCCAGTTGTGCGGATTGTGCATTGGACAGGCGTGCCGCGCTTGTCTTGAAATAGTGGCGCGCGGCTGCCTGGGCGCCAAACGTGGTTTCACCCCATTGCGCAATGTTCAGATAAAGCTCCAGAATCCGGCGCTTGCTCATGACGCCTTCGATCATATAGGTGAGGATCAGCTCCTGGCCCTTGCGCAAATAGTTACGGGAGTTGGATAAAAACAGGTTTTTGGCTACCTGCTGGGTGATGGTGGAGCCTCCCCTGCGGCGTGAACGCCCCATAGATTCTTGCTTCTGGTTGTAGCGCCACGCCTTGCGGATGGCATCCCACTCGACGCCGTCGTGGTCGATGAAGCCGGAATCCTCTGATGCCACCACAGCGCGCTTGAGTGCCACGCTGATCTTGTCATAGGGCAACCATTCCTGATGGATCTCGGCATCCGGCTGGGTGGCCCGGACTGCCTGGAGTGTGTCGATCATCACCGGGGTGACAGACGGATTGCGAAAATTGAACCAGACGACCATGCCCAACAGGCCGATTTCGTACAGAAACCCGGCGCACAGCGCCAGCACCAGCAGGGAGGCCAGGATCCGGCGCAGCTTCATGGCGTGTCCGTGCCCAGGCCCGCCCGTGTGAAATGCCAGGTACGGGTAATGGCCAGGATGTCGGTCTTGGCGGCTAATTTGGCAGGCAAGGGCGGAAACGGAGCTGCCAGTTCTACGATCCGGCGGGCCGCGCTGTTAAGCACCTCATGAGAGGAGGGGCGGTCGAAGCTTAAATGATCCAGCTGGCCGTCCCGGCGGATATACACGGTCAGTTGCAGGTCGCCGTAGATTTTCCCCCGGGCTTCTGGCGGGTAGTGCTCGGTGCCGATCAGTTCAATCCGCTGACGCCAGGCCTCAAGATACTGGGCGTAATCACTGGCCTGCGTGGCAGGAGCCACAAAGGTTTGCCGGGGCAAGGCGTTGTACCGCTGGATTTGTGCTTTCAGGGCTGCGATGCGCGCATTGAGAATGACGCTGTCTTGTTCCAGATCATCCTCGCCAGGCGCAGTCTGGTCTCCGCTGGTTTGAGACGAGGGCTTGGCCTGGGCAATCCGGTGCCTGGATTCAAGCTGAGTAAGCAGGCGCTGCTGTTCGGCTTCAAGCTCGGCCTGGCGCTTGCGCAAGGCTTCGAGGATGGTTTCTTCTGCCGGCACGTCTGTGGTGCGGGGCAGGGGTGATGTGCTGATGCCTTGCTGGGCTTGGCCGCCGCCATCCAGGTTTTGCTGTGCCAGGGCTTGTGCCTTAAGCGGCGCTTGTTGCGTATGGCTGTTGACCAGCGTGATTTCGAGTGAGGATTCGCGAACCACTGGTGCGGGTGTGTGCCAGCGCCACGCCAGCAGCAGCCCATGGGCGCACAAGGACAACAGCAAGGCAATCGCCATGCGGCTGCGGCCTTCGTGGCGGGGTTCCAGTAACTGCAGGGGCAGCAGGTGTGCCGGCTGTGTCATGGGGGGTCAGACCGCCTCGCGCAGACGGCAATCGATGTCGAGTCCAAGTTCATCGTAGCCCAGAATGTCCAGGATCAGGGCCTGGCCGCGGTCAAATACGGGCAGGCCGTTGATTCGCGTAACCAGTGGTGCGCAGGCCAGGCGCACCAGGTTGTCGCGCAGCACATGGGCCTGTACTTCCTTTAAGCCCTGTTGCTGCAGCCAGCGTACGCACCAGTAGCGCTCCATGGCCGATTGAAATTCGCCCCACAGGGTGTACTGCGAATCGAAGGCGCCAATCAGCGCGTAGAGGTCGGCATCCTTCGGCTTGAAGGGCGCCACCAGCCGCGCAGACACGCCATGCTCGGCCGCCGCCAAAATCTGACCCTGATTGATGAGGTCGACATAGCGTCGTAGTGGCGACGTGGACCAGATGTATTGGGGCACAGCGATGGATTCATGTGGCAGGGCCTGCGTGGACATGCGCGTGCGGCCCATTTGCTGCGAGCGATAGATACCCGGCACCCCGTGGCGTGACAGCAAGGCCCCCCACTGGGTGTTGGTCAGGATCATGTACTCGGCCACCAGCCGCTCAAGCGGCGCATTGCGCTGGCGGGGGATCAGCTGGATGATGGATTCGGGGTCGTCCGGTGGGCCATCCAGCTCGAAGCTGTACTCGACGCGGTCGTTGTTCTCGGGTTTGCCACGGGCTTTGTCGCGTACGGATCCCAGCTGCTGTGCAAACTGCCACAGCGGGCGCAACCAGTGTCCGTAGGGCAGCTCGGCCTGGGGGTCGGCCAGTGCGTCGGCGGTGATCTGGTCGCTGAGCCGGTCGTGGCGCAGGTTGCGTGTCACCGAAATGCGCTCCAGGCGGGTCTCGGTATCCAGGATTTCGCCAGTGCTCAGGCGGCCGGTGACGTACAGAGACAAGGCTGGCCGCCACTGGCCTTCATCCAGAGAGAAGGCGGCAATCAGTTCACGCGGCAGCATCGGGATTTTGTCGCCCGGCATATATACCGTGGACATCCGGCTGCGGGCCATTTGATCGAACTCGCTGTCGCGTGTGATGGCCAGGGCGGGCACGGCGATGTGGATCCCTACCCGGATGGTATCGGGGGCGGGTGTGGAAACGGACAAGGCGTCGTCGATTTCAATGGTGCTGGAGTCGTCCACCGAGTAGGCTTCGATCTCGGCCTGAGGCAGATCGTGACCCCAGTCGGCTACCTGTACTGCGGGCCACTCGGTGCCCTTGGGGAAATGAGTGGCCAAAAACCGCTGGCGCATCATGCTGAGTGCGCTGGGCCATACCCCTAGCGACAACAGCAGTTTCTCGGGGCTGAGCCCTGCTTGCTGTACCGCGGCGTCAAAGGCTTTCCATTCCAGCGAATTCTTGTCTGGCGTATCCAGAAACGTGCTTGCAACGGCCTTTAGTTCGTCTGGCAGACGGCCGGCCACCATGGCGTCCGTCCATTCTTGCTGCTGCACCGCTTGCAGACGTTTTTTCTCGATGGCTGCCAGTGCGGCCTTGAGGATATCCGGTGGGGCGGGGCGGTAAGTGCCCCGGCCACGCCGGTGAAAATAAGCCGGCGCAGCTGAAAGTGCCAGGATGAGCGCGGTTTTCTCGATGGCGCTGGGTGCGTGGCCAAAATAGTCTTCTGCCAGGGCGGCCGCTTCAAACTCTTCTTGTGGGGCCACCTCCCAAAGAAAATCCGGCTCGAGTGTGCCGGCCAGTGCTTCAGCTTCGGGCAGCAGACGCTCTGGGGTGGGCTGCTCGAAGGTAAACAGCACGTTATTGCGTTTGATCTTGCTGCGCTTGCCGGAGGCGGACTCCACTTGCAATGAGGTGTCTGCTTCGGAAAAAATGGTTTCGGCTTTCAACTTGCCAGCGTCTTCGTAGAGAACGTGCATAAAGGATGGAACTCAGTGTGTCTGTGGGGATGAAGCGGTGGGGGTTTGGGCCAGTGCGTCCAGCAAGCGGGCATGGATGCCGCCAAAGCCACCGTTGCTCATGATGAGGATGTGGTCGCCCGCCCTGGCCTGACGGGCCAGTTGTGCAATCAGTGCGTCCAGATTGTGGCCGGTATAGACCAGTGCGTCTCCCAGGGGGGCCAGCACCTGTGCGGGATCCCAGCCCAGGGCCTGTTTGCCGGTGATTTCTCCGTAGCAATACACGGCATCTGCCTGGCTCAGCGACGCGGGTAGACGCGCGGCCATTGTGCCCAGTTTCATGGTGTTGGAGCGGGGCTCAAGAACTGCCAGGATACGGGCCTGTGGCCCCACGCGGCGGCGCAGGCCGTCGAGGGTGGTTTCGATGGCACTGGGGTGATGCGCGAAGTCGTCGTATACGGCGACTTCGCGCACGGTGCCGCGCAGCTCCAGGCGCCGCTGTATCCCTGAAAACGCATGCAGGGCGGCAATGGCGGTGGATACCGGGATGCCGGCATGGTGAGCCGCTGCGATGGCCGCCAAGGCATTGGCCTGGTTGTGCCGGCCGGCCATGTCCCACTCGAGACAGCCTTGCGAGACACCTTCGTGCAGGATGTCGCAGCGGCGATCATCGTCGGGATCCTGCCGGGCCTGCCACTGGCCGCCGGGGCCGAAGGTCTCGACGGGTGTCCAGCAGCCGCGCGCCAGGGTGCGATCCAGGGCGTCGCTGCTGGCCGGGCGCACAATCAGGCCGCTGGCGGGAATGGTGCGCACCAGATGATGGAACTGCGTTTCGATGGCGGCGAGGTCGGGGAAAATATCCGCGTGGTCATATTCGAGGTTGTTCAAAATAGCCGTTTTGGGACGGTAATGAACAAACTTCGAACGCTTGTCAAAAAATGCCGTGTCATATTCGTCAGCTTCGATCACGAAATGAGTGCGCTCTGGCTGATAGCTGGCGGATACCTGGAGGTCGGGTGCAACACCGCCGATCAGAAAATTGGCCGGTCGGCCCGCATGCTGAAAAATCCAGGCCAGCAAGGCACTGGTACTGGTTTTTCCGTGGGTGCCAGCAACCGCCAGCACATGCTGATCGATCAGAATGTGGTCTGACAGCCATTGTGGTCCCGAGGTGTATCGCAGACCTTGATCCAGGATGGCCTCCATCAGCGGATTGCCGCGGCTAACCACATTGCCGATGATGTAGAGATCGGCATTCAGGTGCGTCTGGTCGGCGTCGAAACCTTCGATCAGCTCGATGCCCTGTTCGCGCAACTGGGTGCTCATGGGGGGGTACACACCGGCATCACAACCCGTGACGCGATGGCCGGCAGAGCGCGCAATCAAGGCCAGACCGCCCATGAAAGTGCCGCAGATTCCCAGTATATGTACGTGCATCGTATCCTCCGGCCTGTATTGTAGGGCCCAATGCTATGATGGCCCGGCATGACTTTTTGATGGATGGTGCCATGAACAGGCGGTTATTTTTGCATGCTTCGGCAGCTGCGCTGCTGGGCGCTGGCAGCGTGCCACGGCTGGCGCAGGCCGGTATGCTGCCTGCCGATCCCGTCTTTGGTCGCCGCTTTGATGATTTGCAGGGGCAATCACAGGCCCTGTCAGCCTATGTAGGGCGTCCATTGGTGCTTAATTTCTGGGCCAGCTGGTGTGCGCCTTGTGTGCGCGAAATGCCTTTGCTCGAGGATCTCCATCATCGGCATCCCGAGGTCACCGTATTGGGTCTGGCCATCGATACACGCGTCAATGTGCAGCGGTTTCTGCAAAAAATCCATGTCTCCTATCCCCTTTTGCTGGCGGGGCCGCAAGGTATCGCCCTGATGCGCGAGCTGGGCAACACGGGGGGCGGCTTGCCGTTTACCGTAATGTACAACCGGCAGGGGCGGGCAAGTTCCACCGTCATTGGCGAGCTCAAACCGGATGTTTTGCAAGCCCGGCTGCAGCAGATACTTTGAGTTTCAATTTCCCGGCAACGCATCCAGTTCCAGCCTGTTTTAATAGACAAATCGGTGGTTTTAGCGTAAAAAGGCGGCTTAAGGGCTGATGCGTTCAGGTTTATGGTTGTTTTGGCGGGGTCTGATATCCCCTCACCAACCCTGGATCCCCCGTCAGATGCGGCCGTCGTGGATTCTCCCTGCTAATCTGGGTTGAACCGACGGCGTATTTGTTTCTGCGGCCCGTGTCTCATAAAAACAGCTTGGCATGTGCCGGGCCTGCACACAGGAATTTTTCTCATGGATCTTAGAAAGCTGAAGACACTGATCGACCTCGTGGCCGATTCGGGTATTGCCGAACTGGAAATCACTGAAGGCGAGGGCAAGGTCCGTATCGTCAAGTTTTCCCAAACAACCGCCGTCGCAGCTCCGGTGGCGGTTGCCCCCGTGCAAGCAGCTGCGGTGCCAGGGGCTGCAGCACCCGCCGAGCCTGCTGCACCGGTCGTGCAGGGTCATCAGGTGAAAGCACCTATGGTGGGTACGTTCTACCGCGCACCAAATCCCAATTCGCCCGCCTTTGTTGAAGTCGGGCAAAGCGTCAAAGAGGGCGAGCCCCTGTGCATCATCGAGGCCATGAAGCTGCTCAATGAGATCGAAGCCGACAAATCCGGTGTGATCAAGGAAATCCTGGTCGAAAACGGCGAACCCGTCGAATACGGCCAACCTCTGTTCATCATCGCTTAAGCCATGTTCGAAAAAATTCTGATTGCCAATCGCGGTGAAATTGCATTGCGGATTCAGCGCGCCTGCCGCGAGCTGGGCGTCAAGACGGTGGTGGTTCACTCCGAGGCAGACCGCGACGCCAAGTATGTGCGGCTGGCCGATGAGTCCGTATGTATCGGGCCGGCCTCGCCGCGCGACAGTTACCTTAATATGCCCGCCCTGATTTCCGCCGCCGAAGTCACGGATGCCGAGGCTATCCACCCGGGTTACGGGTTTCTGTCCGAAAACGCCGATTTTGCCGAGCGCGTTGAAAAAAGTGGTTTTGTCTTTATCGGACCACGCCCCGAAAGCATCCGTACGATGGGCGACAAAGTACGCGCCAAGCAGGCCATGATCGCCGCTGGTGTGCCTGTGGTGCCCGGCTCGGGCGGCGGCTTGCCCGATGATCCAGCCGAAATCCAGCGTATTGCTGCCGAGGTCGGTTTTCCGGTCATCATCAAGGCAGCTGGCGGTGGCGGTGGCCGTGGTATGCGGGTGGTATACGACGCACAATCCTTGCTTAATGCGGTGGCCATGACACGCACCGAGGCCGGGGTAGCGTTTAACAACCCCGAGGTCTACCTCGAAAAATTTCTCGAAAATCCCCGGCACATCGAAATCCAGGTGCTGGCGGATGGCGAAGGCAAGGCCGTGTGGCTGGGTGAGCGCGATTGCTCGATGCAGCGACGCCACCAGAAAATCATCGAAGAAGCGCCCGCACCGGGCATCGACCGCGCCCTGATCGAACATATCGGCGAGCGTTGTGCCGAGGCTTGCCGCCAGATGCGCTATCGCGGTGCCGGTACCTTCGAGTTTCTGTACGAAAACGACGAGTTCTTCTTCATCGAGATGAACACCCGCATCCAGGTCGAGCACACCGTCACCGAGATGATCACCGGTCTGGACCTTGTCCAGTGGCAAATCCGCATCGCTGCCGGCGAGAAATTCATGCTGCGTCAGCGGGATATCCACCTGCATGGCCATGCCATCGAGTGCCGCATCAATGCCGAGGACCCATACAAATTTACGCCTAGCCCAGGCAAGGTAACCAACTGGCACGTGCCAGGGGGGCCAGGCGTGCGGATGGATTCTCACGTGTTCACCGGATATACCGTGCCGCCGTACTACGACTCCATGGTTGCCAAGCTGATCACCTTTGGTGATACCCGTCAGCAGGCCTTGGTACGTATGGATATCGCCCTGTCCGAAATGATCGTCGAAGGCGTGCGCACCAACATCCCGCTGCATCGCGAGCTTCTCCAGGATGAGAACTTCATTCATGGCGGCACCAGCATCCACTATCTAGAGCACAAGCTCGCCCAGCGAAGCTAAGGGCCGGGCATGCGAGAACTCGTCCTCAATTGCACCGAGAACCAGGCAGATGCCTGGTCTGACGCCCTGCTCGACGCCGGCGCCCTGTCGGTGTCCCTCGAGGACGCTGACGGTGACACCGAACAAGAGCAAGCTCTGTTTGGCGAGCCTGGCACCGAGCCCGAGACACTCGCCTGGCGGCGTAACCGTCTGGTGGCATTGCTGCCCGATGGCGAAGACCCTCGACACTTGCTGGCTGCCCTCGAAGGCCTGGCAGGCCCCGCGCCTGCCGAGGGCGACTGGCTGCTGCGCACGGTGCCGGATGCTGATTGGGTGCGCCTGACGCAATCGCAGTTTGGCCCCATCACGGTGGGCAAGCGGATCTGGATTGTGCCCAGTTGGCATCGCGAAGATGAGGGCCTGCCTTCTGCCGGCGTGCATGATGGTGTGGTGCGTATCGAGCTCGACCCAGGCCTGGCCTTCGGTACCGGCAGTCATCCCACCACGCACCTTTGCCTCGAATGGCTGTCCGAGCATCTGCAAGGCGGTGAGACCGTGCTGGATTACGGTTGTGGCTCTGGTATTTTGGCTATTGCCGCCCGCCTGCTGGGTGCTGGCGATACCTGGGCGGTGGATATCGATGAACAAGCGGTCCTGTCTACGCACAATAATGCTGCGGTCAATCAGGTGGCGCTGAATGCCTGCCTGCCCGATGGCCTGTCTGCCGGTACGCGGCAGGTGGTTGTTGCCAATATTCTCTCCAATCCGCTCAAGGTACTGGCGCCGATGCTGTCCTCGCGCGTTTCTGCGGGTGGCAGCCTGGTGCTGTCTGGCGTTCTCGAGCGTCAGGCCACCGAGGTTGCGCAGGCGTATGCACCCTGGTTGGCGCTGGATGTCTGGGCGGCGCGTGATGGCTGGGTGTGCCTGGCTGGCCAAAAGGCTTAAGCAGTGGGAGACGCCGGCATGGATCTCACAACCCGGTGTCCGCGCTGCGGAACCGTCTTTGACGCCAGCCTGTCAGATCTGCAGTTGCGTAAGGGCTATATCCGCTGTGTGCAGTGTGCACATATCTTTGATGGCTACGCCGAGGTCGTGTCTGGCGCTGCCGGTTCAGCAACAGATGTCCCCATCCCTGAATCCAGCACGCATACGCGCTCGCCGGTACAAGCCCTGGCAGGTAGGGATCACATGCTGTCGGATACCGAACAAGACTCTGCCTCGTCAGCGCCAGATTTCAATGTGCCGTTCAGCTCGTCGCCGGCCCCGTTGTCTGGGGATGAACCTTTCCTGACGCCCCAGGTTTTCCGGGCTCGCCGGGACACAGCATCCGAGCCTGCGATTGGTCGCCTCACCCTCGATGAAGGCGGGGCGCAAGACACCCATAGGGCAGGCGCACGACCCTTTGTAATCGACCCCCGGCCTGACTACCGCAGTCAGGGTGGATCGGCCGCGCCGTTGATGGCCGAGGATGAGCCTTCATGGTGGGGCGGCATCGGGCGGTTGCTGGGACGTTTGATCCTGCTTTTGCTGCTGGTGCTGTTGTTGGCGCAACTACTGTATGTGTATCGCGGCCAGGTAGCGCAAGCGGTTCCGGCGCTACGGCCAGTGCTGGAGCGGGCCTGCCTGTCGCTTGGGTGCCAGGTGCCGTATGCACGGAATCTGGATCAACTTTCCATCACACATTCCGCGCTTAAAGTGGATACCCATCCGACAGGTGCACAGACGGGTAATGCCGCGTCGGCCGATAGTCGGGAAGACAAAACCACTGGGCCTGAAGCGCAGCAGCATTTCATTTTGCAGCTGACATTGCGCAATCAGGCGGACCGGCCGCAAGAGTGGCCGACGCTGGTGCTGGATCTCAAGGATGGGGCTGGTACGCTGCTGGTCAGGCGCAACCTGGCCCCTATTGATTATCTGGGGGCCGATGCGGTTCGCCAGCCATTTGCGGCGCGCAGCCAGGTGCTGGTTCAGGTACCCCTGTCGATTAACGGTTTGCATGTCAATGGCTACGAGATCGATCCCTTTTACCCTTAAGGATCCTGATTCATGACCCAAAGCAAGGATGTACTGATTTGTGGCTCGATGGCGTTTGATACCATCGCCGTGTTTGAAGGCCGCTTTCGCGACCATATCCTGGGCGACAGCCCGAAGTCGCTGAGTGTCTCGTTTTTTGTGCCTACGCTACGTAAGGAATTTGGCGGGTGTGCGGGCAATATTGCCTATAACCTCAAGTTGCTTGGTGGGCATCCGGTGCCGGTTGGCACGGTCGGCCAGGATGCGGACGACTACCTGCAGCGCTTGCGCAGCCTGGGTATCGACACCAGCCTGGTGCGTGTTCTGCCGGATACCTATACTGCCCAGTGCTACATCACCACCGACCAAGAAAATAACCAGATTGCTTCGTTTCACCCGGGTGCGATGCAGTACTCCGCCGACAACGACCTCACAGGTCATGCCGCCAGCTGGGCCATTGTTTCGCCCGACTCCAAAGACGGGATGTTTGTGCATGCCCGGCGGCTGCATGCTGCGGGGATCCCGTTTGTGTTCGACCTCGGGCAAGCCATGCCTTTGTTTGATGGCGCAGATCTCAGGCAGATGCTTGAGATGGCCAGCATCCTGACGGCCAACGACTACGAGGCAAGCGTCATCGAAGATCGCATGGGCCAGCCCATCACCGCGATTGCCGCAGGGCTGAAAGCAGCTGTGGTAACACGCGGCGCCGAAGGTGCCACGCTGTACCATGAAGGTAAGGAAATTTCCATCAAGCCCTCACCCGTCAGCCGGGTGGTTGACCCCACTGGTTGTGGGGATGCGCACCGGGCGGGCCTGCTGTATGGCCTGGTCAATGGCTGGCCTTTGCCCGATGCGTGTTGTTTGGCTAATGTGATGGGTGGCTTTAAAATCGAAAGCCAAGGCCCGCAAAATCATAGCCCTTCTCGTGATCAAATCATGGCGGTCCTTGATCAACACTACGGTGTTGGTGCAGGCAGCATCGCCTGATCTACTGTTATCAGCCATTGCAGGAGTCCTTTCATGGCGATCTCTACCATTTCTGTCATTCCGCGGCGTGCCGTGCGGCTTGCCGCTGCGCTGGGCGTCTCTGTTTCACTGCTGGCATTGGCCGGGTGCGCCAACCAGTCTGCCTCGGGCTCGGTATATACCTACGGCCAGGCCCAGCAAGAACAAATCGTTCGTTATGGCACCGTGGTGTCCGTGCGCCCCATTGTGATCCAGTCAGATAAATCGTCTGGTATTGGGGCACTGGCTGGCGGCGCGCTTGGCGGTGTGGCCGGCAGCTCCATCGGTGGTGGCCGTGGGCAAATCCTCACCTCTATTGGTGGGGCCTTGCTGGGCGGGCTGGCCGGTAATGCCGTCGAAAACCAGGTGGGCAAAACCCAGGGGCTGGAGATCACCGTGCGTCTGGATAACGGCGAAACCCGCGTTATCGCGCAGGCAAACGATATCCAGCTAAGCTCGGGGCAGCGGGTTCAGGTGATTAGCGGTGGTGGGCCCACCCGCGTGGTGCCCATGTAAGCTGGGGCCGGCTAAACCCCAAAAGACGAAAACGCCAGGTGGTTCAGGATCATCATCACGATCTGGGCCACCACCAGAAGCACCAGCGGCGACAGATCCAGCCCACCCATGCGGGGCAGCATGCGCCGGATGGGATCCAGCAATGGGGCGGTTAGGGTATACAGCACCGGCATCACTGGTGACAGCGGGTTGATCCAGGACAGCACCGCCTGGATCAGCGTGACCCACACAATGACGTTAAATGCCCACTTCAGGCCGATCAACAGGCCGCTGAGCAAAACGCCACCAATGGCAGATGCCGGCGGCAACATGCCTCCCATGGCGATCAGCCAGGTAAGCAGCAAGTACACGATGGCTGTCAGCCAGCAGGCCAATATGCTGGGCCAATCCAGCCGCCCACTGACGGGGATGATGCGCCGGATTGGCTGGATCAGCCAGTCGGTGGCCCGCAGCACTGCCTGCGAATAAGGATTGAACGGATGCAGGCGGATCGCAAAAATCCATGCCCTGAGGATCAGGGCAATGCCAAACAGCGAAAAAATGATATCGATCAGAAAGATCAGGATGTCACGGAGCATGCGGTGTTCTCGGGCAGCGTCAGGTAGGCCATTGTCTCATTAGCTGAAACCGGGCAGCAAGTTGGGGTATCAAAAAAATGTGATCACAGGCGACTGGCTCGTAAAAAGGCCTATGGCCGTCTGGCAGTGCCAGAAAAACCCGCGCGCAATAGCACTTAAAAACGATGTGCCATTGCGCGCGGGTAATGCCGTAATGTGGCTAGCAGCACCACAGGGCGTTTTCCTTTATGGGCGGCTGTTAAGCGGAAAAGGCCAGTTGCCCGCCGGGTTTGCATCTGTTCGTGCGGGTTCGGCCGGTGTTTTAGACCTGCCGGCTGCTTTTTTGGGCACTGCCGGTTTTTTGGCAGCCGCTTTAGCAGCAGGTTTAGCTGCCGGTTTAGCTGCTGGTTTAGTTGCTGGTTTAGTGGTGGTAGCCTTTTTTGCTGGCGTGGCTTTAGCACTTGCAGCTTTTTTGGGCGCTGCTGCTTTAGCGCTGGCTGCTTTTGATGCAACTGCCTTGGGTGCCGCAGCTTTGGTGCCCGCCTTTTTTGCTACTGGCTTGGCGCTGGCGGGTTTTTTGCTGCTGGCCGCTGCTTTTGCAGAGGCTGCCTTGCTGGGTGCTTTACTGGCAACTGCTTTTTTTGCCGCTGCTGGCTTGGCTTTGGCAGTGGTTTTGACTACTGGCTTTTTGGCCACTGCTGCCTTGGCGGTGCTTGCTTTAGCTGCTGGTTTTTTTGCTGCACTTGCTTTGCTGGCTGCGGGTTTTACTGCAGATTTTTTGGCGGTGGGCTTGGCTGCCGCTTTGCTTGCAACTGTTTTGGCTGCAGTTTTGGAAGTAGCCGGCTTGCTGGCTGCTTTTTTGGGTGCGGCCGGTTTTTTGGCGGCAGTTTTAGCTGTGGCTACTTTTTTGGCTGCGGCAGGTGCCTTTACAGCGCCGGCGGGTTTTTTGACAGCTGTTTTGGCGGCAGCTGCCTTGGGTGCTGCACTGGCCTTTTTAGGCGCAGCCTTTGCAGCGGGTTTTGTGGTGGATTTGCTTGAGGCGGGTTTTTTTGCTGGGGTGGCTGCGGCTTTCTTGGCAAGTGCCATTGTCGTGCTCCTTGGGGGCAATAGGAAAGGTCCACCCATTTGATATGGCCCCCACATCCGGTGCGGCCCATCTCAAATGGCGCAGGCGTGCAATATCATGAATATTGCACGCCTTCAAGTCTATCTTAAGGTAGATAGGGTTCCAAGCCTTATTGGCTTGAATATGGCCATTATTCGGCATCAGAAAGGCTGCTTGTCTCGAAAATGATGCGTTTTTATTATCAGAGACTGTTTTCAGGAAAGATATCGCTTGGGCGGCGACATATTATTTACAGGTAAAACATCGCTTTGGCCAGAAACACAATCAGCACTACATGGAAGAACACACTGATGTGGATGAGCTTGAAATGGCGGGATTTCAGCCGCCCGGTGCCGCTCATCGTGATTGCAAAAATGAAATGCCCCAGCACACTGAATGCCAATATGATTTTGATCCAGAGCAGCGTGGCAAAGTGGCTGCCAAAGGGCTGAGCCAATGCTTCACGAAACTGCCAGGCCATGGTCAAACCTGCACCAAATAACACTATCATCACGAACGGCATGATGCGGCGTGCGCGCCGACCGATGGCGATCTCGACATTGCGCATGGCTTCGTGCCCCAGAGGCTTGCGTATGCCCTCGAGAATCAGCACCTCGAAGAAGACTGTGCCCACAAATATAATTGCGGCAAACAGATGCAATGTGACAAGTACAGAATGGCTCATGTCAGTAGAATAAGAATTTCCCTGTAAACCACACAGGCACAAAAAAATTGTAGGCTGCTCGTGCGCTCCGGGTGCGAGCAGCCCTGTTGTGGTCGAGGGCATTGGATGACAGTTGTCATGAATAGGATTCAAGCAATGCGATTCGTTCGTCTTTCCAGTATGGCTGCTGGGGTTGCCGCGCTAGCCTTGTTGTCAGCGTGCGCACCTACCCGCCAGACAGCCAGTACCGCTGCACCCAAAGCACCGCCGGCTTGCGTGGCCGCGACACCCGGAGACGCGCTGGTGGGCAATTGGTTGTCCGTCACAGCGCAAAAGGGCGTAGCGGGGGCCTTGCGTACGCTGTATACGCTCAAGCCTGATGGCACCATGATGTATGTCGAGCAGATCAAGCGCCCGCGATCACCCTCTCAGGGTCTCGAAGAATCAGGCTGCTGGTCCAGAGAAGGCAAGACCCTGGTGCTGCGTACCTTGCTGTCCAATGGGGTGCCGGTCAATCTCGAAGACCCCATCTATACCAATCGTGTGCAAGTGCTCCGTGCGGATGCCAGCCAGTTGCTTTTGCAAGGCGGGCAAGGCACCATCCGCGCCAAGCGGATGTCTCCCGGGTACCGTTTGCCGTTTTAGCTGGCTGGTTGTTGTCATGTCCCACCAATCCTGGCGGCGTGCCGCAGGCGCTGGTGAGTGCAACTTGCTTAAGCCAAGGTGTCGGCCAGGCGTTGCAAGACCGTATGACGGCCCAACAAAGACAGCACTGCACTGATCGACGGCGTGTGCTTCTGCCCGGTAACCGCCACCCGCAAGGGGATGGCAAGCTTGGGCATTTTTACGCCTGCTGTTTTAAGAATGCTCTTGATCAGGCTGTCCAGCCCGGCTTCGGTCCAGTCGGGCAGCGCTTGCGCCTGGGTATGAAACTGCCCTAGCAGCCCCAAGGCTGCCTCATCCAGAACTTCGGCGCGCAGGGCGGTATCTGCCGGTGTGTAGGGCCCGCAAAACAATAGAGCGCCTTCGGCAAGATCTTCGAGGGTTTCGCTGCGCTCGCGCAGCAGCTCCATGACGGCGATGAGATCGGTGTTGCCGGGCGAGCCGCCGCGCCGCAGGATTCGGGGTGCGACGCGTTCAGCAAGATCTTGCGGGCTTAGCTGGCGCAGAGCGTGGGCATTTACCCAGTTCAGCTTTTTGGGATCCCACTGGGCCGCGGAGCGGCTGAGGTGGGCAGGGTCGAACCAACTGACAAACTGCTCGCGGGTAAACAACTCGTCGTTGCCGTGACTCCAGCCCAGGCGAGCCAGATAATTAATCATGGCTTCCGGCAGATATCCCAGACGATCGTATTCCATGACGCTGACGGCGCCATGACGCTTGGAGAGTTTTTCGCCATCGGGCCCGAGGATCATGGGGACATGGCCATAGCAAGGGGGCTCGGCACCGAGTGCCCGCAAAATATTGATCTGTCGTGGCGTGTTGTTGACATGGTCATCACCCCGGATGACGTGGCTGATTTGCATGTCCCAGTCGTCGACCACCACGCAAAAATTGTATGTGGGGGTGCCGTCGGGGCGGGCAATCACCAGATCGTCCAGCTCTTGGTTGTCGAAGCTGATGGGGCCTTTGACCAGATCGTCCCAGGCCGTGACGCCGATTTGGGGACTGCGAAATCGCACCACAGGCTGGATGCTGTCCGGAACCGGCGGCAAGGTTTTGCCGGGCTCGGGGCGCCAGGTGCCATCGTAGCGAGGCTTGGCGCCGATGGCGCGGGCCTTCTCGCGCATGGCCTCTACCTCGGCAGGGGTGCTGTAGCAATAATAGGCAGTGCCCTTGGCCAGCATGTCCGCGATTACCTCGCGGTAGCGGCTCATGCGCTGCATCTGGTAGTAGGGACCTTCGTCTGCAGACAGATCCAGCCATTGCATGCCGTCGAGAATCGCCTGAACGGCCTCGGGGGTTGAGCGTTCGAGATCGGTGTCCTCGATGCGCAGCACAAAGCTGCCCCCGTAGTGACGCGCAAATGCCCACGAAAACAGGGCGGTTCGGGCGCCGCCTAGGTGCAGGTAGCCAGTGGGTGATGGGGCAAAACGGGTGCGCACGGGGCGCGAGGCAGTGGCGGTCATGGTGTCAGTGGCGGTAATAGGGCTTGAAGCAAAGGCCCTGTAGAATCAGGGGGTAAATCGTGTATTTTAAAGGACACGATCTTTTCAGGGGCCCGGGGTTCTTTTTATGTTGCGTCATCGCCTGGCAGCTCTTTTCGAGCCGCGTTCCTTGCTCGTGCTTAGTTCGCGAGAGCTTCCGGTTGTACAGGCGCCCCCTCCATTGTTGCGGGGGCGGGTTACGGGTGTCACGGTAGACGCCGGCGGTCAGTGGCAATTGCCTGCCACTTTGGATTATCTCCAGCCAGACCAACGGCTGGATATGGCCTTGTTATGTCTCGATCCGGCCCGCCTGCCGGCCGCCCTGGGCGATTTGCGCCGCTATCGGCCGCGCTCGCTGGTCTTGCTGCCACACGAGACGCCGTCTGCCGATCCCATCGAGACCCGTACGTATTGCCAGGCCTGGGGCCGCATGAACGACTGTCTCGTGCTGGGGCCAGGCGCGTTGGGCATCCAGCGGCCCCATCTTGGTCTCAACCTCGGGCTGGATGGCAAGGGTGCGCCCGTGGGCCGTGTGGCGCTGGTGGCGCAGTCGCGCATGGTAGCTGCCGCTGTACTGGATTGGGCAGGAGACATCCATCTGGGGTTTTCTGCCGTCGTATCCACAGGAGACACGTCCGGCGTAACCGTGGCCGAGGTCCTCGAGTATCTTTCGATGGATTCCCGCTCCGACAGCATTGTCCTGTATCTCGAAGAAGCCGATTCCTCACGACGTTTCACCAGCGCCTTGATGGCAGCAGCTAGTGTCAAACCGGTGATTGTGCTCAAGGCCGGGCGCCAAGGGGTGGGCGACAGCACAGCTGCAGATGCAGTGTTCGATGCCTTGCTGCGTCGTACCGGGGCCGTGCGGATCCAGTTTTTTGTCCAGCTGTTCTCGGCGCTCAAGGTGCTGGTGCACGCCAAGCACCAGCGGGGTCGCCACATTGCGCTGTTTTCCAATGGGCATGGGGCGGCGCACCTGGCGCTGGACGCGATTGCACCCAATGGGCCGGTTACACGGGCCGATCTCGGTACGCAAACCCGCCGAGACCTCGCCGCTTTGCTCGAGCCAGGCGCGTCAGTCAGTAATCCGGTGGTCAGCCATGCGCCGCTCGACCCCGTCCGGCTAAGACAAGCACTGAACCTCATCGCATCGGATCCCAATGTGGATGGCGTGCTGGTATTGATTGCGCCCGACCCGCTGTCTGATATGGATCAGGCGGCCGGCACCCTAGCAGATGTCTCGGAGGCTGCCAGCAAGCCGATTATTTCGTGCTTTTTGGGTGATGCCTCGATGCGTCTGCAACGCCATCGGCTGGATGCCGTCGGTTTGCCGGCGTTTCGCACGCCGGAGTCTGCCGCCAATGCCTACGCTATTCTGGCGTCTTATCACTACAACCAAACCCTGGCGCAGCAGGCCTTGCCCCCCGAAATGCTCAGTCGCCCGCCGCGTCTGGACGAAGCCCGCACGCTGCTCAACGACGCCATCATGTCGGGCAAGACCGCTCTGGACAGCGGCAGCTGTCGCTGGCTGCTCGACTGCTTTCATGTGCCCATCCGGGTTGATGATCACGAGCCGCCCGAGGCGGCCCGCCAAAATCTTCCCATGGCCATCCATGTGCGCCAGGACAAGCACTTTGGGCCCTACATCCAGTTTGGCCCCGGTGGGCGTCCTGCTCGCCTGGCCTCGCCCTATGGCGAGATCGAACTTCCGCCACTCAATAACTATCTGGCGCGCCAGTTGATTCAACGGGGCAAGTTTTGGTCTCGTGTCCTCGAACGCGAACTAACCCCGGCGGTGTTCGAGCAATTGCGTGAGTCCCTCGAACGCATCTCCGAGATCATCAGTGCGCTGCCGGGTGTCAAAACCCTGTCCGTCAATCCCCTGTGGTGGGATGACAGCAGTCTTTTCGCCGACGAGATCCGCGTTGAGATCGACCCCAATTACGATGGTGAGCGGCCCGAAAACCAGGCCTATCGCCACATGGCCATTCATCCCTATCCGCGCCGTTTGGTGCGCCCGATGGTGATGCCCGACGGCCAGGAATGGCTGTTACGCCCGATCCGGCCCGAGGACGCAACCCTGTTGCAAGAGTTTATTCGCGGCTTGTCGGATGAATCCCGCTACATGCGGTTTGTGTCGATGTTGCGCGAACTCACCCCACGGATGCTGGCACGCTATACGCGCATCGACTACGACCGTGAAGTGGCGTTTGTCGCCACGGTGCAGGTACCTAACCCCGAAAACCGTGGCCTTTTGCGCGAGCGCATCGTGGGTTTTGCCCATTACCTGCGCAATGCCGATGGGCAAGGCGCCGAATATGCTTTGGTGATTGCCGACGACTGGCAGCGCCGTGGCCTGGGTGGCGAGCTCATGCAAAGCCTGTTTCAGGTAGCCCGTCAACAAGGCTTGCGTTACATCGAAGGCATCGTTCTGGCCAGCAACCGTGCGATGATCGGCCTGATGACGTCCCTCGGCCTGCAAAACGACGCCGACGAAGAAGACCCCACAACGCGGAGGATTTGGATGAATCTGGACACAAAATAGTCCTGAGGACTATTTTGTGCCTGATTCATCCGAGCGGCGTGCAAGCCGCGAGGTGGATGTCACGATCCAGGGGGATATAACTCCCTCTGAGGACTATTTTGTGCCTGATTCATCCGAGCGGCGTGCAAGCCGCGAGGTGGATGTCACGATCCAGGGGGATATAA
>NZ_JBELOK010000008.1:144317-187444 GCF_040276085.1 Castellaniella sp. FW104-7C03
CACTCCCTCTGAGGACTATTTTGTGCCTGATTCATCCGAGCGGCTTGGGTTGAACACACTCAAGAGGAATGCCCGGATGTCGTCGATCTCTTGCGGATGCAGCCCATGGGGCATCGGATACGTGTGCCACTGCACCGGTTGATTCTGGCTTAGCAGCAAGTCGCGGCTGGTTTCGGCGAAGCTGATTGGGATCACTGGATCTTGCGTGCCATGAGCCATAAACACGGGGGTGTCTGCGTTGGCTGGATGGCGTTCTGCTGCCGTGGTGTTGCGCAGGGGCAGATAACCCGACAGGGCAATCAGGCCGGCCAGGCGGCGATCCAGGCGCAGCCCGGTGTAAAGCGCCATGGCACACCCTTGCGAGAACCCCGCTAGAACAATGTTCTCCCGGGGAATGCCGCGTTCGGCCTCGCGCGTGATCAATGCATTGATGCTGCGTCGCGTTGCGCGGATGCCGTCGATATCTTCACGGGTATCGCGATTTACGCCGTAGGCGTCGTACCAGGCGCGCATGGGCATGCCTTGGTTGAGTGTCACCGGGCGCACGGGGGCATGTGGAAACACATAGCGGATGGCGGGGAGGTCGGGGTGGCTGAGTTCGGGCACGATGGGGGCGAAATCGTGGCCATCAGCCCCCAGGCCGTGCAGCCAGATGATGCTGTGTGTGGGTTCGTCGCCCGTGGTGCGTTCAATGGTTTCGAGTTCAGTATCCATCGGCTTGTTTGTCCTCAAAGTCGATCTGTTTCAGGGTCTGGAACAATGCCCGGTAATGCTTGCGGACAGGCTCTTGGCCAGGGTTGCGGGCAAGGTTGTCTTTGGCCTCCTTGCGGGCGGCCCGGATTTGGTTGCGCAGTGCCTGGATATCCAACTGCGGAAACGATTGCAGGAGTTCGGTCAGTGCTTCGTCGCTCTCCAGCAGGCGGTCGCGCAGCGCTTCGAGGCGGTGCATGGATTGTGTTTGTTCGCGGGATCCGTTGGCCCATTCGGCCAGTTGCCGCCGCAGGGCCGTGGCGTCGGCATGGCGCAGCAACTTGCCCACATAATGGGTTTGCCGCCGCCGTCCCTCGTGCGCATGGATGCGTTGCGCTAGGGCAATCGCATCGCGTAGAGAGTCATCCAGCGGCAACTGGGCCAACCGTGCGGCGGGCAATTCGATCAGCTCTCGTCCAAGATCAAGCAGGGCGTGGAGGTCGCGTTTAACCTGGGATTTGCTGGGCGGCCGCTCGTCGCGGGTGGATTCTTCGTCCTGAAGGCGTTCGACCATGGGTTCAAGCATAAAATGGTGTCAATTGGCTATGATAACCGTCCTGACCCCGGCAGATTGCGTATGAACTCCCCCACCTCTGATCAATTCCTGGATATTCCCGCCCAGCAGGCACAGTTTCGTCAACTGATTACCGACGCATTACGATACGCGGTAAAGGTGGGTGCGTCTGATGCTGTCGCCGAGATCTCCGAAAGTCGCGGGCTTTCTGTGGCGGTGCGCCACCGCACGCTGGAAACCATCGAGCAAACCCGAGACCGTTCTCTGGCGATTACGGTATTTGCCGGCCAGCGCCGGGGGGCGGCCTCCACTTCAGATTTCTCTGCCGATGCTATCCAGAAAGCCGTGCAGGCGGCCTGGCATATCGCCCGGCATACCGCTGAAGACCCCGCCGCCGGCTTGCCCGAAGCCGAGCAACTGGCCTCGCATTATCCAGATCTGGATTTGCATCATCCCTGGGATATTTCTGTGGACGATGCGGCCAAGATGGCGATTCAGGCCGAGCGCGCCGCGATTTCTACCAGCAAGCAGATCACCAATACCGAAGGCGCATCGCTGGATACTTCCGAGGGCCACTTTGTATTGGGTAACTCGCGTGGTTTTCTGGGTGGCTACCCGTATTCGCGACATAGCCTGTCGGTTGCGCCCATTGCCGGCACGGGTGATGGTATGCAGCGGGACTACTGGTATACCTCGGCACGCCGTGCGCAGGATCTTGCCGCGCCAGCCCAGGTAGGCCGTTACGCAGCCCAGCGCGCACTGTCCCGGCTTCATGCCCGCAGCCTTAAAACCGGCCGTTATCCGGTCTTGTTCGAAGCGCCGCTAGCCGTGGGCCTGCTGGGTGCTCTGGTACAGGCCACCAGTGGTGGCGCCTTGTACCGCAAAGCCAGTTTTTTGCTCGACAGCCTGGGTAAGCCAGTGCTGGCAGATCATCTGGATGTGGTCGAGAACCCCTATATCCCGGGTGCCATGGGCAGCTCTCCCTTTGACGCCGAAGGCGTGCGTGTTCAGGCACGTCAGGTGGTAGATCAAGGCATCCTCACGGGTTATTTCTTGTCTACCTACACGGCACGCAAGCTTGGCCTGGCCACCACTGGCAACGCCGGCGGCTCGCATAACCTCAGCCTGCGCTCACGGGCAACTCAGGTGGGCGATGATCTGGCTACCATGCTGCGCAAAATGGGCACAGGCCTTCTGGTTACCGAACTCATCGGTCAAGGCGTCAATTACGTCACAGGTGATTATTCGCGCGGTGCCTTTGGCTATTGGGTGCAAGATGGTGTCATCCAGCATCCTGTGCACGAAATCACCATCGCTGGCAATCTGGCAGAGATGTTCAGGCAGGTGGTGGCAGTGGGCGCCGATGTTCATGTGCGCGGTGCAAAATCCACCGGTTCCATCCTGATCGAACAAATGGCTGTTGCAGGCCAATAAGGCTTACGCAGCTGCAGATACACGGTGTAATATCGCAGGATTACTGCATCTCATAACAAACAGGAGATCTTTCATCATGCAGCGTCGTGCATTTCTCAAAAAGGCCGGGCTGGGTGCTGTTGCCGGTACCGCCACTGTCGCAGTCCCTGCCATCGCGCAGACCACGCCCCAGCTCAACTGGAAGATGACGTCCACGTATTCGTCTGCGACGCCGGCCCTGTTCTCAACCGCGCAGCTGTTCTGCAGCATGGTCAAAGACCTCACCGACGGCAATTTCAATATCCGTCTGTATCCGGTGGGCGAGCTCGTCCCCGGCTTTGGCGTCATGGATGCAGTCGGTAACCGCACCGTCGAGTGCGGCCAGACGGCTTCGTATTACTACTATGGCAAAAACCCGGCGTTTTGCTTTGATACCGCGGTGCCCTTCGGGCTTAACGTGCGCCAGATGAACGCCTGGATGCAAGAGGGCGATGGCCTCAAGCTGATGCGCGAGCTCTTCGCACCCCGTGGCATCGTCAATTTCCCCTTTGGCAACACCGGCACCCAGATGGGCGGCTGGTATCGCAAAGAAATCAAAACGCCCGACGACTTGAAAGGCCTCAAAATGCGCACGGCCGGCTTTGCCGGCGAAGTCCTGTCGCGCATGGGCGTGGTACCTCAGCAAATTGCCACGGGTGATATCTATCCGGCCCTCGAAAAAGGCGCCCTGGATGCGGTCGAATTCGTCGGGCCTGTCGACGACGAGAAACTCGGCTTCCAGAAAGTGGCCAAGTATTACTACTATCCGGGTTGGTGGGAAGGCTCTGCCCAGGTGTCGCTGTACGTCAACGACAAAGCCTATGCCGAACTCCCCAAAAGCTATCAGGCCGCCATTCAGGTAGCCTCACGGGCAGCCGCCAACCACCTGGTTGAGTACTACGACAACAACAATCCGGATGCCTTGCGTCGCCTGATTGCCGGTGGTGCCACACTCAAGAGCTTCCCGCGTGAAGTCATGGACGCTTCCTTCAAAGCCTCTGCTGAGGTGTACAAAGAGTTCTGCGACAAAGACGCGGGCTTCAAGAAAATCTTCGACAACTACATGGCTTTCCGCGATAACGTGGTGCCCTGGTTCCGTGTCGCCGAAGGCTCGTTTGATAATTACCTGGGTGCTGCCCTGGCGCGCCAGAAAAAATAATCTGGCTGGCCAGGCTAAATGCCTGGTCGCAAACCCTCTGGCTGGCGGGTACAAGCTTCGCCACCAGAGGGTTTTTTATTTGCATGGTTTGTGCTGGCACACGCCGCTGTGTACAATGGTGGGATTTTCGTTTGCATTCATCTTTGTACGGGCCACCAGATGTCTTTGCATATATGCACCGTTTTTAGCGGGCATCCTTGCAGGTATCTGGCCAATAAGGCCCAGACAAAAAAGCGAAAATTTTTCATTTCTCTTAATCAGGAACACCATCATGAAGACCTTTGTGGCCAAGCCGCATGAAGTCAAGCGTGACTGGTTTGTGATCGACGCCAAGGGCAAGGTCCTCGGCCGTGTGGCCAGCGAAGTCGCACGCCGTCTGCGTGGCAAGCACAAACCCGAATTCACGCCGCACGTTGATACGGGCGATTACATCGTCGTCATCAATGCTGCCGATATCGTTGTCACCGGCGCCAAGGCGCAAGACAAACGCTACTATCGTCACTCTACGTACCCGGGTGGCATTACCGAAACCAACTTCCAGAAAATGCAACAGCGTTTTCCGGGTCGTGCCCTGCAGAAAGCCGTCAAAGGCATGCTGCCCAAGGGCCCGTTGGGCTACGCCATGGCTAAAAAGCTGAAAGTCTATGCCGGTGCCGAGCACCCGCATACTGCTCAGCAGCCGCAACCCCTGGACTTCTGAGGATAGGCCGCTATGATCGGTAATTGGAATTACGGCACTGGCCGCCGCAAAACTTCGGTGGCACGGGTGTTTCTCAAAAAAGGTACGGGCAAGATCATCGTCAACGGCCTTCCCGTCGACGAATACTTCGCCCGCGAAACCGGCCGCATGGTTGTGCGTCAGCCTCTGGCGCTCACCAACCACCTCGAGTCCTTCGACTTCCACGTCAATGTGCACGGTGGTGGCGAATCCGGCCAGGCAGGTGCAGTGCGTCACGGTATTACCCGCGCCCTGATCGAATATGATGAAACCCTGAAATCCTCGCTCAAACAAGCTGGGTTTGTTACCCGCGACGCCCGCGAAGTCGAGCGTAAAAAGGTTGGTTTCCACAAAGCCCGTCGTCGCAAGCAGTTCAGCAAACGCTGATTTCGCTTTGCAGGCGTCTCTGGCGCCCGGCGATCCCAAAAACCCAGGCCATGTGCCTGGGTTTTTGCTTGGTGGACATGTCATAATTTAAATTGCCTCCGGCACCTGGCGGCGTTTTTGCCGTGTCGCAGGCAGGCTTTCGTTTTTCAGACAGGACATCCGCATGAGCACACACACCACAGCACCCATCAAGGCCGGCATCGTCGGTGGCACCGGTTATACCGGGGTCGAGCTCCTGCGCCTGTTGTCGCAGCATCCCAATGTGCAGTTGCACGCCATTACCTCGCGCAAAGAGTCCGGCATGCCGGTGGCCGATATGTTTCCCAATCTGCGCGGCCATGTCAATTTGTGCTTTCAAACCCCCGAAGAAGCCGCCCTTGATCAGTGTGATGTGGTGTTTTTTGCCACCCCGCATGGTGTGGCCATGGAGCAAGCCCCGGCATTGCTGCAACATGACGTCAAGGTCATCGACCTTGCCGCCGATTTTCGCCTGCAGGATGTCGATACGTTTCAGCAGTGGTACAAAATGCCGCACAGTTGTCCCACGGTACTGCGCGATGCCGTGTACGGCTTGCCCGAGCTCGACCGAGACCGCATCCGCCAGGCGCGCGTCGTGGGCAATCCTGGGTGCTATCCCACAACGGTGTTGCTGGGCCTGGCACCTGTGCTGCAGGCGGGGCACTCGTTGGTGGATGTGAACCACATCATTGCCGATTCCAAGTCCGGGGTTTCAGGCGCCGGCCGCAAAACCCAAGTGGGCTCGCTGTTTTCCGAAGCATCCGATAACTTTGCCGCCTATGGCGTTGCCGGGCACCGGCACCATCCCGAGATCTCCGAGTGCCTTACCCGTATTGCGGGCCAGCCGGTTGGGCTAACCTTTGTGCCGCATCTGGTGCCAATGATCCGCGGGATGTTCTCTACCCTGTATCTGCGCATTTTGCCCGACGCCCTCGAGACGGATTTTCAGGCGCTGTACCAAGAGCGCTACGCCAACGAGCCTTTTGTTGACGTCATGCCAGCCGGCAGCCTGCCTCAGACGCGCTCGGTGCGGGCCTCCAATATGCTGCGCATTGCCGTGCATCGGCCTGCAGGTGGCGACACCCTGGTGGTGCTGGTGGTGCAGGATAATCTGGTCAAGGGGGCTGCAGGCCAGGCCGTGCAAAACATGAACCTCATGTTCAATTTCCCAGAAACCACCGGGCTGCAACAGGTGGCGGTTCTGCCCTAGAGGCCTGTCATGACACCTTATCCTTCTCAAAGGCACGGGATGCGGCACTGGTTTCTGAGGATGCTGAAACTTGGCTTGGCCATGCTGCTTGCGTTTTTGGCAGGCGCTGCGGCCATGCATCTGGGTATGCATGCAGATGACCAAGACCACATGCAAGCGATGCAAACCCAGTTGGCCACTCAGCAGGCTGATCTTAACCAGGCGCGTGCCGATTTGGCTACGGCGCATAACCAGGCGGATGTGCAGGCAGGTACCCAGCGTGCCTTGCAGGATTCCCTGACCAATCTGCAAACGCAGCTGTCTCAGGTACGAGACCAGCTCTCTTTTTACGAACAACTCATCCCACCCGGCCCTGCGGGTACACTGACGATTCGTGCCCTGGATATTCAGCCTGATGGCGAGTTTCTGCGCTATCGGGTGTTGCTCACGCGCAATGCAGAAGCCGGGGCCGAGTCCTTCAAAGGCCGCATGCGCTTTGTGGCCCAGGCCGTGCAACAGGGTAAAATCGTTAAAATAGATCTTAATCCCGCGCAGGCAGAGGGCGGTGACGCCACGCCTGCAGAGCCCGCCGATGCCTTGAGCCTGGTGTTTGATCAGTTTCAGCGCAGTACCGGGGTTCTGCAGATGCCCAGCCAGGTGCAGATACGCTCTGTGCGCCTCGAAATCCTCGAAGGTGACACCGTGCGTGCTACCCAAGATGTTGCTTTAAATCGCACGGGCAATCCCGTGCAGGAGTCCCAGCCATGATGTCCGCAGATCACGTCAATCTCGATGTCCCGCCCAGCCCATTGGTTTTTACAGATGCCGCGGTGGCAAAAGTACGCGAGCTCATGTCCGAAGAAAACAATACCGCCCTCAAGTTGCGCGTGTTTGTGCAGGGGGGTGGCTGTTCCGGGTTTCAGTACGGGTTCACCTTTGACGAAGACATCGCCGAAGACGACACCACCATCGAGCGCGATGGCGTTCAGTTGCTGGTTGATGCCATGAGCTTTCAATACCTGGTGGGATCCGAGATCGATTACAAAGACGATCTCGAAGGCTCGCAATTTGTGATTCGCAACCCCAATGCCAACACCACCTGTGGTTGCGGTTCTTCGTTTGCCCCCTGATTAAACGGGGTACAGACATCCGGCAATGGTGGCCTTGGGCGCACCGGTAACTGCCGGCAGACACGCAGCGTAACCGCATAGGTGTGCGTGGGCCAGCCAGGCAAATGCCAGGGCTTCAACCGATTGCACCGGCACGCCGAGCGCCTGGGTGGTTTCCAGCGAGCAGGGCAGGGCTTGTGCCAACGTGTGCATCAGATGTGTGTTTAGCGCACCACCGCCGCAAACCAGCACCTCTTGGGTGTCTGGCGCGTATTGCTCGATGGCCTGCCTGATTGTTTCTACCGAAAACTGCAACAACGTAGCCTGTACGTCTTTGTCGGTGATTGCCTGCGGTGATGCCTGCAGGTGAGTGCGCAGCCAGGCTAGATTGAAAAGATCACGGCCAGTTGATTTGGGAGGTGGCAGATCAAGCCAGGGTTCTGCCATCAACGATGTCAGCAGCTGTGGGTTGCATTGGCCGCTGGCGGCCCAGGCGCCGTCCTTGTCAAACAAAACGCCCAGGTGCTGCTGGGCCCATGCGTCCATCAGCATATTGGCCGGGCCGGTATCAAAGCCGCGCACTGGCGCACTCAGCACAGTAAGGTTGGCGATACCGCCAAGATTCAGGATCACCCGGCCTGGTTTATTGCCAAACTGCGCTGCATGAAAAGCCGGCACCAAAGGGGCGCCTTGGCCACCCGCCGCCACGTCGCGGCTGCGAAAATCTGCCACCACTGCAATGCCGGTTCGCTCTACCAGGCGTGCAGGCGCATTGATCTGAACGGTGTAGCCGGATTCTGGCGCGTGCCGAACTGTTTGCCCGTGTGCACCAATGGCATGGATGGCAGCGGCCGGCAAGCCTGTATCCTGCAGCAAGGTGACAACGATGCTGGCGTAGCAGTCTGCCAGCGTGTTGGCTGCCTGGGCGGCCCGGGCCAGCTCATCGTGGCCGGTAGTGTTCAGGGCCAGAAGGTTGTCGCGCAGAGTCTCCGGCAAAGGCAGGCTGGCGCTGGCCAGTATCTGCATGCCGGTAACGGAATTTTGTGCGGGATCGGGCGAGGAGGAGATCTGTGCCAGTACACCGTCGATGCCGTCGGTGCTGGTACCTGACATCAGGCCGATATAGTAGCCATCCATCGGCTGGATCATGTTGAATACCCTTGAAGGGCCTGGCAGGCCGGCCCTGGTGCGGGCTGGCTCCAAAAATAACCAGCCCTGGAATAACTAGCGGGAGGCCACCTGGATGCGGCTGTCTTGCAGCTTGGCCAGCATTTGCATCTGGGGCTGATAACGGGCGACCAGTGTCTGGAACGATTTCTTATCGGCGGCTTCGAGGGGGCGGGCGACAGGGAGATCAACTGCCAGAGGATCGACCGGCCGGTTATTGATGCGGAATTCGTAGTGCAGGTGAGGCCCGGTGGCCCAGCCTGTTTGGCCTACGTAGCCGATCAGTTGCCCTTGCTGGATATGGTCGCCTTTTTTGATGCCTTTGGCAAAGCGGCTTTGGTGTGCGTACAGCGTGGAATACGGGCCAAAGTTTTTTAGGATGATGACATTGCCATATCCGTTTTGCTTGCCGATAAAGGCTACCGTGCCATCGGCTGTGGCGTGGATGGGTGTGCCGGAAGCTGCGGCGTAATCCACCCCTTTGTGGCCTGCCCAATGCTTGTGGACGGGATGCATGCGCATCCCGAACCGGGAGCTGATCCGGGTAAATTTGATGGCGGTGCGTAAAAATGCACCCTTTAGGCTGGCACCCGAAAAATCGTAGTAGCTTGCCTGGCCTTGGCCGTTTTTAAACCAGACGGCACTATATGTTTTGCCTTTGTTGATGAACTCGAGTGCGCGGATTTGCCCGGAGCCGACTTCTTCGCCATCGTGCATGTAGGTGTCGTACACCACACGGAAGCGGTCTCCCTTGCGGAGGTCTTTAAGGAAGTCGATGCGGCTGCCGAGAATATCAACCATCTGCAGGGTAACGGCATCCGGCAGCCCGGCGTCGTCGGCAGCGCCAAACAAAGAACTACTGATCTCACCCTCGGCGACCCGGGTTTCCTGTACGGCGGCAGTGGTGCGCTCTTGGGCGGTGAAGTCTCCCTGCTTGTCGGGGCTGATTTCGAGCCAGGCCGACTGAACCCCTGATTTGACGCTGGAGCCTGGGGTGTGTGCATAGCGCAACCACACCATATCGCCTGCGTCGTTGAGTGCTGCCTGCACCGTACGGCCGGGGTACAGCTTGTAGATGGATCGTGCGTTTTTGTCGTGCGTAAGAAACGCCAGCAGGCCGTCTTCGTGGACACCCAGGCGATTAAGCAGGTCGGAGACAGTGTCTCCGCGGCGGATGCGTGTGGATGCCACATAGGGGGCGGCATCGTGTTCATCCAGGGCTCCCATGGGAGGGAGATCCAGCGTTTGCCGGGCCTGGAACACAGGTTCTGGGGGAGCGGAGGGCTTGACGACTGCCAGTGCGGCAGCGGTGAGGAAAAGGCCACCCGCGGCAAACAGCAAACTACGGGTGATATGGCGGTGACGGTGTGTCTGGTGGGCGTCAGGCATCATGGGCAAAAGAGAATTTGGAGGGTCTGTGTGCGAGGCACCGTTATCCTGCTGCAGGCGGTCGCGCAAAAAAAGGTATTGCTGCGGGCCTTGCTGACAGGTAACCCCGGCAAGCAGCTCTGCTAATATGGGCGCTCTTGAGGGTTCGGGTCTTGTTGTGTTGTACAGAAGCTGCGACGGCACGTTATGCTAGCGCATTAATCCCGATTTTTCGAGCATTTTTTTAATTTTTCTGATAAAGCCAGTATCATGTCGTCCCCCAGCGCCCCTGAAGACCCCCAGATTACGCACGATCTGCGTGTGGCTCAGCGCGGCTGCGACGAGCTTCTCGTTGCCTCCGAATTTGCCACCAAGCTTGCGCGCAGTCACGCAACCGGCACACCTTTGCGCATCAAACTTGGGCTTGATCCCACCGCGCCAGATATCCATCTGGGCCATACGGTGGTGCTCAATAAAATGCGCCAGTTACAAGATCTCGGTCATACCGTCATTTTTTTGATCGGTGATTTCACCGCGCAAATTGGTGATCCCAGTGGGCGCAATGCCACCCGGCCGCCGCTTACCCCAGAGCAAATTCAGGAAAACGCCAAAACGTATTATGCCCAGGCCAGCCTGGTACTGGATCCTGCCCGTACCGAGATCCGCTATAACTCCGAGTGGTGTGATGCATTGGGCTCTCGTGGCCTGATCCAGCTGGCTTCGCGTTATACGGTGGCCCGCATGATGGAGCGCGACGATTTCACGCGTCGCTTCAAGGGCGGTGTGCCTATCTCTGTGCACGAATTCCTCTACCCTTTGTTGCAGGGATACGATTCGGTTGCGCTGAAGGCCGACCTCGAACTCGGCGGCACCGACCAAAAGTTCAATCTTCTGGTTGGACGCGAGCTGCAAAAAGAATATGGCCAGGAGCCCCAATGCATCCTCACGATGCCGCTGCTCGAAGGCACTGACGGCGTCGAGAAAATGTCCAAGTCCAAGGGCAATTACATTGGCATCTCCGAGGCGCCAGACTCTATGTTTGGCAAGTTGATGTCTATCTCGGACACCCTGATGTGGCGCTATTTTGAGCTCCTGTCGTTTCGGTCCCTCGAAGACATCGCCGTCCTGCAGGCAGAAATCACGGCGGGACGCAATCCGCGGGACGCCAAGGTTATGCTGGCGCAAGAAATCGTTGATCGCTTCCACGGCACAGGCAAGGGCGCCCAGTCGCTCCAGAACTTCAATGCCCAGTTTCGGGATGGCGCCATCCCCGAGAACCTGCAAGAAATCACGGTGGGCGCTGCGCCTATGGGTATTCTTAAAGTGCTGCGCGAGTCCGGGTTGGCAGCGTCTGCCTCCGAAGCCCAGCGCAACATCCAGCAAGGTGGCGTGCGCATCGATGGCGATCGAATCGAAGACAAATCCTTGCAGCTTCCAGCCGGTACGTATGTCATGCAGGTTGGCAAGCGCAAGTTTGCCCGGGTTACCCTGACCTAGGCTGTTTTTTCCGGAGGGCCCATGAAACTGCACAGTAACTCCTTTCCCGATCAGGGGATCATGCCCGAACGCAATGCTTTTGGGCGCATCGATCCGCAGTCCCATATCGCTCTGGCGGGTAACAATAATCCGCATCTGGCCTGGTCTGACGTGCCCGAAGGGGTGGGCTCGTTTGTGGTGCTGGCAGTCGACCCCGACGTGCCCAGTCGTCCCGATGATGTCAATCAGCCAGGCCGTGAGGTCCCCGCCGATTTGCCGCGCACCGATTTTTATCACTGGGTGCTGGTGGATATTGCACCAGACGTCCGCACCCTGGCTGAAGGCAGTTATGGCGCAGGTATTACACCTCGTGGCAAGGCGGGGCCCCTGGCCCTGGATAACACCCGGCAGGGGCTCAATGGCTATACCCAGTGGTTTGCTGCCGATCGCGACATGAACGGCGACTACTTCGGCTACGACGGCCCGTGCCCACCCTGGAACGACGCGCTGGTGCACCGGTATGTGTTTACGGTCTATGCCCTGGATATTGCCGAACTCCCAATCTCCGGGCGCTTCGGCGGTGCAGAAGTCCTGGCCGCCATGCAGGGCCATATCCTGGATCAGGCATCGATCACCGGAACCTACACGCTCAATCCTCGCCTGCATGCGCTGTAAGCGGCGTGCTTCGCGCTAGAATGATTTGATTTCCTGCACGTGCTTGCGCGCAGGCCCCTTTTATTCCTCGTCTCCAGGATCATTCATGTTTGTCCGCTCCCGCACCCTTGACCAGGCTGATCCCGCTATCTGGGCTGCCATTCAACAAGAAAATGTCCGCCAAGAACAGCACATCGAACTCATCGCATCCGAAAACTACGCCAGCCCCGCAGTCATGCAGGCACAGGGCACCCAGCTTACCAACAAGTACGCTGAAGGCTACCCCGGCAAGCGGTACTACGGCGGTTGCGAATTTGTCGACGTGGTCGAGCAACTGGCCATCGATCGGGTGAAAGAGATCTTTGGCGCCGAATGCGCCAACGTGCAGCCCAACTCAGGCTCGCAGGCCAATCAGGGTGTCTACATGGCGGTGCTCAAGCCCGGTGATACGGTGCTGGGCATGAGCCTGGCAGAGGGTGGTCACCTTACCCACGGGTCGCCTGTCAACGCATCAGGAAAGCTTTACGATTTCCACTCCTATGGCCTGGATGCCAACGAGGTTCTGGACTACGACAAGCTCGAAGAACTCGCTCGCACGCTCAAACCCAAGCTGATTGTTGGGGGCGCTTCTGCCTACGCCTTGCGCATTGATTTCGAACGCATGGCCCGCATCGCGCACGATAATGGTGCCCTGTTCATGGTGGATATCGCCCACTACGCCGGCCTGGTGGCTGGTGGGGTGTATCCCAATCCCGTGCCACATGCCGATTTTGTCACCACCACCACCCACAAATCGCTGCGTGGGCCGCGGGGTGGCGTCATTCTGATGAAATCCGAGTTCGAAAAAATCATCAATTCGGCAATCTTCCCGGGTATCCAGGGCGGGCCGCTGATGCACGTGATTGCAGCCAAGGCAGTCGCCTTTGGCGAAGCCCTGCAACCCGAGTTCAAGGCTTATGCCGCCCAGGTGGCTACCAACGCACAGGTATTGGCAAACACGCTGGTCAAGCGTGGCCTGCGGATTGTGTCCGGGCGCACTGAAAGCCATGTCATGCTGGTTGATCTCCGTGCCAAGGGCATCACCGGCAAGCTGGCCGAGGCAGTCTTGGGCGAAGCACACATCACGGTCAATAAAAACGCCATCCCCAACGACCCCGAAAAGCCTTTTGTCACTAGTGGCATTCGCCTGGGTACCCCGGCCATGACCACTCGTGGTTTCAAAGAAGCCGAAGCCGAGCTTACCGGTAACCTGATTGCCGATGTGCTGGACAATCCTCAGGATGCCGAGAACATCGCTCGAGTGCGTGGGCGGGTTCACGAGCTCACCACCCGATTACCTGTGTACCGCTAAAACAGGACGGGCGCCGAAAGGCGCCCGAAACGCCCATGAAGTGCCCGTTTTGCAGCTGCGCTGACACCCAGGTGGTAGATTCGCGAGTCTCCGAAGAAGGCGACACCATTCGTCGCCGGCGGCGCTGCACTGCCTGTGATCGGCGTTTCACCACCTACGAGCGCGTCGATCTCATGATGCCGGCCGTTGTTAAGCGCAATGGCACCCGGGCTGACTTTGACCCATCAAAATTGCACGCCAGCATGGCGCTGGCGTTGCGCAAGCGGCCTGTCAGTGCGCTGGCGCTGGACGCAGCCGTCGTGCGTATCCAAGAAAAACTTCTCACCAGCGGCAAGCGCGAGGTCCCATCCGACCACATCGGCGAGCTTGTCATGGCCGAGCTCCGGCAGCTCGACCAAGTGGCCTATGTGCGGTTTGCATCCGTGTACCGCAGCTTCGAAGACATCCGTGAGTTCGTCCATACGATCGATGAATTCAAGGGACACGACCATGGCCCCAGCTGATTCGTCCGGCCAGTACACCGAAGATCACCGTTGGATGCGCCGTGCACTGACGGTCGCCGAGCAGGCCTTGTTTGTCAGCCATCCTAATCCTCGGGTGGGGTGTGTACTGGTGCGCGACGGCCATTGGCTGGTCGAAGGCAGCACCCAGCAGGCAGGCGGACGCCACGCCGAGGCACAAGCCCTTTGGCTGGCCCAACAGCAAAACATCGATGTGCGCGGTGCCACCGCGTATGTCACCCTCGAGCCCTGCAGCCATCAGGGGCGTACGCCGCCCTGTGCGGATGCGCTGGTGGCTGCTGGCATCTCGCGCGTTGTGGTGGGGATGCAGGATCCCAATCCTCAGGTGGCCGGACAGGGGATTGCACACCTGCAGGCCGCGGGCGTCGCCGTACAAACAGGCCTGTTGGCCGAAGAAGTACTGGCGCAAAATCCGGGGTTTTGTGCCCGCATGACGCGGGGCACACCCTGGGTGTGGCTGAAATCCGCCGCCTCATTCGATGGCCGTACGGCACTGGCCGATGGACGATCTCAGTGGATCACCGGTGATGTGGCCCGCGCAGATGGCCATTGCTGGCGTGCACGCGCCGGCATGGTGCTTACCGGCATTGGCACAGTACTGGCAGACAATCCGCTGCTGGATGTCCGGGCTGTATCTACGCCCCGCCAGCCTGTGCGGGCGGTGCTCGACACCCAGTTCATCATCTCCGAGCAAGCCCGTTTGTTCAACGGCGATCCCGTTTGGGTATTCACTGCCCGCGCAGACGCGGGCAAGGCGGCGCGCCTGGCCAGCCGTAATGTACGGGTGATCGTCTTGCCCACGGCCCCAAATGGCGGGCTAGACCTTGCCGCCCTGTTTCGCTGGGCTGGTAATAACGAAATCAATGAAGTCCATGTCGAAGCCGGCGCCCGGCTGCAGGGCGCGCTGGTGGCCGGTGGGCATGTCGACGAGTGGGTGGCGTATATGGCGCCCAGCGTGGTGGGCGATGGCCAAAGCCTGGCCGCGTTGCCAGAGCCACTGACGTCTCTGGATCATGCCTACCGGTTTCAGTTTCTCGATGCCCAACCCATGGGTGCCGATTTGCGCCTTAGATTGCGCCATCCCGGCCACTGGCAGGCACTGCGCCTGGCCTGCGGCCTGACAGATCGCCCGGCCTGAGCCCCGGTCAACCTCAATTCTCTCGTGGATCAGACATCATGTTTACAGGTATTGTTGCTGCGCTTGGTCGTATTACTGAAGTTCGCCCGCTAGGAGACTCCGAAACCGCCGGTGTCCGTCTTGTGGTTGAAGCCGGCAACCTGCCTTTGCAACGTGCCCGGTTGGGCGATTCAATCGCAATACAGGGTGCCTGCATGACAGTGGTTGCCCTGCATGAAGGTGCTTTCGAGGTGGATGTCTCGCGCGAGAGCCTGGCGCGCACGTGTGGCCTGGATGCTGAAGGTGAAGTCAATCTCGAGCACGCCCTGCGCCTGGGCGACAGCCTGGACGGCCATCTGGTATCCGGGCATGTCGATGGCGTGGGCAAGGTTACCCGGCTGGATCCCGTCGGAGAATCGATTGAATTTCGTCTGCTGGTGCCGGCGCATTTGTCGCAATATGTGGCTTACAAGGGCTCGCTAACTGTTAACGGCGTAAGCCTTACGGTGAACCAGGTGATCGATGACGAGCAGGGTGCGGAGGTTTCGATCAACCTGATCCCGCACACCTTGCAAATGACCACCTTGCGGCTACTTGAGGTGGGCAGCCTGGTCAATCTGGAGATCGACATGCTGGCCCGGTACGTTGAGCGCATGGTGGGCCATATGCAACACCCCAGCGCCCCGCACTAAGCAAGGCGCTTATTGCCCCAGGCTTTCGCGTTCCATCACCAGGTACTGGCCAAAGGCATTGAGGCGGTTGGCTTCGTTAAAGGCTGGGTAGTCCTTGAACCGGCTCCAGTCGGTGTTTTTGTAGGCGGTTTCAAAGTCGGTCATGTTTTCAACCGCGTCGCCCATGGTTTTGCGCAAGTACAGCAGGTAATTGCGGGTAAGTTGCATGTCCTTGACCGTGTCCGTAGATGCCATGCCATGGCCGGGGATCACCATCACGGGGTTCAAGTCCAGCATGCGATCCATGGCTTTCAGCCAGGCTTTGCTGTCTGCGTCACTCACGTAGGGAATCCGTCCCGAGAAATACAGATCACCGGAAAACAGCACACGGTCGTTCTCGACGTACAGCATGATGTCGCCCGACGAGTGTGCACCGGCCATGTTGATCAGCTGAAATTTCACGTCGCCCATCTCAAACTGGATGGTGTCGCCGTGGGCGAAATCCAGCCAGCGATCTGCCGGAGTGAGGACAGTTTGCTCGTTTACCCAGGGCGAGAGGTCGGCGCGGCGCTGTGCCAGGCGCTCTTGGGTTTCACCTTCGTCGGCCAGGATGGCCTGCCCGCTTTCGTGCGCCCAGATCTCGACCCCCGCGGCTTTAAAGGCCTGTAAGCCGTAGTAGTGGTCGGCATGATAGTGGCTGACGATGACGTGTTTTACTGGTTGGTCGGTCACCTTGGCGATAGCATCCAGCATGGCCTGTCCCAGGGCCGGCGTGCCCAGCGAATCAAATGCCACCACACCATCCGGGGTGATCACAAACCCGGCGTTGGACATGAACGCTTTGTTTGCCCGTGTGGCCATGCCGCTGACGCCCTGGAAGTAATAGACATGCTCGCTGGCCTTGATGGGGGTGAGGGAGATGGTTTCGCTGGCCGCGCGGGCTGGGCCCGCTGCCAGAAAGCCGATGCTGCTTGTGATCAGGAGAGCGATGTACAAAAACCGTGTCATGTTGCGTGCCTTTAGGTGTTACAGCGTGCTGGCTGGGGTTTGCCCGTTATTCCATTTTTGGCTAATTTCATGCATGATCATGTCATATGTTTATATAAACACACAAGAGACGTCCTGTTTCCTTGGGGGAGATCACGATGAATATCCGTATTCCTGTATTGGCTGCGTCCGTTGTATTACTCAGCAGTCCTGTGCTGGCCAACGACCTCACCTACACCAGCCAAACCCTCACCCCTGAGGCCGCCATGCAGGTGGTGCAAGGGGCCATGAAATCCTGCCGCGATAGTGGTTATCAGGTTACCGTTGCGGTCACCGATCGCACCGGTGTGCCCATTGCCCTGATGCGTGATCGCTATGCGGGTGCACACACCACCGAAGCCGCCACGCGCAAAGCTTATACCGCAGCCAACTTTCGCATGGATACTGTCGACCTGGCTCAATCCACTGATGCTGGGCAGCCGACCTCGGGTATTCGCTTTGTTGGCCAGTTGCTGGCACTGGGGGGTGGCTTGCCCATCCAGGCAGCTGGTGCTGTGGTGGGTGGGGTTGGGGTGTCAGGTGCGCCTGGCGGCGACCTCGATCGCGCTTGCGCGCAAGCAGGTATCGATGTGATTCAGGATGATCTGGATTTTTGATTTAGATCAATGCTTAAAGGCAAATTTACTTTACGTCAAGCCTGAATTTGGGGTAATTTCCCTGATTTATTGCGTTTAATTATTAGCTTATTCTCAAATGATATATCGTCATTAAGTGGAGAATAGCGTGACGCGTCGTCAGGACACAAGATCGGTGCCGCTGGGCCGCCTGCAAAAGGCACCTGAGAATTTCGTGCCCTCCGATCTCGCTACGGAAATCAGCCGCAAGGGTCTGGATGACGCTCGGCGAGGTTTTCTCAAACGCAGTTTCATGGCTGCCGCCGCCGGTTTTGCCAGCGTGCCGGCGCTGGCCCACGCTGCCAGCGCCGCCCAAGGGGATCCCATGATCCTCGAGCCACGCCCCTGGAGTACCCAACTGGGTAACCCGGTGGCCTACCAACCCTATGGTCAGCCCTCACCCTACGAGGCCAATTTGCAGCGCCGGCAGTCGCCTGGCCTGACACAAACCGATCAGGCCTCGGTGGCCTTTGCGCCGCTCCAGGGTTTTTTTGGCATCATCACCCCGTCGGGGCTGCACTTCGAGCGGCATCACCAGGGCTGGGTCAATGTTGATCCCGAACAGCATCGCCTGATGATCAATGGCATGGTCAAGGAAGCCAAGGTGTACACCATGGACGACCTGATGCGCTTGCCGGCGGTGTCGCGCATGCATTTCATCGAGTGCGGTGCCAACACGGGCATGGAGTGGGGCAACAGCGCAGTGCCTACTGTCCAGTACACCCATGGCATGCTGTCCTGTTGCGAATTCACGGGCGTGCCGCTCAAGGTGTTGCTCGACGACTGTGGTGCAGACATCAAAAATGCACGCTATGTGCTGGCAGAAGGCAACGACGGCTCCAGCATGACGCGCACCATCAATATGGATAACGCCCTGGATGACGTGCTGGTTGCCTGGGGGATGAACGGCGAAATGCTGCGCCCCGAAAACGGCTATCCGTTGCGCCTGGTGGTGCCAGGTGTGCAAGGGGTGTCGTGGGTCAAGTGGCTGCGCCGCATCGAAGTCGGCGACAAGCCCTGGGCCACCAAAGACGAAGCCGTGCACTACGTCGATATGATGCCCGACGGCATTCATCGCCAGTACACCTCCATCCAAGAGTGCAAATCCGTCATTACCTCGCCCTCTGGGGGGCAGGTGATGATGGGCAAGGGGTTCTATAACGTCAGCGGCCTGGCCTGGTCTGGCCGCGGCAAGATCAAGCAGGTGGATGTGTCCTTCGACGGCGGACGCAACTGGAAACCTGCCCGGCTTGAGACCCCCGTGCTCGACAAATGCCTTACTCGTTTCAACATCGACTGGGTCTGGGACGGTTCGCCTGTCATCCTTCAAAGCCGTGCCACCGACAGCACGGGCTTTGTGCAACCGCGTTATCACCAGTTGCGCGAGGTTCGTGGCTCCCGATCCATCTATCACAACAACGCCATTCAATCTTGGAAAGTCGCTGAAACCGGGGAGGTCTTCAATGTTCAGATGGACTAGGCAAGCGGCATGGGCCTGTGCACTGGCTGGGGTCTTTTCCTCTCCGCTGATGGCCGCCGAATCCGTACATCCAGATTTCAATCTGGGCCGTGCAGCAACGGCGGCAGAACTGCAGGCCTGGGATATTGATGTCCGGCCTGATTTCAAAGGGCTGCCCGAGGGCAGCGGCACAGTCGACCAGGGTTTGGATATCTGGGAATCCACTTGTGCCACCTGTCATGGCTCTTTTGGCGAGAAAAACACCGTGTTTACGCCGCTGGTGGGCGGCACCACGCCTGAAGACATCGAAACAGGGCATGTTGCGTCGTTGGTAAAGGGCGGGCAACCGTCGCGCACCACCTTCATGAAAGTGCCCACGGTTTCTACCCTATGGGATTATATCCATCGGGCCATGCCCTGGGACAATCCAAAATCGCTCAAAACCGACGAAGTCTATGCAGTACTGGCGTATCTGCTTAATCTGGCTGAAGTCGTTCCTTCCGATTTCACCCTGTCAAATAAAAACATAGCAGAAGTCCAGGAAAAAATGCCCAATCGCAATGGTATGAAGCGCTGGGATGGGCTATGGAATGTCGATGGCAAGCCAGACACGCACAACACGGCCTGCATGAAAGACTGCGACACCACTGGAAAGCCTTCGTCCGAGCTTCCGCACCTGGCACGGGATGCCCATGGTGATCTGGCTGCGCAGATGCGTATTGTGGGGCCTGTGCGTGGTGTGGATTCTATCGAGCCGGTCCTCAAGGGCACGCTTGCAGAGAACGTCGAAGCGGCGCGCGCGCATGCACGCACCACCTTGGCCGATGCCTCGAAGGCTGGTGCGGGCCAGCCTGCTGATGCCGCTGCTCCTACGCCCGAGCGCATCAGTACGCTGCTCTCCGACAACGGCTGTGTTGCCTGTCACGCTCGCGACAAAAAGGTTCTGGGGCCTTCGTTTGTGGCAGTTGCCGATAAATACAACGGTGATGAGGCGGCCGTGGGCAAGCTGATCACCAAAATACAAAAGGGTGGATCCGGCGTATGGGGCGCAATCCCCATGCCCCCGCATCCCAATGTTACTGACGCAGAGGCTCGCGAACTGGTCGAGTGGATACTCACCAATACGTCCAAGTGATACCCATTCGGGGTGCCATTCTTGACCACGACAATAAGGTCGTTTTACTTAACCAATAGGGGAATTCTAATGAATCAACAGCGTAGGACCGTGCTCAAGCTCGGTACGATTCTGGGGCTGGCCGTCAGCGCCGGCATTTTGCGGCCCGAAGAAGCCCTGGCTGCCCAGGCCCAATGGAACGAAAAGGCTTTCACAGCCACCGATATCAAGGGTGCGGTTGCAGGCCTGGGCGGCGATACTGCTTCTGAAAGCGACAAAATCAATCTCGAGGCCCCGGACATCGCTGAAAACGGCGCCGTAGTGCCTATCGTCATCAGCTCGGATCTGCCGGAAGTCACGCAGATCTCGATCCTGGTGCCCAAAAACCCCAACACGCTGACCGCCAGTTTTGATATCCCCGAAGGCACGCTGCCGTATGTGTCTACGCGGATCAAGATGGGTGGTACCTCGGATGTGTACGCGTTGGTGAAGTCCCAGGGCAAGTTCTACACCGCGCACAAAGAGATCAAGGTCACGCTGGGCGGCTGCGGCGGCTGATCGCCTTCGCACGCAACATACCCATACCTACAGATTCAATTTATCAAGGAAAGCATCATGGCAGGCAGACCAATGCGCATTCGCGCAACCAAAACCGACGACCACACCGAAGTCAAGGTTCTCATGAGCCACATCATGGAAACCGGCCAGCGCAAGGATTCCGAAGGCAAGGTTATTCCAGCTCACTTTATCGATCTCGTCGAAGCCAAATGGAACGACAAGGTTGTGCTTAACGCGCAATGGGGTCCGGCAGTGTCGCGCGACCCATTCCTCTCCTTCCGCTTCAAGGGTGGCGAGAAAGGTGATGCTGTGACGGTGTCCTGGAAAGACAACAAAGGTGATGAACGCAGTGACTCGGTCAAAATCCGTTAACCCTGCGCACCTTGGGTTTTGAAGCATAAATAAATTCATCACGGAGGCGGGAGACATGAGAATGAAGCCAATCCGTGTAGCGGTCATGGGGTTATTCCTTACCGTTGCACTCCCTGTTTCGGCGATTGCCGCAGACAGCGCCGCAGACGGCATTGCACAGTATCGGGAGATGTTGGGCGAGGGCGGCAACCCGGCAGATCTGATTGTCATGAATGGCGAGGAGCTCTGGAAAGAAGCCAAGGGGCCTAAAAAGGCATCCCTGGAACAATGTGATCTCGGTATGGGCGCAGGTGTGGTTAAAGACGCCTATGCGCATATGCCGCGTTATTTCAAGGACGCAGATCAAGTTATGGATCTTGAATCCAGGCTGGTGTATTGCATGGTCAATCTTCAGGGCCGAGATCGCGCTGAAGTCATCAAAAAGCCGTTTTCGGGTCGGTCCGACTACGAAACTGAAATTGAGGCATTGGTTGGCTATGTTGTCGCCCAATCCAAGGGTACGGCCATCAAGGTTCCCCAAGACCATCCCAAAGAGAAAGCAGCCTACGAGCGCGGCAAGCAGATTTTCTACTTTCGCGGTGGCCCCTATGACTTCTCCTGCGCGTCGTGTCACGGGGTAGACAATCAGCGGATTCGTCTGCAAGACCTCCCCAATCTCACCGAGACCGGCCCAGCCCGGGCGGCATATACCAGTTGGCCTGCTTATCGCGTGTCTCAAGGGGCTTTGCGCACCATGCAATGGCGCCTTAACGATTGCTTCCGCCAACAGCGGATGCCAGTCCTGAAATACGGCTCACAAGCGTCAGTCGACTTGCTTACCTTCCTGGCCGTCAAGGCAGATGGTGGCGAAATGGCTGCCCCTGGCCTCAAACGATAAGCGGAGGATTTCATGAAAAAAATCATTCTTGTCCCTCTTGCGCTCATGGCCAGTTTGTCATTTGTGTCGGCCAGCGCAGTGGCCGACCAGGTTACGGGCACCTCGCCTGAAGACGTCCAAAAGGTGCTTGAGGCATCGTTTAGCGCCAAGAACGACGTCAAGCTGGATCGGCTGGATCAGTCGCCAATGCAAGCCATGTGCTCCAAGGCAGAGATGACCAAAACACCTCTGACAGACGAGCAAATCAAGAAAATCACCACGGCGGCGCTGGCCTCGGTGAAGCCGCCGGCCGATGGCAAGTATCTGGGTGACTGGAAAGCCGGCGAGAAACTGGCCCAGTCCGGCAAGGGTATGCAGTTTACGGACAAACCTGGCAAGCCTAACGGTGGCAATTGTTTTGCCTGCCACCAGATGACGAAAGCCGAGCTTGCCTTTGGCACGATTGGCCCGTCGTTGCTGCATTACGGCAAAATCCGCGGCAATTCCGAGGCAGTCGTCAAATACACATGGGCCAAGATTTATAACTCCCATGCGTACTCGGCCTGCTCTGTGATGCCGCGGTTTGGTGCTGCGGGCATTCTCACCGAAACCCAGATCAAGGATGCCATGGCGTTCCTGCTGGATCTCGACTCACCCGTCAACAAGGACTAACCGCAGCATTGTGTTTGGTCGCCTGGCTTGTTTATCCGGGCCAGGCGTTTCAACGACCACACGGGTTGGGTAGAAACATGCGAAACCCAAAAATAATTTTGGCTGTCCTGTCAGTGTTATCTCTGGCAGTGATGCCCCTGCAGTCCGTTTCTGCGGCTGGCGCGACGGTGGGAGACATCGTCGACATCCCGGCAGTGCAGCTGCTGGACGGAACCCAACTGCCTCCCGGGCATTTTCGTGGTGTGCCCGTTGTCGTTGAATACTGGGCTTCGTGGTGTCCCTTTTGCGCCCGGCAAAATCCCTATGTGCAAAAGCTCTACGAACGCGCCAAAGGCTCCAAGCTTGCCATCCTGACTGTCACTATCGACAAACAGGCCGCCCCGGCCCGGGAATACATGCAAAAGCATGGCTATACGTTTCCTGTGGCACTTGAAACCCCCGCCTTGCGGGATGTGTTTGGCAAGACCAAGACCATTCCCAAGATTATCGTGGTCCAGCCCGATGGGAAGGTTGCTGAAATTATCCCCGGAGAAATGTTCGAAGAGGATGTCCTTAACCTCATCAAATATGCCGGGAAGCCCACCTCTGAAGATTAAGTGTATTTTTTATGATCAATCGTCGCGAATTTCTACAGGTATTGTCCGTGGCAGCCGCCAGCGGAATGGTGTTCTCCCGTCAGGCCAGCGCAGCCGAGAAAGCGGCAGAGAAATTCTATGATTCTCCGCGTTTTGGCAACGTGCACTTCTTGCACTTTACCGATTGTCATGCCCAGTTGCGGCCCATTTATTTTCGCGAGCCCAGTGTCAATATTGGTTTGGCTGGTGCCTTTAACCGCCCGCCGCACCTGGTGGGCCAGTATTTCCTCGAACATTACGGGATCGCACCGGATTCCGCTGAGGCCTACGCGTTTACCTGTCTCGACTTCGAAGACGGGGCCAAGCAATATGGCAAGGTGGGCGGCTTTGCACACATGGCTACGCTTATCAAGCGCCTGAAAGCCAGCCGCCCAGGGGCGCTGGTGCTGGATGGCGGTGACACCTGGCAGGGTTCTGCCACTGCGTTGTGGACCAAAGGCCAGGATATGGTGGATGCCTCTTTGGCCCTGGGCGTGGACATCATGACCGGCCACTGGGAGTTCACCCTGGGTGCCGATCGTGTGCAAGAGATCATCGACAATGATTTCAAAGGCAAGATCGATTTCATTGCCCAAAATGTGCAAACCTCGGATTTTGGTGATCCGGTTTTCCCCTCTTACTCGATGCGCGAGATGAACGGTGTGAAGGTGGCCGTGATTGGCCAGGCTTTCCCGTACACCCCGATTGCCAACCCTGGCTATATGGTGCCCGATTGGACATTTGGCATCCAGGAAAGCCAGTTGCAAGCCACCGTGGATGAAGTTCGCAAAAAAGGCGCCCAGGCAGTGGTGCTGCTGTCGCACAACGGCATGGATGTCGATCTCAAACTGGCCTCGCGCGTCACGGGCCTGGATGCGATTTTGGGTGGCCACACGCACGATGGCGTGCCCAAGCCGGTGGTGGTTGAAAACCCCAGCGGTAAGACACTGGTTACCAATGCAGGTAGCAATTCCAAGTTTCTGGGCGTGCTTGATTTTGATGTCAAGAACGGCAAGGTAGCTGATTTTTCCTATACCCTGATGCCAGTGTTCTCCAACTTCCTGGAGGCCGATCCCGAGATGGCTGCGCTGGTAGACAAGATTCGCTCGCCGTTTGCCGACAAGCTGGCCGAAAGCCTGGCTGTCACCGACGAACTTCTGTATCGCCGGGGTAATTTCAATGGCACCTTCGATCAGGTCATCCTGGATGCGCTGCTGGCCGAGAAAGACGCTGAAATCGCTTTTTCGCCAGGTTTCCGTTGGGGAACCAGCCTGTTGCCGGGCGCCCACATCACCATGGAAAACCTGATGGATCAAACCGCCATCACGTATCCCTACACTACCCTTACCGAAATGCCGGGTTCGCAGGTCAAGGTTATCCTTGAAGACGTGGCTGATAATCTTTTCAATCCAGACCCCTACTATCAGCAAGGCGGCGACATGGTGCGCGTGGGTGGCCTCGAATACACCATCGACCCCAAGGCCGACGCTGGCAAGCGCATCAGCGAGATGATGCTCAATGGCAAGCCGATTGATGCTGATAAAACTTACAAGGTTGCCGGCTGGGCGCCGGTGGCGGCCAAGGGCGACGGCGAGCCCGTCTGGGATGTGGTGGCCCGCTATCTGCGAGACCGCAAAACGATTGGCGCAGTGAAGCTCAACGAGCCCAAGGTCAGGGGCCTAGAGGGTAACCACGGCGTTCTCTAATACCAACCGACCCCCAAGGAGGATCCTTCATGAAACACTCATTATCCGTATTGGCACTGACATTGGGTCTGGCTGTGGGTGGCACTTCAGGCAGTGCGATGGCACAGGACAAAGTGGCAAGTGCCAAGCAGGACGTCACGCCCAAGGTGGTGTATCACATCAACGATGCCGAGACGCAAGCCCTTGCTGCTTTGCGCAATATGCGCAATCAGCTGGATACCGCGCCCAATACCCAGATTGTTGCGATTGCCCATGCAGATGGGATCGAGTTTTTGGAAACAGACTATAAGGATGCCAAAACCGTGGGGCCGCTGATTGCTGGTTTGGCGGCGCGCGGGGTGCATTTCGAAGTCTGCGAGATCACCATGAGCCGCAAAAAGCAGACACCGGATGATTTCGTCATGGAAGCCGAGTTTGTACCCTCGGGGGTTGTTCGTCTTACCGAGCTTCAGCAACAGGAAGGCTACGCGTACATCAAGCCGTGAGCCAACCATGAATCAGCCAACAGGTAGCCTGATCATGTGACTCGCGCATTGGGGATGTGTGAGTCCTGATCTCTGTGCGAGTCATCGCACTTATTTACAGGGGGAATCATCATGACTCAGCAACTCGATCGCAGAAATTTTCTGAAACTCAGCGGTGCTGCTTTAGCAGCAGGCTCCGGGGGTGCGGCGACTGTCGCGATGGGGCAGGCATCAGCTGCCCCGGCCGTGCAGGCCTCGCGCATGGCGGACCTTCCCAAGGCCAAGGGCCCGCGCCTGGTGGTGGTGGGTGGCGGCACCTCTGGCCTTACCGTGGCCAAGTATGCCAAGAAAGAAAACCCTGATTTTGATGTGGTGCTGGTAGAGCGGCGTGATATGTATTCGTCGTGCTTTTCCAGCAATCTCTGGTATGCGGGCCTGATCAATCTAGAGTTTCTGGCCAACCATAGTTTTTTGGATGCGGCAGTCAACAACCACTACATCTACTTCAATGCCACGGTGACGGGGCTGGATCGCGACAGCAAAACGCTGCTCACCAGCCAGGGCGATATCCGCTACGATTTTCTGGTGCTGGCGCCGGGGATTTCATACGACTACGAAAAAATTGGGGTTGATGACGTTGGTGTGCAAACAGACTTGCACTTACGCTATCCAGGTGGCTTTGTGTCGCCTACCGAGCACATCACCATCCATCGCAAGGTGCGTGAATTCGAAGGCGGCACGTTTATCCAGACGGTGCCCAGCGGCAATTACCGCTGCCTGCCCGCCCCCTACGAGCGCGCCTGCATGATTGCCGCCATGATCAAGAAAAACAAGCTCAAGGGCAAAGTGATCATCCTGGATGCCAACCCCGAGATCACCATCAAGGCTGAGGGTTTTCATTCTGCTTTTGATGAGCTCTATAAAGACATCATCGAGTACGTGCCCCAGATGGCCGTCAAGGGGGTAGACCCCTATAAACGCAAGATTGAAACTGATTTTGATACCTACGATTTTGACGATGCCGCCATTTATCCCAATGTACGGGCCTCCACACTGATCGAGCACCTGGGCCTGATGGCACCCAGCACCAAATCCAATCAAAAAGAGGCAAATATCGACACGCGGTTCTATCAGTACGTTGACGATCCCCACGTGTATGTCTCGGGAGACTCGCGCCCGCATCCGTATTCCAAGAGCGCCAACACCTCCAACACCGAGGCCCATTATGTGGCCAAAGTGCTGGCCGCACGGGCCGCGGGTAAAGAGATCTCCTGGCAGTCTCCCGAAACCATCTGTTATTCGGTGGTTAATGCTGATCCTATGCAGGCGATTTCGGTGGATGCCCATTATGTTTATGATCCCGAAAAAGATGTGATCACGGGATTCTCGGACGACACCAAGGTGTATCTGGATCGTGACGAAGCAAAGGGACAAGGGGCGCTTGAGTGGGCGCGTGGTCTTTACCGGGATATGTTCAAGGCTTGATAAGGCGATAGATGGATCGCAGGCAATTTACAAAGTTGTGTGCAGGGGTGGCATGCGCTCATAGTCTGACGGCATGGGCAGCGTCTATGCAGACGTATGGCCCCACGTTGTTGGTGGACGCTGCTGGCCAGCCCCTTAAAGCATCTGATGTCCAGGCGGATGAGGCCATGGTATTTGCCTACCCTTACCAGGGCGTGCCTTGTTATCTCATCAATCTGGGCCAGTATGCAGCGCAGCAGGTTTCGCTTACTGCGCCTGACGGCAGCGCGTACCAAAGCCCCCAAGGTGTAGGGCCCAACCAGAGTCTGGTGGCCTTTGTGGCCATTTGCACGCATCAGCTCACCTATCCCACGCCAAGGATCAGTTTGTTGCGGTATGCTTCGTCGTCAAGTGAAATTGCCCAACAAGCCAAGCGCATTGTGTGCTGTGCCCATGGCAGTGTGTTTGATCCTGTCCAAGGGGCCAGGCAAGTGGCAGGGCCCGCGCCCAATGCCCTGATGCCGGTGATGCTCAGCCATGATACCGACACAGATCAGCTGACGGCCACAGGCACGGTCGGCGAAGACTTTTTTCAGCGGTTTTTTAAAGCTTACAAGGGTGATCTGATCGAACGCTTTGGGCCGGGTGGGTATCGTCAACCTGTGTCTGCACATACCCGGACGATTCCTTTAAGCCAGTTTTCTGCCCAGGTGCCTGCGTGTTGAAAGGGTGCTTGTGTGCCGCCATGCCCGGATTAACAGGTAATCATTATTCTGATAGAATAGCGGACTTCGCCCATAAATAAGTGGTGTGGATTAGGACAGGTGGCCGAGCGGTTGAAGGCGCACGCCTGGAAAGCGTGTATACGTTTATAGCGTATCGGGGGTTCGAATCCCCCCTTGTCCGCCAAGAATTATTTTAAGTTGCTGATTATTAAATAAAAAAATGCAGCTTGAATATGTAACCCCACGCATGGCCCCACTTGATCGCATGACTCAAGTACTGTTGTTTATTTGAGATGTCAAAAAAAAACCCACCTTACAGGCGGGTTTCTCCCACTACTTTAGACACAGTAACGTACTAGTATTCCTCGTAATTTCCGGTTTTCCCGCAATACTTGTTCCATTGAGCGTTAGAAGTATAGGATTTCCCGTCGACTATGACTGTGCCTTCGCGGTTATAGCCACCAAAACCGTTTTTTGCCCGGTATAAGTAACACAGCGCGCCGTTGTCCAGGTTTACTGCTTTCCATTCCCACTGCAAAGAGTCAGGATCACGAAGCGATTGTTTTATAGCCATCTCGCCGAAGCTTATTGCGTAAAGCCTAGCTTTGGCAGCCGCTTTCTCGGTGTCTTCTTTCGTTTTGGCGGCTAGTTTCTTTAGCCGTTCTTCCTCTTTAGCCTTCGTAGTCTCGGCGGTATCGGTCGATGGTGTGTCGGGAGCGGCGGCGATTTTTGCGGCTTCTGTCTGACCGGTCATTTTCGACGGTTTGTCTGATGTTAGGCCACTGATGACGCCCGGCAAAACAAAAAACATAACAAGCCAGAACCACACGCGCTTGTAAATGGGTTTCTTTGGTTTGTCGCTCAAAATGTTTCCCTTCGTATCTTGGTGATTCTGGATTTTTCAGTTTACCACTTCAAAATTTATAGCATCTGGATCGGTTGTCGGTCTAGAGGCGGAACATGCGTCTATTGGTCACGATACACAGCGCACCAAAGCGTTACGACAGAGGGGGCGCGATGCTGTGCAGCACGGGCCTCGAAAGTCTCCAGGTCTTCATCCGGAAGCCTGTCTATGCGGCCACTATCACAGGTGAAGGCAATGATCTCATCGGCAGCATAGGGGTCTAGCATGATGAAAATGTTGTGCAGCGGCTTTGCTACGCATTGGGTGCGCTCAAGTGCTTGCAGGCGTAGCTCTATGCGTTTTGGCATGATTATCACGCGTCCAATAGTTTTTGTACCACTTGGTTTAATGCGACCTGATAGGCATCACGTTCATCGGGAGTGGCAGGGCGCCACCCATCGCTGCCTACTGGAAATACGACATCAGCAATTTCCAATGCCAAGCTGTTTCCTTCAATAAAGCGAATCTTTGGTCTGCGGTTTTCCCGCCTTGGTCGCAAGGCCTCCAGTACAGCGATCCGTTTCCGTACTGAGGCTTTCATGTTAATCATTCGCTTTCTGAGCAACCTCTAAGGCGCTGATACGCTGCTCGATGTCGCTTGTTTCGATGGTTTGGCGGAGTATGTTCAATACATAGGCTAATTTTGTGCCGTCTGCGGGCGGTGTCTGCCCTGTCCTCATGCTTCGATACAGGCGCGCCAATTCTCGGCGCACGTCGAGCGCGGTAGATAGCGGTAATCGAAGGCGCCGGGGGTGGGTAGGTTCAGGCCCTAATACTTCCCATTCGGGGCTTTGCGGGGTTTCGTTTGTGTCTTTATCGGCCATGTTTCAGATTCCAGATAGCATATTTCAGGTGCTTAACGGGGTATTGGGGGAATGTGGGGTTTATTTCCGTCCCTTCTATAAATGTGTCATTGGCAGTTTTCATGCGAAGGGTTGGGAAATACCCCCCAAACCCCCGAAACCCCATCTATACAGTGCGTACTACCCAACTATGGCCGTGTTTTATGTTTCGTTCTGCTTGATCCAGGCGCAGCCCGGCTACTACGCGGCCACGATGACGGCGCAGCCAGCCCGAGAAATAACGGGTCTCAAACTCGCCACGGCCACGCGGTGGAATGCCAACATCAGAAAGCGCGTCGCGTAGTGCCATTTCGTCTTCGCTTCGATGGGTGTTGCTATCGCGCATCAGGTCAGCTAGGTCTTTGACGTGCACTGCCCGCGATCCATACCAGGTGTGCCATGCCTCTAACACAGCGATATGTTGCGCGTGGTGTGGGTCTTCTGCTTTCGACAGTTTCAGCACCTCCAGCAGGTCAGCCATCGGTGCGGGTGCCAGCCCTTCATGCACTAGCCAGCAAATGCACTGCCTTACAAGGCGTTCCCACTCGTTGAAGCTGCCAAAGCCACCGCCCCCGATAGCAGGCGCTCCAGCGGCCTGATATGACATCAGCACGGCCAGCAGGTCGGCGCGGTAGGCGTGAAGCTTTCCACGGATCATTTTGCGCGGGTCAAACGAGAAGCGGCGGGCTTCGGGTGCTTCGCTGTTGGCGTCCAGCGTCACGGGCAGTACGCGTCGAAATAAGTCCCCGCCTGGGCTTACGTTGTTTCCGTTCAGCACGATCAGGGCGCGGTTCTGCACGCTTCGTACTTCCGATTTACCCAAAATACGGCCTTCGGGTTCGGCACTGGTCAGCATGGCGCACAATGCCGCGCTTTCGATAACGCCGGTCAGGTTGTCCATTACCAGCCCGGCTCGGCCAGTCAGCAGCGAAGCAAACAGGCGCTTTTCTATTTCTTCGGGGTTGCTCTCGGGTAGCGGCAGCGCGGCCATCGGCGCCCCCGCCACCAGCATCAGACATTCTGATAACAGGGTTTTACCCGTACCCGGCGCATAGGCGCGGATCAACCAGCCCGGCGCAGTAGGCAGCGTTGCCCGGCATACCGTTGTCAACAGCCCGGCCAGAAATACAGCGCGGCTCAAGTTTCCATCAAAAGGAAATTCAGCGAAGGGTTCCCATATACGGGCCAAAGCCTCCCGTAGCGCCTCACTAGCAAGGGGGCGCGGTGTCTGTCGCTCCGGGAAATTGTCCAGGTATAGCAGTTCGGTAGGGGCATCAAAGCCGGGGCGTTGAATCACGCTACCATCGGGGCGCATCACTGGGAACGTCACAATACCCGCCACTTTCGGCAGCCCCCAATCACCACGGGCAGCCATGACACGCGCGGCCAGGTCTTGCGGGCAGTCGGTCGGTTGCCATGTTGGCGGGTTGGCGCGTCGGTCAAACGTCTGGAATTGAAAGCACTGCTCAAGGTGGGTTCTAAGCCATGGCAGCTCAACCAGAACCAGCACACCATCGGCCAGTCTTACCAGTTGCCCGGCGCGCTCGAATACCTCACCATCACAGCGCAGGCGCTCCAGCACGGCTGCCACCGCGCGCGGTGAATCTCCGCGAGCCAGTTTCAGAACGCTGGCAGGTCGCAACAAGCTATAACGCTGTCCGCCGTGGGCGTGTGAATACAGGTAAGGGCGCCCCCCGCTTCGCAGATTAAGCCATGCAATACGCTGATCTTTGCCAAGCCCTAGCGGATCGGCGAAGCGTTCCCCGTGCCATCGGTCGGGATCGTCCAGCAGTTCGCCCACGGTCACACGTTGCCCCCTTCGGTGCGTCAGTTCAAAGTCACCCCATAGGCGGTAATCAGTCACAGCAGCCCGCAGGCGCTCGGCCTTTTCTTCGCGTTCGTTTTCGCTCAGGGTTGCCGGTAAGGCCGCCACACGTTCAGCCACCCATGCTTCGCGCGCGTCGTGCTGTTCAAATAGCAGCGCGCCATCATCACGGGCAACGGCTTTTATTTCTTGCAGCCGTGCAGCTTCTGTGGGTGTCAGGGGGGCTATGGCCTGGGCGGTGTCTAGCGGCAAGGCATCGCCGTTTATTGCCTCTGGGGCGGGGCGCTGTGCCGCAAGCGGTGGCACGGTCACGGGGGCGGCGGCGAAGTCCAGGCGGCAGGGTTGCCATACGGCGGCATCAATTAACGCGCGTTCTAGCAGCGTACCGGCTCGGCTTATGTCATAGCGGCCATGCCCGGCCAGCCATAGCCGGTCAAATAGTGCCTTGCCCGCTCTGGGTATATCGCGGGCATCCGTTACCAGGACATACAGCCTTTGCCCTCGCAGGCCGGTTATTTCTTCGCCGGTCTCACTGTTAAAGATATAACTTGATCCAGACGGCCCCCAAACCATCGGGGCGGCGGCCATCGCGGGGCAGGCTTCGCATAGTGCAGCCAGCAGGGCGTTACGGTTTAGCGGGACACCAGCGGGGGCGGGGTCATAGTCCAGCATTAACCAGCCAGTAGTGGCAGGCCATCGGAAATGTTCGTTATCGCGCGCTATGCTACCCGGTGCAGCCTCGGGTAATTTTTTTTGAGTAACGATAGGGTGCGGCTGCCCATCGGCAGGTATGCCAAATGTCAGGGCCTGGGTTGTTTGCAAGCCTTGCAGCAGTTCGACCATTTCCGCCGGGGAATCAATCGTAACGGGCTCTGCCATGCCATCGGTCATGTGCCCGGCTTGTTCTTTTTTCGGCTGCCCGTTAACTATGTGCCACTGTTTCGTTAGGCGCTGGGCAGAAGTAATAATCGTGACATTCATGCTTGCACCTCTGCCGGTTCGCTTGCCAGTGAATATAAGGCGCAGCCGTGATGCTGGAACCCGTCGCGGTCGGTCAGCGTGATTCGTTCCGTTATGATTTCGTAACCCATGCGGCGCAGTTCGATAATGCGGGCCGGTGCCTGATAGCAGCCCATACGGCGCAGGTCATAGGATGTTTTCGGGCCGGTGCGTAAAGCGTCAATGATCCGCAGCCTTTGGGCTTCGCTGGCTGTCGATACCGGGGTAAAATGGCCTTGGTCTTTGGCGCTCTCACTGCTCTTTGTGGTGGGGGCGTTTTTCATTGTTTGCCCTCCTGTTTCCAGCAGTTAGGGCTAGCAAGCCAGGCGCGGATTTCCTCGACACGAAACCCTACGCTATTTGGGCCAAGGCGAACGGGAGCGGGGAAAGTTCCGTTTTTGATCCAGCGATAGATCGTCGGCTTTGATTTGGTGGTGACGGCGCAAACCGTGCGAATTGGCGTGAAGCCAATGGGTGGCAGGTGAATAGCAAGTGCTTCCATAGCATCAGTTCCTTACTTGCGCGAGTTATGCGCGGATCAAGGCGGGCCGATGATGCCCTGATACCGCGCAAACCGCGTTAAATCGGCTTGATGCTATGTTTGCTTATGTAGGACGCCGTTAAAATTACTAGTGCGTCGCAGCGGCTAGCCTTTACGTCGCAGCGGCTAACTTGGGTTTGGGAATGTTCCTTAATGCTTTTCTGGCTGTGGAGAATGACATTCCTATACCAGCACACTCCTGCTCTGCACAGAGATCTCTAGAACTGTATTTTCCAGTAGCCCAAATTTCCTGTATTTTTCTCCGCTTTTCGCGGTTCCCCCTTGGCTTATCGTGTCCCACATTGGCGGACTTTCTGGCTTTCTCGCTTCTGTCGTATTTCACTTTTGTTAGTTCGGCGGTTACGCGGTGATATGCAGTGTCTGACGCAAATCTCAACATCATCTGCATGACTGCGCCGGGGTATATATACGGCTCGTTGTAAGAAGATTCTAAGAACGCATCAAAGGCGGCAGCGGGGTCACCATCGCTGTCTAGCGCCCCCTTCAGGACGGCCAGTAAGCGTTCGGCCTGCTCGGTCGCTTCATTTCGTACTAATTTATGTATTTGGTTCCATGCAAGTGTTACTGGGAACTTTCTACCAAAGTATTCGCTCATCCTGCATTCCTTATCTGAATTACGTTTTCGGTTGTTCGCCCCATAACGTGATCGGCCCATGACTGCATTAACTTAGTGCGGGCTGTAAGGCGGTCGGTACGTTCGTAGGCGGCTTGAACCTTGTTGCCTATGGTGTGTGCCAAGCTACGTTCTGCCAGATCAGTGCTTACGCCATGATCAGCGCACCAGTTGCGGAAACTTGCTCTAAACCCGTGGGCGGTTGCGATCCGGCCCTGTATGTCGCTGCTTGCTTGTGCTTTGCGTAGCAGACTGGTCAGCGCCATATCGGATAGTTCGCCCCCACGCAGGGCAGGAAAAACTAGAGCGTCAGGGGCGGGCGTTTCATCGCCTTGCAGATTACGAAGCAAGGCCTGGGCGTCATCGGACAACGGGACACGGTGCGGCTGCTTTGCTTTCATGCGTATTGCCGGAATAATCCAAAGTTGGCCGTTCAGATCAAATTCCTGCCAGGTAGCCCCTCGAACCTCACCAGATCGTGCGGCGGTCAGGATGGTAAACAGTAATGCCGCGCGTGATCCCCATACCGGCGGGCGGTTCAGGTGTTCTCGAACAAATACCGGGATGTCTTTCCATGGCATCGCCGGATGGTGTCTTATTTGTGCCGCTTCTTTTTTATTGGATAGGGGCAGCAGCGCCCCCACGTCATCAAGCGGGTTTACGACGATGAACTTCCGGGCGCGGCAAGCGGCCATAACGGCGCTGCAGCGCATTTTTACCCTCTTTGCCGTTTCAGGTATGGTCAGCCAGATCGGCGCCAGTGCATCGCCGAAATGTGCGACCTGCAGGTGATCCACACGAATACCGCCGATAGTCGGGAATATGTGTTGTTCAAGACTGGATATCCATTGAGCCTTGTGCTTGTCGTTTCGGAAGCCCGGCGCCAGAAGTGCCCAGTGATCCCTTGCCGCCTGTTCAAAGGTTGGGATTTTGCGTTGGGTTTGACGCGCTAGAATCGGGTCGATCCCGTCTTGTATCTGTTCGCGGGCTGCTAAGGCTTTTTCAATAGCGCGGGCTACGCCAGTATCGGGAAATGAACCCAGACCCATGTCCCGACGCTTGCCGGTAACTGGGGATACATACCGAATGATCCACTTACCTTTGCCGCGATCCGATCCGGGGAACAAATACAAACCTGTTACGCCCCCCGGTATAGGCTTGTCTCCGGGCTTAATGGCCCTTGCCGTTCTGTCTGTTATATAACCCATCATCCGGCCCCACACGTTTGCATAGATTGGATGATACTGTCTGATACTCGCTAAGTCATTAACTAATTGATATTTATAATGTATTGTTTTCTGCTGATACTCGGTGATTCTATGAAACGGCAGACCCCTTGTCCGCCAATGATTAAAATCCCTGCAAACAGCGTGTTTGCAGGGGTTTTGTTTTGGGGTTCCACCCCATGTACGGGTATCGGCCTTTATCAGAAGTCATTACCGTGCCAGTGAAGCGGGATTGTTGGCCCACACAGTAATGACTGGTTACACTGACTCCACAATCGATGCTTTGAACGGCTAGGACCTTCGAGAATATGGACTGGTCTAACGGTATTATCCAATTGCCGCCACATTGCCATCTTCCAACTATGGTCATGTACCTTTCAATGGCCACGCCGTTCGCAAACCAAGATGATGCCGAATTCAACAAAATGGGGGCGGTCACTGCCGGCGGAGATACGATATTTACACCGGTTCAGGTTTCAGATACTCACTACGCTTTTGTTCCGGGCCCAGAGTTTTGCCCAAGGCTTTATCGAGGTCAAAGTACTGATTATGGAACATGCAAGGCAGGCTTGTTTCGTAAAAGCATCAAGTATGGTGATCTGATTTTTTGGAAAATTAAGCAGATTGAGTTGCTGGCCTTGATTGAGCGCCATCCGGCGGCTCTTGAGATGTCCAAGTATTGGACTATCAGCGGGCTCAGGCTTCAAATGAGTTTGAATGCCATGGCGCAGCATTATGGCCACAAAACGGACATTGTTGATCTAACTCGGTCACGCAACGTTGCCATGTTCTTCGCCACACATAGGTTTACACATGATGCCTGGATACCTGCAGTCGGGCAAAAAGCCGTCCTCTACACCATTGACCTCGCTAAATTGGTGTCCCACCATCCCGGCCTCTTTCCTATTGGAATCGAACCATTCTCTAGGCCATACGCACAACGGGCATTTGGTCTACAGTTAGGCATGGCGGATGATTTAGCCAAGCTGGCTGGTGTCGCGGCGGAAAATTTTACGGTTACGCCCGAGATTGCTAGCGAGACTCTGCAGCATGTCGGCGGAATTACAGGCTTATTTCCACGTGACCCTTTTGAAATACTAATCGACGAACAAACTGCGCGACGCAGTGTCCACCTAGACTCGATAGGACGGGCGTATATCATGAGTCAGATGCCCACCGGTCTGAGCTATGGTGACGTTGAGCGGCACCTAAAAGAAGCAGGGTACAGTATTTCCCGAGCGCCCATGAAGCTACCCAGTAGTGACTTACTTGCAGAGGCACAGGTGCACTGGCAAGAACTCCGTCAGAAGTTTTGGCAAAGTATCCGTGTCAGAGTTGTAGGTGAGCACATCAATACAGGACGGGTTGCATACTGACAGTATGCCGGGGGTTCGGGGCTAGAAAAAGAGCTTGTCAATCAGGATGCCGAGGATGGGGAAGGTAATTATCTCCTCTAGGACGAGAAGCGAGATTAGACAGCAAGCCCTGGCTGCCAAAGCAACGAATAGTGCAGGAACCCACGCATCAAAGCCTCTCCGGGCACATGAGCGTAGCATTGAACCTCACATCGGCGAGCTCGTAAGTGGTTGTGGTACATCCTAACGGGCATAATACATAGCAAGCTACCTCCCGCATTACCTTTTGATCTAAACCCTCCCATCTATCGCCACGCCATGGAAGATCTGATTCTTTACACCACAGAAGACGGGCGTAGTCAGATCAAGCTGCGGGCGCAGGAGCAGACGGTCTGGTTGACTCAATTGGAGATGGCGGAGCTGTTTGATGCCACGAAACAGAATATCTCCCTTCACCTAAAGAATATCTTTGAGGACGGGGAATTGGGCGCGGATTCAGTTGTCAAGGAATCCTTGACAACTGCTGCTGATGGCAAGCGATACCAGACTCTGCTTTACAACCTTGATGCCATCCTGGCCGTTGGCTACCGGGTGCGTTCGCCACGTGGCGTGCAGTTCCGTCGATGGGCCTCTACCGCACTGAAGGAGTACCTGATCAAGGGCTTTGTGATGGACGACGAGCGGCTGAAGAACCCGGACGGCCGTCCGGATTACTTCGACGAGATGCTGGCGCGCATCCGGGACATCCGTGCTTCCGAGAAACGCTTCTACCAGAAGGTGCGCGACCTCTTTGCGCTCTCCAGTGACTACGACAAGACGGATAAGGCCACGCAGGTTTTCTTTGCCACGGTGCAGAACCTGTTGATCTTTGCTGTGACGCAAAAGACTGCCGCCGAACTCATCACCGCCCGGGCAAATCCGGCCGATTCACATTTCGGCCTGCTTGCCTGGGTGGGTGATGAGGTGCACAAGGCGGATATCGTGGTGGCGAAGAACTACCTGACCGAAGATGAGATTGACACGCTGAACCGGCTGGTGGTGATCTTCCTGGAAACCGCCGAACTGCGAGCCAAGGGCAGGCAGGAGACGCGCATGGCGTTTTGGAAGCTGAATGTGGGTCAGATCATCACGTCCAATGGTTTTCCGTTGCTCTCGCACGCCGGAACGATCAGTCATGAGCAGATGGAAGTGCGCACGGGCGAGCTGTACCTCCAATTTGATCAGGCCCGCAAACGAGCGGAAGCCATTGCGGCCGACCAGCAGGATGAGGCTGACCTCCAAGTGCTGGAAGCCAAAATCAAACGGCGCCTAAAAAAATGACCGAAGCTAACCAAAAACAACTAGGCAACGCCCCCTGGAGCATCTATCGCCAACGCACCGCGCGGGATGATAGGCGTGGATGATTTCTTTGATGTTTGCGTTGGCTTTTTGGCAACCGCGACTTGGCGATGGCGCTTTTGAGACGCCCTTAGCGGCCGGCATCCCACAGCGTTTGCTGAGGCGATTTCTGCTGGTTGTAGGCGGGGTCGTCGGGGAAGCGTCCGTTGTCGTCGGCCCAGAGCACCTGAAAGACGCGGATGGACTCGCCAAACCGGCTGCTGGCCTGGGCTACCCTTTGCTTGAGGACAAACGGCGTGGAGACATCGCGCAGTTGCACCGGGATACGCACGGCCTGCCCTGGCAGGGCCTGGTCGGCCAGCCCGCCGTGTTGGCGGGCATAGGCCACCACGTCAGATATCACATCCATGGCCAGCTGGCTGTCCAGTGTGCCCGTGAGGATAAGCTCGGGGTGTTTGGTGCGGGCCAGGCCGAGGGTGTGGATGAACCACGTGGCTGGATCCATGTCGTCGTCGGAGACGATGAGGTGGGTGTAGTCGTGCCACTTGAGTTTGTCTTCCAGAAAGCCTTGCAGCTTGCTCCGGTTTCTTTCTTCTTCTGATGTGGCCATATGTCTTGATGTGAGGTGGGCAGAGGATAGGCGCTGGCCCCGCGGCCAGCCCCGCCCGTATTATCAGCCCATCCCGGGGACAGTATTGGAGAAGCCGCAGTCGACGTGCAGGATTTCACCGGTGATGCCTGATGCCAGGTCAGACAGCAAGAAGGCGGCCGCGTTGCCGACGTCCTCGATGGTGACGTTACGGCCCAGCGGAGACTGGGATTCGACGTATTTCAGCATGTTGGAAAAATCGCGGATGCCGCTGGCCGCCAGGGTTTTGATGGGGCCGGCCGAGATGCCGTTGGCGCGCAGGCCCTGTTTGCCCATGGATTTGGCCAGGTAACGCACGCTAGCTTCGAGGGAGGCCTTGGCCAGCCCCATCATGTTGTAGTTGGGGATGGCTTTTTCGGCGCCCAGGTAGGTTAGCGTAAGCACCGAGCCCTGGCGCCCTTTAAGCATGGGCAGCGCAGCCTTGGCCAATGCCGGGAAGCTATAGGCCGAGATATCGTGCGCCACGCGGAAGTTTTCGCGTGTCATGCCATCCAGGAAATCGCCCTCCAGGGCGTCACGGGGTGCAAATCCAATCGAGTGCACCAAGCCGTCCAGGCCATCCCAGTGCTGGCCCAACGCGGCAAACGTGGCCTCGATCTGGGCGTCGTCGCCGACATCACAGGGGATGACGATATCGCTGCCCAGATCTTTGGCGAAACCCCGTACGCGATCCTCGAAGCGCTCACCAACATAGGTGAGGGCGAGTTCAGCGCCTTGGGCGCGGCAGGCGTGGGCGATGCCATAAGCGATGGAACGGTTGGACAGTACGCCGGTGATCAGAATGCGTTTGCCGTTGAGAAAACCCATGATGTGTGGTCCTGTGAGTGAGATCAGCCCTGGACGTCCGTGCCAGGTACGCGCAAGCGTTGTCCGGTGGATAGTGCAGAGCCTTTAAGATTATTGAGCTTACGCAGTGCGTCAACCGATGTGTTGTAGCGCCGCGCCAGGGAGTACAGGGTATCGCCCTTGCGGATGGTATGCGTGCGGACACTGGGTGCGCTGGGCCGCAGGCTGGCGGTTTGCTTGGCCGTGCGGGCTTGCTGCACGGTATTGCCCGCTGGCTGCACACTGGCGGTGGCTTCTCCGTTTGGCGTGTACGAGGCCAGTAAAACGCCTGCGTTGTTGGGCGCCACAGGTGTTGGCACCAGCAAAGTGGCAACCTTGGCCCGGGTTTGCTTGGATGACAGATTGTTGGCCTGACGCAGGGCATCCAGCGTGATGTTGTGCGCCTTGGCGATGCTGGCCAGGGACTGGCCCCGCTTTGGATGCACGACCTGCCAGGAGGACAGGCTGCCGGTGTAGGTTTTCAGGTTGTTGTTAAAAACAGCCACTTTATCCAGCGGCAGATGCAGGGCAGGGTTGTGTGCTGCCAAAATGACCGGGCGGTTATAGGATGGGTTTAGTGCACGGAAGTCTTCGACCGGCATTTCGGCCAGGGCTGCCGCCACGGCGATATCCATGTCGCGGCTTTTGTGTACGGTGGTGAAATAGGGGGCGTTGCTAACCTTGGGCAGCAAGATGCCGTATTTCTCGGGGCGGGCGATGATGTTTTTGATGGCCTGCAGCTTGGGTACATAGTTGCGGGTTTCATCGGGCATGTCCAGCTGCGTATAGATGGGCTCGTTGCCCTGGCTGACAGTTTTATCCAGCGCCCTTTTAACCGAGCCTTCACCCCAGTTGTACGACGCTAGCGCAAGGTACCAGTCGCCCTGAAAATCGTACAGGTAGCTCAGGTAATCCAGGGCTGCCTGTGTGGATGCGACGGGATCGCGCCGTTGGTCGCGCCACCAGTCTTGCTGCAAGTTGTAGTGCAGGCCGGTGCTGGGGATAAATTGCCACAGGCCTGAAGCCTTTGAGCGCGACAAGGCGTTGGGATTGTAGGCAGACTCAACAAACGGCAGTAGGGCGAGTTCGGTGGGCAGGCCGCGACGGTTGAGCTCGTCGACGATGTAATACAGATATTTGCCTGCCCGCTGGCTCATGAGCAGCACCGACTGCGGGTGCTCGGCGTAGTAGTCTGTCCAGTAATCGACGCGTTCGCTGTGCAGATTGGGGATGGCAAATCCACGCCGGATGCGGTCCCACATGTCGCGTGGGGGGTGAGTGAGGTCGACTGTGCGGGAGGTGTCCTCTGCCACGTAGGCCTGGCGATCTTTTGAACCCGGTTGGGTGGCGCAGCCAGCCACAAGCAGTAGCAATAGCGGAAATATCAGGCGCAGGATTCTCATGTCTGGATCATCTGAAGTTGTTCTTCCATTCGCGCAGACACGCGAAAACTGTTTCGGGTGTCGTTAATCGGGTGGCAGCGTGCTGGTTGGCAGCTGCCTGGACATCAGGGTGCCAGGTGCGCAGAAACGGGTTGGTTTGCAGCTCCAGGCCCAGACGCGACGGCACAGTAGGCAAGCCTTGTGCGCGCAATTGCGTGGTTTCCTGGGCACGCGTTTGCAGTGCGGTGTTGGCCGGCTCTACTTGTAAGGCCCAGCGGATATTGGGTGCGGTGTACTCATGAGCACAGCACACCAATGTGTCTGGCGCCAAACTTGCGATTTTACTCAAGGATTGCAACATTTGTGCAGGGGTGCCTTCAAACACCCGGCCGCAGCCTGCCGCAAATAGTGTATCGCCACAAAAAACGATGTTGGTGCCGGGGCTGATTTGCCCCGTGTAGGCGATGTGTCCGGCCGTGTGGCCGGGGATATCAAGTACTTTGAACTGCAGGCCGCAGCCCGGCAGCGTGATTTCATCGCCTTCACCCAGCAAGGTATCGCAGCCCGGGATTTTTTCGAGGCGCGGGCCATAGACGTGCGCGCCCGTTAGCTGTTGTAATGCCTGCATCCCACCGGTGTGATCGTGGTGATGATGCGTGATCAGGATGGCTTCCAGCGTGCAGCCCTTGGGCAGCTGCTGCAAAACGGGCCCTGCTTCGCCGGGGTCTACCACGACGGCATGGCCGTTTTTTTGTACCATCCAGATATAGTTGTCGGAGAGTGCCGGGACAGGTGTCAGCGTGGCCGGCGCATCGGTAGACACAGAAAGGGAATTCATGGCAAAGGAGTTAGGGTGGCACCGCATCGCGCAATGCCAATCGAGTTAGCTGAGTGGCTGGACACGCCGGCAGGCCAGTATGTGCGCACCTGGGAGCAACAGCAGGTAGACGCGATGGTCAGCAACGCATTTGGCTATCATGCCATACAAATTGGCCTGCCGCACTGGGATCTGTTGCGGGCCAACCGGATTCCTTACAAAGCCTGGGCGCACAGCCCCGATGCCCCGTTTGGCACGCGGGCGGGGCGCCTGATCTGCCAGCCAGAGCAACTGCCCTTCGATAGCCAAAGCGTGGATCTTATCGTCATGCCGCATACTCTGGAATGGTGCGACGATCCGCACCAGGCACTGCGTGAGGCCGAGCGTGTCTTGATGCCCGAAGGGCGTGTTGTTATGACAGGTTTCAACCCTTACAGTTTATGGGGCCTGCGAGAGTCACTTCCCGGCCTTGCCTTGCAACTGCCTATCCCGGTGCCTTCCCAGGTGGCGCCCTCGCGCCTGAAAGACTGGTTCAAGCTGTTATCCTTCGAGCTCGATCGTGGCCGGTTTGGTTGCTACTCGCCTTTGTGCACCAACCAAACCTGGCTGCAGCGCTGGCGGTTCATGGAGCACGCGGGAGACCGCTGGTGGCCGGCGGGCGGCGCGGTGTACGCCATTGCAGCCGTCAAGCGGCTGACGGGCATCCGGCTGGTGGGGCCCGCCTGGCGTAAGGGCCGGCGGCGGCGCGTTCGGCGCGAGGTCGTGGCCCCAGTGGCTAATCAGGTTGAAGATACAGGACGGTAGTGGCTGGCCAGGCCAGCCCGCCATCCAAATAAGGATTTCATGAGTTTGACAACAGACGCGCCGCAATCTGCGGCGGCACAGACCAATACGGGCGCAACCGACGAGCGTTTGTCCCATGTGGAAATCTGGACGGACGGTGCCTGCAAGGGCAACCCTGGCCCTGGCGGCTGGGGCGCCTTGTTGCGCCAAGGCAAGTTTGAAAAAACCCTGCACGGCGGAGAACCCCTGACCACCAATAACCGGATGGAACTGATGGCGGTGATTCAGGCGTTGCAGGCCCTGAAGCGCCGCTGCGAAGTCACGGTGCATACGGATTCCGTATATGTGCAAAAAGGGATGACGCAGTGGCTGGCCAACTGGAAGCGCCGCGACTGGCACACCGCCGACAAAAAACCGGTTAAAAACGCTGATCTCTGGCAAGCCCTGGACAAGCTGGCTGCCCAGCATGAACTACACTGGCGTTGGGTAAAGGGCCATGCGGGCGACCCCGGCAACGAGCGCGCTGACGCGCTGGCCAACCAGGGCGTCGAATCCATGCACCCACCCTCACCTTAAGTAAAACCTATGCGTCAAATTGTCCTGGATACCGAGACCACCGGCCTGGAGCCTGAGCAAGGCCACCGCGTGGTAGAGCTTGCCTGTATAGAGATCATCAACCGTCGCGTCAGCAAGCAACACCTGCATCTGTACCTGAACCCTGATCGGGACAGCGACCCCGAAGCGTTAAATGTTCATGGCCTGACCACCGAATTTTTGTCTGCACATCCCCGGTTTCCAGAGGTGGCGGGGCAACTGGTGGAGTTTGTGCAGGATGCCGAAGTCATCATTCATAACGCGGCATTTGACGTCAAGTTCTTGAATGCCGAGCTTAAACGTGCCGGGTTGCCCGTGTTTACGGATTTATGCGGCAAGGTCACAGACTCACTGGCTGTGGCGCGCGAGATGTTTCCGGGCAAGCGCAACAATCTGGATGCGCTGTGCGAACGGTTTGGTATTTCCAATGCGCATCGCACCCTGCACGGCGCCTTGCTGGATTCAGAGCTTCTGGGCGAGGTGTGGCTGGCCATGACACGTGGCCAGAACTCGCTGCTGGGGGATCCCTCGGATCGCAACCGGCGCCGCGGCCAGGGGGGCGATTCGTTTGCCGGTACCCGGTTTGACGCCTCGGGCCTTCCCGTCATTACCGTGTCAGACGCTGATCAGCAGGCGCACGAAGCCTATCTGGACGGTCTGGACAAGGCTTCGGGCGGACGCAGCCTGTGGCGAGAGTTGGAAGCGGATGAAACTGCTGACGCTGCCAGCACCGAGAGCCCCTCGGCAGGCTGAGAGCCGGCTTAACGACTGTCTGCGGTTTTTTTAGGTTTCGTGTACAATTTCGGTCTTTCCAGTCGGCTGCCTTTGCGTGTCTTGCGCATCTTCTGGCAGCATCCCGATTGGGCGGTTAGCTCAGTGGTAGAGCACTGCCTTCACACGGCAGGGGTCACAAGTTCGAACCTTGTACCGCCCACCAGATCCTCAAAATAAGAACAAATCTGGGCTCTACCCCATAATCGGGGGATGGGCAGGCTCTACCCCATAATCGGGGGCTCTACCCCATAATCGGGGGATGGGCATTCATCAGACAGGCTCTACCCCATAATCGGGGGATGGGCATTCATCAGACACGGTTAATCACACCGTTCCAGCCGCATTGAGCCAAG
>NZ_JBELOK010000009.1:0-166360 GCF_040276085.1 Castellaniella sp. FW104-7C03
AGCCCCCAGATGGAGTCGCGCGCTGCGGTGACGACCTCGGCCATGCTGGCGCGTGGCTGGCGGGGCATGCCGCGCATACGGGCAATCACATAGATGGCCACCATCAGCACCAGGCCCAGCAACAAGCCTGGCACGACGCCGGCCATGAACAAGGCGCCCACCGAAGTTTCGGTGACTGCCCCGTAGACCACCAGCACGATAGAGGGCGGAATCAGGATACCCAGGGTACCGGCGTTACAGATCACTCCGGCGGCAAATGACTGGCTGTAGCCCGCACGCACCATCCCGGCAATCACGATCGAGCCCACTGCCACCACGGTGGCTGGCGACGAGCCCGAGACTGCGGCAAACAGCACGCAGGCCATGACCGAAGCAATGGCCAGGCCCCCGTGCAGGTGGCCCACCGAGGCGATGGCAAAGCGGATCATGCGCTTGGCCACCCCACCGGTAGTCATGAAGGCGCCCGCGAGAATAAAGAACGGGATGGCCATCAGGGTGAAGTGCTCGGAGGTCTCGTAGAGCTTGAGCGAGAGCGAGGCCAGGGAATCGTGCCCAAAGCCCAGGATCGTGAGCAGCGAGGACAGCCCCAGGGCCACGGCCACGGGCATGCCCATGAACATGAAGGTAAACAGCAGGATAAAGAGGATGATTGTGGTCATTTGGCATCCCCTTCGGGCTCGTCACTACGGTATTTCATGGCGTCAGCGACTTCGTCGCCCAACAGCGATGCCTGGTCGCCTCTGACCAGGTGCCAGAGCACCTCACCAAAGCGGTAGATCAGCAGGATAAAGCCGATGGGCAGCACCAGGCGTGGGATCCACTGCGCGATAGGCAGATCCTGGGCCATGATGCCGATCATGTGGATTTTGCTGACATAGATCCAGCTGCCATACAGGACGATGGCGGCGTACGCCATGCACAGCAAGGTGCTGAGTATGGCCAGGCGGTTGGCGGCACGCGCTGGCAACATCCGGATGAAGGCATCCACGCCGATGTGGGCCCCCACGCGCACGCCGTAGGCCATGCCCAGGAAAATGAGTGCACCAAAGCAATACATGGTGAGCTCGAGCGCCCAGACAAAGCTGTAATTGAAAACGTAGCGGGCGATGACCTGAACAAAGGTAATGATCGTCATTGCCGCCAGCAGAAAGGCAATCAGGCCTTCCTCGAGATGTTCCAGCCAGTTTCTCAGCATGGAGAACTCCTTCAGGATACGAGAAACGGCCGCAGATGCTGCGGCCGTACTAAATCAGCTTAGAGGATACCTGCACTTTGACTTTGCCCGGCAGGGAGAGAAAACCCTTAACTTTGCGCGAATGCCTGGGTGTATCGCGCCTCGATATCCTGTAGGGCAGCGTCGTCCAGCAGGCGCTGGGCCATCGGCAGTAGATCCTCATCGGCGCATTGCAGGTATGTCAGGTAGTCCTGTATCCAGCGCTGAGTGGCCTCACTGTTCTGACCAGGCGTCTGTAGGGCTTGTCGTATAGCCGGCCATTGGTGGGCCAGTACATGGCTTTGCTCAGTCAAGCCGCGAGTCATGCCTTTCAGGCAGACAGCATCGGATCCGGCCATGGATTCGATCAGGGCAGGGAACACGCCCGATTCGAGGATTTCTCGTTGCTGTGATGCTGTGTGATCAAACCAGGTAATGACTTGAGCGCCATTGGCACTGCCTAAAACGCCAAGTTGCTGGCGTGTTTGCTTGTGGCCCGCGAGTAACAGGGCAAGAGGATCGAACTCTGAAGGGCGCGGCATGACGGGCTCCTGATTATGCTAGGCCCATGGTAGCGCGTCCATGGAGCATGTACGAGTGAAACTTATATAACCAGATGTTATGTTGAAATCAATAATTTGTTGTTGTTGTTTATGTAGACAGGCCGCTAAAGTAGCGACATCCTGTCTATTAAAGGGCGCAGGTTTGTCCAGCCAAACTTGACCGTCCCGATGTCATTATGAATCTATCCTTTCAGCAAGTAGAAAAACAGTTTGGTGATCTGCGGGTTGTGGATCGCTTTGACAGCAATATCCAGCCAGGTGAGCTTGTCGCACTGGTAGGGCCGTCAGGATGTGGCAAATCCACCTTGCTGCATTTGGCCGCGGGCCTTGAGAAGCCCAGTGCCGGAGAAGTCCTTGCTGATGGTGTGCCTATCCAGCGCCCTGATCCCAGTCGCATGCTGATGTTTCAGGAAAACGCGCTGTTTCCCTGGCTGACTCTGGCACAAAACGTGGCCATGGCGCTTGAGCTGCAAAAAATACCCAAATCCCAGGCGCGTCAGCAGGCGTTTGTCTGGTTGGACAAGGTTCGCCTCAAAGGTTTCGAACACTACTTCCCGCACCAGGTGTCGGGGGGGATGCGCCAGCGTTGCGCGTTGGCCCGGGCATTTATCAGCCATCCCGAGGTACTGCTGCTGGACGAGCCCTTTGGGGCGCTGGATGCGCTGACGCGCATGACCCTGCAAGATGCCTTGCGTACGCTGATCCTTGAAACCAAGCCTACTGTATTGCTGGTCACGCATGATGTGGATGAGGCTTTGTTCCTGGCGGATCGCATTCTGGTGTTCAGCTCGCGTCCGTCCAGGCTTTTAAAGGAATTCCACCTTTCTGCTCATGACAAGACACATGACTTGTCCGGTTTTGCTGCCATGCGGCGCGAAATTCTGTCCCTGCTGGGAATGACCACCGATCCCGAAGAATCACCTTCTCACCCTGTTACTGAGGAAATTGCAGCATGAAATTCAGCCGTGTATTAATTCCAGCGCTTGCCGCCCTGACACTGGCAACACAGGTGCTGGCCGCCGAGCCCTTCAAGGTAGGCTATATCCGTGTCATGGATGATGCTCAGGCGATTACCGCCTATGAGGGTCAGTTTTATGCCAAGCACGGCCTGGATGTGCAACTGGTTGAGTTCAAGTCTGGTACTGATCTGATCAAGGCCATTGTCGGTGGCCAACTGGATACCGGCGTGCTGGGTTTCACCAATGCGGCCTCCTGGTCGTCTCGTGGCGCCGATCTTAAAGTGGTTGCCGGGGCGCAGCGTGGATATCACGCGCTGGTCGTGCGTGACGACGCAGGCATCAATACGGTAGCCGACCTCAAAGGCCACACGCTGGCATCTCAAAAAGAGGGCAGCACAGCGGATACCGTGTTGCGTGGTGTCGTACTGAAAAACGCCGGCCTGCAAGCCGGCGATGTATCCGTCATGGGTGTCAGCCCACAGGTGGCTGTACAGTCTCTGGTGGGTAAACGGGTAGATGCAGCCTTTTTGTTCGAGCCTCAGGCCAGCATTGCGCAACTGATCGCCCCGGTCAAGCAGATCTACGAGATTGGCGAAGTCTGGCCATTCCCCTGCATGGTCACCATCACTTCGGGTGATACGCTCAAGAACAAAAAAGACCTGGTCTGGAAGTCTCTGGATGCACAGCGTGAAGCCATCGAGCTGCTGCAAAACAAGCCCGATGAAGCAGCCAAGCTGATTGCCGGCTACTTTATCGCCGAACCCACCCTCAAGACACTGAACAACGGGGAGATCCCGCGTGAACAAGTGATCAGCAAGGCCATCCAGACGCAAACCTTCAGCCCGGCCCTGACAGCCAAGGATTTGAGCCGCATGCAGGAAGTCGCAGATATCATGCAAGCGCGTGGTTCGCTCAAGACCAAGGATGGACAGCCTTACGATGTGAGTGCGATTGTCGATCTCAACTGGCAGCATGATCGCAAGCTGTAAGACGCCGGCTTAGTGTCGTATGTCTATGGGTGCGATAATCGCACCCATTCCTTATTTTTAGTGGCCGGGTTTGTCCGGCCATAAATTCTTGAGTATGAGCAAAAAAAGACAGGTTTCTTCTGCAGGCCGCAAACTGGCGATGGGCGTGGCGATTGCTGCCATCTTGTTGATCTGGCAAAGTGCTGCCTGGACACTGCCAGATTTTCTGATGCCTGGAGTGCCCAGTGTGCTTGAACGCGTCTGGCATGATCTTCAAACGGCAGAGTTTCGTGCCATTTTGGCGGGCAGCATGGGGCGCTTGGGTATTGGCTATGGTTTCGCGCTGCTGTTCGGTATCGGCTTTGGCCTGGCGGGCGGGTTGCTGTTGTTTTTCCGCGAGGTGCTTAAGTCTGCCATCATTATTTTGCAGTCGATCCCATCCATTGCCTGGGTACCGCTGTTTTTGATTTTGATGGGGTTTGGCAACGTACCCATTATTGTAGTGATTGCGCTGGCAGCATTTTTCCCGGCAGCCTTATCGGTGATGAATGCCACCGAAAGTGTTTTGCAGACTCATGTGTCTGCCGCGCGGGTGATGGGCGCCAGCCCCTGGGATATGGTGCGCCGGGTTTATCTGCCGGCTGTGATGCCCGCCCTTATTACCGGGGCCCAATTGGCGTTTGGTAACGCTTGGCGTGCCTTGATTTCAGCGGAAATGCTGATTGGTTTTGGTCAGGGGCTGGGCCGCTCTCTGGCATACGCAGGTGAGACAGCCGACATGATCGGCGTGATGGCCAATATTCTTACGATTGCAATTCTGGCCACCCTGATTGATCAGGTCATTCTTGAAAACATCAAGCGCCGTGTGTTGCGGTATCAATATGTCTAATGCTCAAGGGCTGCGTGCGCTCAGCCTGCTGTTACGTACCACTTGGGTGCTTATCGTGGGCCCGGCACTGGTTCTGGCTGCCAATTCGGCTCTTGCCGGGCCTGCCCATGATGGTTGGCGCCTGGGTATAGAAAACGTTCCCGAGGCGCCGGTACCGGGGGCTAAACCTCGTACGCCTGTGCGTATCGAAGTGCTGGCGGGTGCCAAGTGGGAGGGATCTGCTCCCATGCAGGCGATCGCAGCCGATCAGGCACTGGCGCAATTGCAGGATGGACAACTGGATGCGTGGGTGGGGGTTTTGCCCGAAGACAGTCAGGTCTCGCCGCAGGTGCTCAAACAAACGGTCGCGTGGTCGGTCAGTCCGATGGCGATCATGCGAACCGATACTGATATTCATGACTGGGTATCGCTTGCCGGACGCACAGTGTGCCTGAGTGCCGACGGCCGCTATGTAGGAGAGCTCAATGCACGGCTGGGTGCCATCGAGCAGGTATATGCCTCGGCCACAGATGCTTTGCTGGCCTTACGTACCGGGCAGTGCGATGCTGCCGTACAGGATGAGGGGTTTCTGCGCCAATTGCTGACATATCCAGAGTGGCGCAAGTTTTCGGCACAGCTGGCCCCGTACCGTAAAGCCTATCTGACGCAATTGGTGAGGGCAGATCTGTCCACCTCAGCCCGGGGTACCCTGCAGCAGGCATTTTCTGCCAAAAGCCTGACGCAGTTGGGCGAAGAGCAGGCGAAAACCATCGCCTTTGAAGTGTATCTGGATCAGGCCGTACCGGATTGCCACTAAGGCAAATGGTGTCGCCCAGCGGGTGGGCACCTGAAAATCAGTGGCGACGACGTTGCACAGGGGCGGAGCCTGGTGCACGATTGAGATGGCGAAACGTAATGCGCCCTTTGGTGAGGTCGTAGGGCGACATCTCGAGGGTGACTTGGTCGCCGGCAAGGATGCGGATATGGTGCTTGCGCATTTTGCCGCCGGTGTAGGCGATAACTGGGTGCCCATTGTCCAGCGTGACGCGGAAGCGTGAATCGGGCAACACCTCGGTGACGGATCCGTGCATTTCGAGTAGTTCTTCTTTGGCCATGTATTCTCCGTGAATTGATTAATGCATCAGCGTTGCACATGCAGCAGGTTTCGCATCGATGGACGCGAAAATAAAGATATGCAGACGATCAGAACCTGGACAGGGGCCTGAAACCCCAGAGAGGCAGTGGATAAATGGTATCCACCAAGGCAGCCAGCATGCCGGCAATGACTGAAAACCGCTGATGAAACAAGCCCTTATGATAAGGGTTGCGCGTATATTATGTCAACAATTTTAGTGGGGGTTAGAATTCAGCAAAATATATGCAGGTGATTGACAGATGAATGACAGATTAAGCCCCGGCACGATAGCACTGCTTCTGGTTCCTCCCACCCTGTGGGCCGGCAATGCAGTGGTGGGACGGGCCGTGGTGGATCTTGTCCCGCCATTGACGCTCAATTTTCTGCGCTGGACATTCGCCTTGCTGATTTTGTTGCCCATGGGGTATCGGGTTTTGGCTCGTGGCAGTGCCATCTGGCAGCAGTGGCGCCGCTACGCCATATTGGGGCTATTGGGAATCGGCCTGTATAACTCGCTGCAATATCTGGCGCTGCATACCTCCACGCCGTTAAATGTCACGCTGGTCACTGCCAGCATCCCGGTATGGATGATGATTGTGGGGCGCGTGTTTCACGGTGTACCGATTCAAGTGGGCCAGATACTGGGTGCAATTCTGTCTTTGGCAGGGGTTGCCATTGTGCTCTCGCATGGCGACTGGCAGCAGCTGCTGGCGCTGCATTTTGTGGCAGGAGACCTGATCATGGTTCTGGCTACCATTATCTGGGCGTTTTATAGCTGGCAGCTTGCGGGGGTGCCGGCTGACTCTCCTGTGCGGGCACACTGGGCAGGGTTTTTGTTGGGGCAGGTGCTGTATGGCGTAGTGTGGTCGGGCGTGTTTGCAGCCATCGAGTGGCAGATCACCGATTGGCGGATCAGTTGGGGCTGGCCGTTGGCACTGACTGTGCTGTTTGTTGCGGTCGGCCCGGCCGTGATTGCGTTTCGCTGCTGGGGAGCAGGCGTACAACGGGTTGGGCCAACCCTGGCGGGGTTTTTCAATAACCTGACGCCTCTGATTGCCGCATTGCTTTCTTTGGTGGTGTTGGGCGAATCACCGCAGCTGTTTCACGTGCTGGCGTTTGCACTGATTATTGGCGGGATTGTGCTGTCTTCGCGCAAACCTGCCGCTGCTTGAGATCGCAAGGCCTGCAGCGGCTGTCATCGGTTTGCTGGACAGGTGTGGTTTTTACGCCGCCTGAGCGTATTCGATCAGCAACTGAACCGTCGTCTGGCCGCCCCAGGTGTTGGATTCCAGCCGGTAGACAATCTCGACTTCTTCGGGCAGCAATTGCGCATGATTAAACCAGATGCCATCGATTCGCTTCCCGTCGCGCTCGAGATAGACCTTCAGGTGCTGTTCTTTCAGCAGCCGCTGATGAACCACCCGAAATCGGTCCTGGAACAGTGGGGGAGGAAACCCTGCGCCCCACACCTGATCGGCCAGCAGACGCGCTGTTTCGGTACTGACGAAGCCAGGCTCCAGCGAGCCGTCTGTTTCCAGACAGGGTTCAAATGACTCACGGCCGCTTAGCGTGCGCACCGCGTCATCAAACTGCACAGAAAAATCCTTGAAGGCAGGTGCATGCAGGGTGAGACCGGCGGCCATGGCATGGCCTCCAAACTGGATAATCGCACCCGGCAAGCGTTTGCTGACCAGATCCAGGGCATCGCGCAGATGAACTTCGGGGATGGATCGGCCAGAACCCCGCAGTGTGTCGGATTCATCTGGCGCAAACGCCAGGGCGGGGCGCCAGTAGGTTTCTTTCAGGCGGGATGCCACCAGGCCAATGACTCCTGGGTGCCAGCCGGGCTGCCAGACGCAAATGCTGGCTGACAATGTGCCGGGTTGGGCGTCCAGATGGGCCAGCGCTTGATCACGCATTTCTGTTTCACGGCTGCGGCGCTGGCGGTTCACCTCGTCCAGCGCTCGGGCAAGCTCAAGTGCCCGCTGGGGGTTGTCCTCAAGCAGACAATGAATGCCAAGGCTCATGTCGGCCATTCGGCCTGCCGCATTGATCCGCGGGCCCAGCGCAAATCCGAGATCCGCTGTGGATGCCTCTCCTGGATTGCGTCCGGCAATCTCGAATAAGGCGGCCACACCGGCATGCATCCGGCCCTGGCGGATGCGCTTCAGGCCTTGCGTGATTAGAAGCCGGTTGTTGGCATCCAGACGCACGACATCAGCCACGGTTCCTAGAGCCACCAGATCGCTTAAGGCATCCAGACGCGGCCCGCCTTGTGCGGGCAATAGGTTGCGCTCGCGTAGTACGGCGCGCAAGGCCAGCATCACATAGAAGATCACGCCCACGCCGGCCAGGTGCTTGGATGGAAAGCCGCAGCCAGGCTGGTTGGGGTTTACGATTGCCAGGGCCTCAGGCAACGTGTCTCCGGGCAGATGATGATCGGTGACGATCACCTCCATGCCGGCTTGTCGTGCAGCGGCTACCCCTTCGATACTGGCAATGCCGTTGTCTACAGTAATCAGCAAATCGGGCTTGCCGGCTGCATGCTTGCAGGCAAGCTGCACCACTGCGGGCGACAGCCCATAGCCAGTTTCAAACCGGTTGGGCACTAAAAAATCAACATCTGCATCCATCGCCCGCAGACCACGCACTGCCACGGCACAGGCGGTTGCGCCGTCGCAGTCGTAGTCGGCCACGATCAGCAGTTTTTTGCGGCTGCTGATGGCGTCTGCCAGCAGCTGAGCTGCCTCTTGCACGTGGCTCAGGTGCGACGGCGGAATCAGCCCGGCCCACTCTGTGGGGGCCAATGCGGCCAAGCCGCGCGCGCCCCACAAACGGGCAAGCAGTGGGTGCACCCCTTGTTGAGTCAGGGCTTCGGTGCGTTGCCGGTTGCTGTGCCTCGGGCGAATCAGCGGCTGCACCACCAGCGCCTCCAGTCTTGTGTGCGCCAGCGGGCAAACCAGCCAGTGTGTGCACTGAGTTCTACATAACGGTTACGTCCGCTCAGGATCAGAGAGGCCGGTTGCGTGGTCAGTTGTGTGAACAGCTGCTGATCCAGGCGCGCCAGCGCCTCAATCCACTCGCCCCACTGCTGCGAGATGGCCAGGTCATATAGCGAGAAATCAGTCTGGATATCGTTGGGTGGGGTGCGGCCCAATTGCGACTGGCCGGCGCCGCCGTACAACCAGAGGCTGTTGACCGGCGCTTGCCCCAGTGCCGCTCTGGCCTGATTGGCAGGGTGCTCGTACCAAGCCATCTGCAAGGTGTTTGCCAATTGCCGCCATGGCCGTGCAGCAGCTTCTTGAGGCCACCAGTCGTTGACGGCACTGGTGGCCACAAGCGCAGGGCTGGCACACGGCAGCGTAACGGCTTGAGGCCAGCGCACGCGCCAGGTGTCCGTCGTCAAGGCCTCGAGCTCAAGGCCGCTTTCCTGGAGGTAATCCCTTGCGGTTTCCCACAGGGCGTGGGATTGTTCTGGCGTGATATCGAGCACTCGGGCGGGCAGCAGTGCCGCACCGTCACGTGAGGGTGCCATATGCACAAGCTCAGCCAGCCAGACGGGTTCCTTGTCTGCCGGTGCGCCACGCAGCGGCCCCAGACCTGCGCTAATATGCTCTGCTTCAGCTGGGTTGAAGTTACAAGCCTTCAGCAACCAATGTTCGTGCGGCATGCACCAGGTGTCTGCAGCAGGGCTTTGGGTAATGGCTGTGGTGCTGTGGGCCATCCAGGCAGCCAGTACGGGCGCGCGCTGGGCTACATGTCCGGCAAGCTCGCCAGCAACTTCAGGTTCGGGCCAGGCCCCGGGGATCACAATATGCATGGCAGAATTGTAGAGTTAAACAGAACAGAAGGCAGTTCAGATGGCCTATGAATGGTGGATTGGTGCCCGATATGCCGGTTTGGCCCGCACGGGACGCAAAGGGCGTCGGGGCGACCGCTTTGTGTCGTTTGTTGCTGCCAGCTCGATGGCAGGTATCGCACTGGGGGTCGCGGCACTGATTATTGTGCTCTCGGTGATGAACGGCTTCCAGACGCAGGTGCGGGATCGCATGCTGTCCGTTTTACCGCATATCGAGCTCTATTTTTCGGGTGTTGATCATCAGCAGGTGCTTGAGCACTGGCAAGAGTTGGCGCAGGCCGCCAAGGGCGATCCCGAAGTGCGGGGAGCTGCCCCGTTTGTGGCTGCCCAGGCCATGGTGGCGCGCGGGCAGTCGCTTAGCGGCGTACAGGTGCGGGGTATTGACCCGGCGGTTGAGCCCCAGGTGTCTGACCTGGCGCAACAGATGCAAACCGGCACACTGGATTCCCTGAGCCCTGGCTCATATCATGTCATTGTCGGCAGCCAGATTGCACAATCTTTAGGGGTGGCGGTAGGCGATACGCTGCTGATGCTCGCGCCGCAGGGGTCGATTTCTCCGGCAGGCTTTGCGCCGCGCATGCGCCAGTTCACGGTCTCCGGGGTGTTTTCCTCTGGTTACTACGAATACGATGCGACACTGGCTTTCGTCAATGTTCAGGATGCGGCCCGCGTGTTTCGTGACAGTGGCGTCAGCGGTGTGCGTCTGCGTATTGCCGATATGCAGCGGGCGCCCCAGGTGGCTCTGCAGGTGTTGCAGCGCATGCCCCAGGGTGTGCGCGCCACAGACTGGACGCAAAGCAACCGTACCTGGTTTGCTGCCGTCAAAACCGAGAAACGCATGATGTTCCTGATTCTGGCCCTGATTGTGGCGGTTGCCGCTTTCAATCTGCTGTCTTCTCTGGTGATGGCCGTCAAGGACAAGCAGTCGGATATCGCCATACTGCGCACGCTAGGTGCAACACCCGGTGAGATCGCCCGGATATTTTTGGTGCAAGGCGCACTGATTGGCGTAATCGGCACGGGGGCGGGGGTGATTCTGGGCACACTGCTTGCCTACAACATTGATGTCATCGTCCCCTGGATTGAGCGCATGCTGGGAATTCACTTTATTCCACAGCAAATTTATTTCATCAGCGAGTTGCCTTCCAATCCCCAGATTGGCGACATCACCTGGATTGGCGTGACCTCATTGGTGCTGTCTCTGCTGGCAACGCTATACCCCAGTTGGCGTGCGTCGCGCCTGCAACCCGCCCAGGTGCTGCGTCATGACTAATTCAACCCGAGATCCCAGCATCGTCTTACGGGCAGAGAACCTGGCAAAAACCTACGATGAGGGTGCCAGCCGCGTTGAGGTTTTACGAGACGTCAATTTGACAGTGCAGGCCCACGAGATGGTTGCGATCGTTGGTGCCTCCGGGTCTGGCAAAAGTACCTTGTTGCACGTACTGGGGCTGTTGGATCAGGCGGATACCGGGAAACTTTGGGTTGCCGGCGAGGCTGCCAGCGGCCTGAACGAACGCCGCCGCAGCCAGTTGCGCAATCGGGCGCTGGGCTTCGTGTATCAGTTTCATCATTTGCTGCCCGAGTTCTCCGCCCTGGATAATGTGGCGATGCCGCTGATTGTGCGTGGCATGCGTCGGCCCCAGGCTCGCCAGCAGGCGCAAGCCCTGTTGCAGCAAGTAGGTCTGCCAGACCGTGCCAGCCATTTTCCAGGCCAGTTGTCGGGTGGCGAGCGCCAGCGCGTGGCGCTGGCGCGTGCCCTGGTTACGCAGCCTGCCTGCGTACTGGCCGACGAACCCACCGGCAACCTCGACCGTCATACCGCAGACAAGATGTTCGACCTGCTGCGTGAAATCAATCGGGATCTCGGGATCGCGTTTGTGATTGTCACGCACGATCCCGCCCTGGCGGCACTGGCTCATCGCCAATTGCACATGCAATCGGGGAATCTCGCCGAAAGCTGACCCTCCGGACGAACCTGCCATGTTGATTGACACCCATTGTCACCTCGATGCCGCAGAGTTTGAAGATGACCGTGATGCGGTGATTGCCCGGTCGCGGCAGGCCGGCGTGCGCGCAATCGTGATCCCGGCCGTGGGCGCAAACAACTTCCAGGTGGTGCGCCAGTTGGCAGGGCAACTGCTTGGCGGGGCCTATGCCCTGGGGATCCATCCGCTGCTTGTTGCACGGGCCACAGAGGCTGATCTGGACAGCCTTAAAGACTGTCTGCAGGCCTGGCGCGATGATCCCCATCTGGTGGCCATCGGCGAAATTGGCCTGGATTTCTTTGTGCCGGAAATCAGCACGCCATCTGGACGATCCCGGCAGGAGTACTTTTATCAGCGGCAACTGGACCTGGCCGTACAGTTCGATCTGCCCGTGCTGCTGCATGTGCGGCGCTCACAAGATGTTTTGCTCAAGCATTTGCGCAGGCGCCCAACAGTGGGTGGGATTGCCCATGCGTTCAATGGCAGTTTCCAGCAGGCCCAGCAATTCATCCAGCAGGGGTTCGTGCTGGGGTTTGGCGGCGCGATGACCTTTGACCGCGCACTGCAAATCCGTCGGCTGGCTGCTCGGTTGCCGGGTGATGCCCTGGTGCTTGAAACAGATGCGCCGGATATCCCGCCAGCCTGGCTTGGGATTGCAGGCGCGCCTATACGGCCGCGTAATGAGCCTGCCCAAGTGGCGAAGATTGCCGAGTGCCTGGCACAGCTGCGTGAGGAACCCGCTTCCCAGCTTGTAGCCAGATGCGCAGATAATGCAGTTCGGGTATTGCCGCGTCTGTCGGCTGTGCTGCAAACAGCACGCTGATCTCGATTTGTCCTGGCAAGCTGCAGTAGCGTAATACGCGTGTGCAGCCCCTGTGCAAGGCTTTGCTGTCAGTAGCAAACCTTGTTGCCAAAGGACATCCATCATGATCGGTCGGCTGACAGTAGCAGCCGGCCTGGCCGGTATCGCGATTGTCCATCAATTGCAGACGTTACCGGGAGTACTGCTGCCTGTGCTGATGGGTGGCATGGGCGCAGGCTTGTTGGCCCTGGGCAAGCGTTGGATGCAACGCAGGCGTGGCTGCGCAAGCCGTTGGCTGTGGCGTGTGGGCCTGTGGATTCTGGTGGCCAGTGTATCGGCGGCAGTGACGGTGCATCGTGCGCAACAGCGGCTTGATCAGCACCTTGCGCCTGGCAATGTCGACAAGGTATCGCGCGTCATCTTGCGTGTTCATGGGCTACCTAGGCTGCAAGCCGACAAAATCCGTTTTGAGGCCGATATCTTGCAGGCCCATCCTCCCGGGGTCCCTCGGCGGGTGCTGGTGAGCTGGTCTGCGGCAGGCTGGCGCAGCCCCTATGCCGCGCCCACCCCTGCAGAGCCACCGTTTCCTGTGATTCAGGCAGGGCAGGTGTGGCGCATGGCATTGGTGCTTAGGCCGGTTCATGCTGCGCAAAATATCGCAGCATTCGACTATGAAGCACATGTTTTTGCACAAGGTATCCGGGCCCTGGGCACGGTGCGAGGAGTACCGGAATATCAAAGAGATGATGGCTGGCAAGGTGTTGGGATCATCGCCGACAGGGCACGCCATGAAATCCGCGAGGCCATGGCGCCATTTTTGCAAGGGCTGCGCTACGGTGCTGTCCTGCGGGCATTGGCCATCGGCGACCAGGACGGCATGGAGGATGCCGATTGGCAAGTGTTCAACCGCACTGGTTTATCGCACCTCGTGTCTATATCCGGATCACACATCACGATGCTGGCAGGCGTAGCCGCGTGGCTCACCCAATGGGTCTGGCGGCGAGGACGCTGGCGCGGGCGGATTCTGGCCGAGCGCTGGCCGGCACGCCGTGCGGCTGCATGTGCGGCCTTGCTGTTTGCCTGGTTGTACTGTCTGCTGGCGGGCTGGGGTGTGCCTGCCCAGCGAACCTTTATGATGTTGGCGGTGGTGGCGGGGGCACAGTTATTGCAATTACGCCTGTCTGGTGCCCGCGTGCTGGCGCTTGCGGCCGTTGTTGTCTGCGCCCTGGATCCTTGGGCACTGTTGGCCAGCGGGTTCTGGCTGTCTTTTGCCGCAGTGGCTGTACTGTTGGCAGTAGGCGCGCGGTTGGCCCCCAAGCAGGGCACACTGGGTCCAGGCGCTGCGCCTGTTTCCGCCGGCCGGCTCAAGCGGTTTCTGCACGGGCTTGGTCTGGCCGCTCGTCTGCAATGGGCAATCACGTTGGCCCTGGCACCGGTACTGGCATGGGTCTTTCACGAAATCTCGCTGGTATCGCCACTGGCCAATGCTTATGCCATTCCGGTGATCGAGCTCCTTGTCACGCCTTTGTCTCTTTTACTGGCTGCCGTGTCCCTGGTGCCCGGTCTGGCGCCACTTGTCACCGGGCTTGCCCAGATTGCCCACGGCATCCTGAGTCTGATGATGCACCCAACCGAGTGGCTGGCTGCGCTGCCGTCCTGGCCAGTGGCCGCCGGGCCTGTCGGAGGGTATGTGCTGGCATGTGGGGGTGCGGCCTTTGCCCTGTGGCCACATTCATTGGTCGGCCAGGGACGGCTCGCCACCAGCTTATGGCGGCTGCGCCCCTGGGCGTGGCTGGGCCTGGTGCCGATGATGATCTGGAAGCCCGCCACGCCTGTGCCAGGTGAATGGGATGCCTACGCACTCGACGTTGGGCAGGGCAGTGCCGTGATCATCCGGACCGCCCGGCATGCGTTTTTATTTGATGCCGGGGCCCGTCATGCACGTGATTCCGACGAGGGCCAGCGCACGGTGGTACCGGTCTTGCGCGCCCTGGGCATCCGGCAGCTGGATGTCATGGTGCTGTCTCATGCAGATCTGGATCATGCAGGAGGCGCACGCAGTGTGTTGGCGGCCATGCCGGTGCAGCAAACATACAGTTCCTTTGACTTGCCCCGATGGCTCAGTGGCGAGGCGCGCCGCCTGGATGCCGCACCTGCCGTCCTGCCAATGGCCGCAACCGCGTGTCTGTTTGGTGGACGCTGGCAGGTGGATGACGTGAGTTTCGAATTTTTATGGCCACTGGATGAGCGCCTGGTGCGCAAGGGGGGTCAGGCCAATGCGGGCAGCTGTGTGCTGCGGGTGCGGGGGCGGCATCACAGCGCGTTGCTGACAGGGGATATCGAAGCGCGCACCGAAGCCGCACTGGTACAGCGTGGGCTGACGCCGGTGGATGTGGTGGTGGCTGCCCACCACGGATCCAGAACCTCGTCCTCCGCCTTGTTTGTGGATACGGTTGCTGCCAGGCATCTGATTGTGCAGGTGGGACGCTGGAACCGTCACAATCATCCTGCGTCCGCTGTATTGCAGCGCTGGCAGGCAGCAGGTGCGGAGATTTGGCGCACAGACTGGCTGGGCGGGGTCAACGTGCGCTCGCGCGCCAATGGCCTATCGTTGTACAGTGTTCTGGAGTCGTCACGTCGATATTGGCATGGACGGCGCCCGTAATGGTTTTCGCGGTCTTGCGCTGTATGGCGGGATCGGCGATGATGCGGCAGCCGTCCAAAAGACGACAACAGCCCGTTTTTGGGCTCTTGAAAAATCCACAAGATTTTCGCCACCATGACACAGATACCACTCAAGTTCTATGTCCCCGAACCCTCGGGGCGTCCCGGTCAGGCCACTGACTTCTCATATCTGCGGCTGCAGCCGGCTGGCGCCGCCCGCAAACCGCCCATCGACACCTTAGCCTACGATACCCGCGACCTCGCACTGGGTTTGATCCGGGTGCTGGATGATGAGGGCAAAGCGCAAGGCCCTTGGGCCGAAAACCCGCCCGATCAGGATACCTTGCGTCGCGGCATGCAGGCGATGATCAAAACACGCATTTTTGATGCCCGGATGGTGATTGCCCAGCGTCAGAAAAAAACCTCGTTTTACATGCAATGCCTGGGTGAAGAGGCCATTGCCATCGGGCAGTCGCTGGCCCTGAGGCCGGGTGACATGCACTTTCCCTCGTATCGCCAGCAGGGGCTCCTGATTGCCCAGGATTACCCTTTGTTCGACATGATGTGCCAGATCTTTTCAAACGACAAAGATCCGCTCAAGGGCCGTCAATTGCCTGTGCTGTATTCGGTGCCCGAAAAAGGGTTCTTCACGCTGTCGGGCAATCTGGGCACGCAGATGCCCCAGGCAGTGGGCTGGGCCATGGCGTCTGCCATCAAGGGCGACACCCGTATTGCCTGCGGCTGGATTGGTGATGGCGCCACAGCCGAATCCGATTACCAGGCGGCCTTGCTGTTTGCCCATGTCTACCGGGCACCGGTGATCCTTAATGTCATCAACAACCAGTGGGCGATTTCCACATTTCAGTCGGTGGCGGGTGGCGAAGGCATCACCCTGGCCGCACGAGGCATCGGATCCAACATCGCATCGCTGCGGGTAGATGGCAACGATTTCCTGGCCGTGTACGCAGCATCTCGCTGGGCAGCTGATCGAGCCCGCAACAACCATGGCGCAACCCTCATCGAGTGGGTCAGCTACCGCGCTGGGCCGCACTCCACCTCGGATGATCCGTCCAAATACCGGCCGGCAGATGATTGGTCACGGTATCCACTGGGAGACCCCATTACGCGCCTGAAGCAATACATGATTGCGCAAGCCATGTGGTCTGAGCAAGAGCACCAGGATACGCAAAAAGCATGCGAGGCCGAAGTAGTGGCTGCCCAGAAAAAGGCAGAATCCCACGGCACGCTAGCCACAGGGCGCACATCCAGTGTGGCCACGATGTTTGAAGATGTATACAAGGACATGCCAGAGCATCTGCGCCGGCAGCGCCAAGAGCTGGGGGTCTGACGATGGCACAGGAAAAAATGAAAACGCGTCCGATGACCATGATTCAGGCCCTGCGCTCCGCCATGGACATCATGCTTGAGCGCGATGATAACGTGGTGGTGTTTGGCGAGGATGTTGGCTATTTTGGCGGCGTGTTTCGATGCACCGAAGGCCTGCAGGCCAAGTATGGCCAATCGCGGGTATTTGATGCACCCATTTCCGAAAGCGGGATTGTGGCCGCTGCCGTGGGGATGGGGGCTTATGGGCTTCGCCCCGTGGTTGAAATCCAGTTTGCAGATTACTTTTATCCGGCTGCCGATCAGATCTTTTCTGAGGCGGCGCGGCTGCGATATCGGTCAGCGGGTGGTTACACCTCACCGCTTACTATTCGCATGCCCTGCGGGGGTGGCATTTTTGGCGGACAAACGCACAGCCAAAGCCCCGAAGCGCTGTTTACCCACGTGTCGGGCTTGCGTACGGTGATGCCTTCCAACCCCTACGACGCCAAAGGCCTGCTGATCAGTTCCATCGAAAACGATGACCCGGTGATCTTCCTCGAGCCCAAGCGGCTTTATAACGGGCCGTTTGATGGCCATCATGATCAACCGGTGGTGCCGTGGTCCAAGCATCCTTTGGGCAACGTGCCCGAAGGCTATTACACCGTGCCGCTGGACAAGGCTGCGCTGTATCGCGAGGGCCGCGAACTCACCGTGCTTACCTATGGCACGATGGTTTATGTGGCCGAGGTGGCGGCCCGTGACGCCGGCATTGATGCCGACATCATTGATTTACGCAGCCTCTGGCCGCTGGATCTCGACGCCATCCTGAACTCGGTGCGCAAAACCGGCCGTTGCGTGGTCTTGCACGAGGCCACCCGCACCAGCGGGTTTGGTGCCGAGCTCTGCGCACTGGTGCAAGAGCACTGCTTTTATCATCTTGAAGCCCCGATCGAACGCATCACGGGATGGGATACGCCGTATCCGCACTCTCATGAGTGGGCATATTTCCCCGGCCCCAAACGGGTTGCCGAGGCATTCAAACGTGCGTTCCGGGAGGCATAATGGGTATTCATATCATCAAGATGCCGGATATCGGCGAAGGCATCGCTGAAGTCGAACTCGTCGAATGGCATGTGCAGCCGGGCGAGGCTGTGGTCGAAGACCAGATCCTCGCCGATGTCATGACAGACAAGGCCACCGTCCAGGTGCCGTCACCTGTACATGGCACGGTGGTTTCCCTGGGTGGACAAGTGGGTGAAACCATGGCCGTGGGCTCAGAACTCATCCGCCTCGAAATAGAAGGCGAGGGCAACGAGCACACCATCCGGAATCGCGCACCAGTCGCTGCTGATGCCTCCAAGGCTGTGGCGGCCGCCCCTGTTGCCCCTGCACACAAAGAAACCAAAAGCCCTGAACCCGAGGTGCAGCCATCTGCCAGCCCGACACAGCCCCATCAAACAGCAGATGCCCCTGCTGCATCAGCCCGGCCGCAGGTGGCGCATGCTTCCTCGCATGCACCGGCACGCACAGAGGGCCAGCGGCCCCTGGCATCCCCGGCAGTGCGCCGGCGTGCCTGGGACCTGGGCATTACCTTGCAGTACGTGCCTGGCACCGGCCCTGCCGGACGCATTACCCAGGGTGATCTTGACGCCTGGCTGGCACGCGACCGCAATGCCACCTCCAATCGCACATCCGGGTCCTTATATCAGTCCAGCAATCAGGAAACCGAGGTGCCGGTCATTGGCCTGCGGCGCAAGATTGCCCAGAAGATGCAAGAGTCCAAACGCCGGATTCCGCACTTCACCTATGTCGAAGAGATTGATGTCACCGAGCTCGAATCCCTGCGTGCGCGGCTGAATACCCGCTACAGCACCGAGCGCGGCAAGCTGACCTTATTGCCGTTTTTGGCCCGGGCCATGGTGCTGGCCTTGCGCGAGTTTCCGCAGATCAATGCATGCTTTGATGATGAAGCGGGGATTGTCACCCAGTATGGCGGGGTGCATCTGGGGGTTGCCGCGCAAACGCCCTCCGGCCTGATGGTGCCTGTGGTGCATCACGCCGAAACCCTGGATCTCTGGTCGTGCGCGGCAGAAATTGCCCGCCTGGCCGAAGCCGCCCGCCAGGGCAAGGCCGCGCGCGACGAACTAACCGGTTCAACCATTACCATCACCAGCCTGGGGCCACTGGGCGGCGTGGTATCCACACCTGTCATCAATCACCCCGAAGTCGCCATCGTCGGCGTCAATCGGGTAATTGAACGGCCAGTGTTTCAGGAAGGCAGAGTCGTGGCGCGCAAGCTGATGAACCTGTCTTCGTCCTTTGATCATCGCGTGGTCGACGGTATGCATGCCGCCGAATTCATCCAGTGCATCCGGCGCTATCTCGAGTGCCCGGCGCTTCTGTTTGTGGAGTAAGCATGTCCAATCTCATCAATACCACTTTGCTGATCATTGGCGGCGGGCCTGGCGGTTATGTGGCGGCCATCCGTGCCGGCCAGTTGGGTATCCCCACGGTGCTGGTCGAGGGAGCCTCTCTTGGCGGCACCTGCCTGAACATCGGCTGCATCCCCTCCAAAGCCCTCATCCACGTGGCCGAGAAATTTCATGCCCTGCAGGGATACGACAAGCATTCGGCGCTGGGAATCCAGGTATCCAGCCCCACGCTCGATCTCGAGCGCAGCGTGGCCTGGAAAGACGCCATCGTCAAAAAGCTCACAACCGGCGTTGGCGCCCTGCTGAAGAAAAACAAAGTCACAGTGGTGCAGGGCTGGGCACACATCATCGATGGCAAAACCGTGGATGTCGATCCTGTTGCCAAGGGCAAGGCGGGTGCGCCACAGCGCATCCGCTGCGAGCACCTGTTGCTGGCCACAGGCTCTGAGCCTGTGGCGCTGCCATTCATGCCGTTTGGCGGGTCGGTCATCTCATCCACCGAGGCGCTTTCACCCAAAACATTGCCGGCCTCTCTGGCTGTGGTGGGGGGCGGCTACATAGGTCTCGAGCTTGGCACTGCCTATCGCAAGCTGGGAGTCAAGGTTGATGTCATCGAGGCCCAGGATCGTGTGTTGCCCGCCTACGATGCCGAACTTGTTAAGCCTGTGCATGCGGCGCTTAAAGCCCTGGGCGTCGGCCTGCATCTGCAGACCCAGGTACTAGGCCTGGCAGAAGACGGCAAGGGCGTGCGCGTCCAGCCGGCCAAGGGCGCCGAGCAAATTCTGGCGGCCCAGCAGATCCTGGTGGCTGTGGGGCGCAAGCCCCGCAGCCGTGGATTTGGGCTCAGTTCCCTGATGCTGGATATGAACGGCCTGGCGGTACGCATTGATGACCGCTGCCATACGTCCATGAACGGCGTCTGGGCGATTGGTGATCTCACGGGCGAGCCCATGCTGGCGCACCGGGCCATGGCCCAGGGCGAATGCGTGGCCGAGCAAATTGCCGGCCTCACTCGCCGGTTTATGCCCGCTGCCATTCCTGCCGTGTGTTTCACCGATCCCGAGGTTGTCACGGCGGGTTTGTCCCCGCAGCAGGCTGCCGCAGATGGGCTGGATACCGTCGAGGGCGTGTTTCCGCTGGCGGCCAACGGGCGTGCCATGACGCTCGAATCCCCCGATGGATTTGTGCGTGTGGTGGCCCGGCGTGATAATCACCTTATCATTGGCTGGCAGGCGGTGGGGCGTGGTGTCTCCGAGTTCTCGGCCGCCTTTGCCCAGTCGATCGAAATGGGGGCGTGCCTGGAAGACGTCGCCCACACTATTCACGCGCATCCCACCCAAAGCGAAGCCATCCAGGAAGCGGCACTACGCGCATTGGGGCAGGCGGTGCACATTTGATACCCAAGGTGGCCATGTCGTCTGTCGAACCCCGTCTCAAATTTGTTACCTGCGCCAGCACGGCGGGCCTGCATCGCATGGCTTATTGGGAGTGGGGTGATCCGGACAACGATCAGGTTCTGTTGTGCGTCCACGGGCTTACCCGTACCGGCCGCGATTTCGATCCGCTCGCACAGGCACTGTGCGCCGAGTACCGCGTGGTGTGCCCCGATGTCGTCGGCCGCGGCCGTTCGGATTGGCTGCTGGATGCCAATAGCTATGTCGTGCCGCAGTATGTCGCCGACATGATCACCCTGATCGCCCGCCTGGCACCTGCCCACCTGGATTGGGTGGGGACGTCCATGGGCGGTCTGATCGGCCTTGGTCTGGCAGGTATGACGGGGCTGTCGGCACAACTGCGCCCAGATCGTGGGGCCTATGGCCCGGGCCAGGCGCCTTACTTGCCATTGGGCAAGGTGGTACTCAATGATATTGGGCCCACACTTAATCTCGATGGCCTGGCCAGGATTGGTAAGTATGTTGGGCAGGATATCCGGTTTGCCTCTTTTGATCAGGCCGTTCAGTACATCCAGCAGGTATCGCAAGGCTTTGGGCCGCACGATGCCGCCGGCTGGGGAGCCCTGACCCAATATGTGTTTGTGCAGCACGGCCAGCAGTGGGTAAAACACTACGATCTGCGCATTGCACAGCCCTTTGCCTTGCAAACACCCGAAGCCACGGTAGCGGCCGAGGACTTGCTCTGGCAGGCTTGGGATCACCTTGCTCATCCCGTGCTGGTGCTGCGTGGTGCTCAATCGGATATTCTTCGGGCCGATACTGTGCGTGATATGCTGGCTCGCAACCCTCATGCACAATCGGTGCAATTCGAGGGGGTGGGCCATGCGCCCAGCTTGCGCAGCCCCGATCAAATCCACGCAATCCGTCAGTTTCTGCTGGCAGATTGATTCCTGCCTGATGGTCAGGCAAGGCAATCCTTCCTGCTTATGGCCTTAAACATCGATCTTCACAGTCACTCCTTTGAGTCTGACGGCGAACTGCCGCCGGCTGCTGTCGCAGCGCGTGCACATCAAAACGGGGTTGATTGGTGGTCGCTGTCTGATCACGATGAAACCCGCGGGCTCACAGAGGCCGCTGAAGCGGCAGGTCAACTGGGTATGGGGTTTATTCCCGGCGTCGAGATTTCAGCCAATTTTTGCGAAAAAACCATTCACATTGTTGGGCTCAACATTGATCCGCAGCATCCGGTGCTGGCCGAGGGGCTGGCCCGCATCCGCCAAACACGAGTGGATCGGGCCAGGAAAGTTGCGCAGCTTCTGACTGATTGCGGCATTACTGATGCCTGGGAAGGCGCATTGAGTCACGTGGACAACCCCAATCTGATCAGCCGGGTACATTTTGCCCGGCATTTGCTGGACCAAGGTCACGTCAAGACGCTGCAGCAGGCGTTCGACCGCTACCTGGGCGACGGCAAGCGGGCCTTTGTGCCCACGCAATGGGTACCACTGGCGCAGGCGGTTCAATGGATATGTGCGGCAGGGGGCAAGGCCGTACTGGCGCACCCAGGGCGGTATCGCTACAAACCAGCTCAGGCCGATGCATTGTTTTCGGCTTTCAAGGAAGCGGGCGGACAGGGTATCGAAGTGATTACGGGCAGCCACAGCCCGGCACAATATGATTACTACTCCCGCGTTGCTTTAAGCTATGGATTTGAGGCCTCCCGTGGTTCGGATTTTCACGCACCAGGGGCAGGGCGGGTGGATCTTGGGCGCATGCCTGATCTCCCGGCCAATCTCACGCCTGTTTGGCACGATTGGATTTAAGCAAGGTGCACCATGAATAAAGCCTTCGTCAAAGAATCAGACTCCGACGACGAGGATCAGCTACCTGATCCCAGCCCGCTGCCAGCAGGCACAAAAAACTATATGACCGTCACTGGTTATAAAGCGCTGAATGCCGAGCTCACGCATCTGCTCAACACCGAGCGCCCCGATGTCGTGCAAACGGTTTCCTGGGCGGCATCCAATGGTGATCGCTCTGAAAACGGGGATTACATCTACGGTAAAAAGCGTCTGCGCGAGATCGACCGCCGGATTCGCTTTTTAACCCGCCGGCTGGAGTCTGCTGAAGTCGTTGACCCTGCCTTGCAACCGAATCGCGACCAGGTCTTTTTTGGCGCAACCGTGTATTACAGTGACAGTCAGGGCCAGGAATTCACCGTCACCATTGTGGGGGTGGATGAGGCCGAGCCCTTGATCGGGAAAATCAGCTGGGTGTCGCCGGTGGCCCGGGCCCTGATCAAGGCACGCGAAGGCGATACCGTGATTTTGCGCACCCCGGCGGGTGTCGAAGCGCTTGATATCCTCGAGGTCCGCTACCCCGAGTAACAGGCTGCCTTTGCGGCCGGGTGCGCTTTTGCAGCTTATGACCGCACACAGGTAAACGGGGGTATCCCGGCTGCCGCATCGTATTGCAATCATCCCGAGTCAGGTCTCTGCCGTGATGACGCCCCGATCCCGGTAAAATAGACAGCTTCTGATCCTTTTGTCTGTGGGCTTCTGTCGTGACCTCTGTATTGATCATCCCCGGTTCTGCCGCTTTGTCCGATTTTCGCCGGCAACGCCTTTTGAGCACTCTCAATGGCCGAGGCCTGCCGGTTGCCGCTGTGGCGGCGGCTTCGTGCTATTTTGTCGAGACAGACGGCCCTTTGTCCGATGAGGATCTCGCACGCGTCAAAGCCTTGCTGGATGATGGTGGTGATGTAGTGCCTCCCGCCGATCGTCACGTCATTCAGCTGCTGGTTGTGCCACGCCTGGGCACGATTTCTCCCTGGGCCAGCAAAGCCACCGATATTGCCCATCATTGCGGTTTGCAACAGGTGCGGCGCATCGAGCACGGCGTCCGGTATTACATTTCGCCCGAACGCACCCTGGTTGGCAGTCGCAAACTCGACGAACCGCAATTGCAGCTGCTCGCCACCTGTCTGCACGACCGCATGACACAAACGGTGGTGCCAGCCGATTTCGATGGCAAGGCCTTGTTTACGCCTGTCTCTGGACAGCCAGTCAAGATAGTCCCGGTGCTGGCCGATGGTCGCACCGCACTGCAACAAGCCAACCTGCAGATGGGCCTGGCTCTGTCGGGGGATGAAATCGATTACCTGCTGCGGGCTTACTCCGACCTCGGGCGCGACCCCACCGATGTCGAGCTCATGATGTTTGCGCAAGCCAATAGCGAGCACTGCCGCCACAAAATATTCAATGCCCACTGGACGCTGGATAAGCAGGCCCAATCGCAAACCCTGTTTGACATGATTCGTGCCACCCATGCTGCGCAGCCCGAAGGCACCGTAGTGGCTTATTCCGATAACGCAGCCGTCATGCAGGGTGGCCCAGCCTCAGTGTTTCATGCTGCGGGGGCCGATAACTCTGTTTATCGCCGTGATGCTGCAACCATGCACATTCTGATGAAGGTTGAGACGCACAATCATCCCACGGCGATTGCGCCGTTTCCGGGTGCGGCCACCGGAGCCGGCGGTGAAATCCGCGACGAAGGCGCCACAGGGCGTGGCTCCAAACCAAAAGCGGGCCTCACGGGTTTCACGGTATCCAACCTGCGGGTAGACGAGACCCACGAGCCCTGGGAGACCCCGGCGAAAGCCCCTGATCGCATTGCTTCCCCCCTGGATATCATGATCCAGGGCCCCATTGGCGGTGCTGCCTTCAACAACGAGTTTGGCCGTCCCAACCTGCTGGGCTATTTTCGAGCCTTTGAGCAAACCGTCAATGACGTGCATTGGGGCTATCACAAGCCCATCATGCTCGCAGGCGGGCTGGGGCAAATCGACGATCGTCTCACGCATAAAGATCCGCTGCCACCGGGCGCCTTGCTGGTTCAGCTGGGCGGGCCGGGCATGCGTATCGGCATGGGCGGCGGTGCGGCCTCCAGCATGGGGGCGGGCACCAATCAGGCCGAGCTCGATTTCAACTCCGTGCAACGCGGTAATCCCGAGATGCAGCGGCGTGCCCAAGAGGTCATCGACCGTTGCTGGCAGCAGGGCGCAGATAATCCGATCCTGGCGATTCACGATGTGGGTGCCGGTGGCCTGTCCAATGCGTTTCCAGAGCTTGTCAACGATGCCGGGCGTGGTGCCGAGTTCGAGCTGCAGCGTGTCCCACTCGAAGAATCCGGCCTTTCACCGGCCGAAATCTGGAGCAACGAATCCCAAGAGCGCTACGTACTGGCCATCCAGCCAGAAGATCTGGCCCGCTTTGCAAAAATTGCGGATCGCGAGCGCTGTCCCTATGCCGTGGTGGGCGTTGCTACCGAGGCCCGCCGCTTGCGTGTCACCCAGGGAGAGGGTCTTCCCGGGCTGGATCGCCCGGAGGGCGAGGTGTCAGCCAATGGCCTGCGGCCAGTGGATGTCCCCATCGATGTGATCCTGGGCAAACCGCCCCGGATGCAGCGTGAAGCAAGTCGTGAAACCATTCAGGGCCAGCCGCTTGATCTTGTTGGCGTTGATCTGGGTGAAGCCATCGAGCGCGTCTTGCGCCACCCCACGGTGGCCAACAAGTCGTTCCTCATCACGATTGGCGACCGCACCGTGGGTGGCCTGACCTCCCGAGACCAGATGGTTGGCCCCTGGCAGGTGCCGGTAGCCGACTGCGCCGTTACCTTGCGTGATTACGAAGGTGTGGCCGGCGAAGCAATGGCGTTGGGCGAGCGCAGCCCGCTGGCGATCCTCAACCCGCCGGCCTCCGGGCGCATGGCAGTCACAGAAGCGCTCACCAACCTTGCTGCAGCCGGGGTGGCGCGTCTCGAAGACGTCAAGCTGTCTGCCAACTGGATGGCTGCTTGCGGACAACCCGGGCAGGATGCCGCGCTGTTTGATACGGTTGCCGCTGTCAGCGACTGGTGCCAGACCCTGGGCTTGTCCATTCCGGTTGGCAAGGATTCGCTCTCCATGCGCACAGCCTGGGAGGACGATGAAGGCACGCATGCTGTACTATCGCCGGTATCCCTGGTGGTTACCGCCTTTGCGCCTGTGGCTGATGTGCGCACCACGCTGACACCACAGCTGCGCACGGATGCGGGTGATAGCGTGTTGCTGCTCATCGATCTTGGCGAGGGCCGTCAACGCATGGGCGGCTCGATCCTGAGCCAGGTGTATGGCGAGATCGGGGCTGAAACCCCGGACATGCAAGACGGTAATTTGCTGCGTACTGCCCTGATGGCCCTGCGCGAACTGGTCAGCCGCGGCTGGGTACTGGCCTGCCACGATCGCTCTGACGGCGGGCTGATGGCCAGCGCAGTCGAGATGGCATTTGCCGGTCATGTCGGTGTATCGCTCAATCTCGACATGCTCACACTCGACCCCCACATCGCCGATGCCGGAGACTTCAAGATCCGCAATGACCAGGTGGCGGTGTTGCACCACGAACATAACCTGACCGCACTGTTTAACGAAGAAGCTGGATGGCTGATTCAGGTGCCGCGCGCCCATCGCGACGAGGTTTTGCAGTTTCTGCGTCAAGAGGGGTTGGCCGCCATTGCGCATGTAGTGGGCATGCTCAACTCCCGGCAAGAGTTTCAAGTGTTTCGGGATGGCGCCATCACCTACCATCGGCCTTTGTCCGAGCTTGGTCAGATCTGGAGCGAAACCACGCACCGGATCATGGCCCGCCGCGATCACCCCGACTGCGCCGAGGCCGAACACGCCCGCTGGCTGGATACAGAAAACCCCGGCCTGGTGCCACAGGTTGCATTCAACCCGCAAGAAGACGTCGCTGCACCGTTTATTGCGCGTGGCGCACGGCCAGGTGTTGCAATCCTGCGCGAGCAAGGCTGCAACAGCCAGGTCGAAATGGCCTGGGCCTTTGATACCGCAGGCTTCGAGGCTGTGGATGTCCATATGACGGATCTGCTGGCTGGCCGTGTGCGCCTGGATACCCTGCAGGGTCTGGTGGCTGTTGGCGGGTTTAGCTACGGTGATGTCTTGGGCGCCGGCGAAGGCTGGGCCCGCACCATCCGCTACAACGCGGCACTGGCAGACCAGTTTGCCGCTTACTTTGCACGGCCCGATGTCTTTGCCCTGGGTGTATGCAATGGTTGTCAGATGATGGCTGCTCTGGCCGACATGATCCCCGGCGCGCAACACTGGCCGCGTTTTACCCGTAACGTCTCCGAAAAATACGAGGCCCGTCTCTCGCTGGTCGAGATCCTGGATTCACCCTCCATCTTTTTTGCCGGCATGGCGGGCGTGCGTGCACCCATTGCAGTGGCGCACGGCGAGGGCTATGCCAACTTTGCCCGCCAGGGCGATGCCAGCCAGGTAACAGCGGCTGCCGCCTTTGTAGACACCGCCGGCCAAAGAACAATCTCATATCCGGACAATCCCAATGGCAGCCCGGAAGGCCTCACAGCAGTCACAACCGCCGACGGGCGCTTTACTGCCATGATGCCGCACCCTGAGCGCGTAACCCGTAATGTCGCGATGTCATGGCGGCCTGCCAGCTGGGGGCCTGCAGATACGGATGACGGCACCAGCATCCATGGCGGATTTACGCCATGGATGCGGATGTTCCGTAACGCCCGGGTCTGGCTGGGTTAAGCTCCATCCGCTTGCGTGTGTGAGGGTGTATCGGTGTTTGACAGCCCCGAGAAATCGGGGGCAAAGTCGTCAACGCCGATCACGCGGTCGCGCAAGGTGTTGCGGGCGTGCAGGCGTTCGTATTCATCGTCGGTCAATCCGCCGGCAGCGTGCACGGCCTGTGCAAGGTCGCGTACGTTGGCACGCGGATCACCTGCAGGAATTTTGCCGGACTTTTCAAAATCACGGACCTTGCGCGCCAGATCTTGTGTATCCATCACGGCCTGCAGTGCGGATTCGATGGCGGCCACGGGCTCTTGTGGATCTTCAGGAAGATAGGCCAGGTGGGTCAGCCGGTCTCGGGTTGGACCAAGCGTGCATAGCGCCTGTGCCACTTCTGCCGAGAGCTTGTCGGATGGTGCCGGGAAACTGCGTCCCCAGGGCATCAGTGCCACATGCAAGGCGCACGCCAATATTCGGTTGGGGAAATTGTGCAACACTCCGGAAATTGCGTCTTCAGCCCGACAAAAGGCGTCCTGAATCGCCCAATGGGCCAGTGGCGCGTCGCCTGGCTGCTGGCCCTCGTCGTGAAAGCGCTTCAGGGTGGCGGAGATCAGGTAGAGCTGCGACAACACATCACCCAGACGCGCAGAGATGGATTCCCGGCGCTTGAGCGAGCCCCCCAGACTCAGCATGGCGACATCCGATAAGGTGGCCAATACCGCGGAGTAGCGGGTGAGCTGCCGATAGTATCGGACCATCGCCGGCGCCACTGCAGTGTCGGGGCGTGCAAAGCACGCGGCTGTCCAGCCGTGTGCAATGGCCCGCAGGGCATTGCTGCCGGTGTGACGCATGTGGCCCCAAAAGGCCTTGTCAAAGTTATCCAGCCCCTGTTTGGGGTTGCTGTCCTGGGCCGCTTGCATCTCGGCGAGCACAAACGGATGGCAACGGATGGCCCCCTGGCCAAAGATGATCAGGCTGCGCGTGAGAATATTGGCGCCTTCCACGGTAATCCCCACGGGGATCTGCTGATAGGCCCGACCCAGGAAGTTTTGCGGGCCAAGAATAATGCCTTTCCCGCCGATGATGTCCATGCCGTCGTTTACCACCATGCGGCCGCGCTCGGTGACGTGATATTTGACAATAGCCGAGACCACGGCAGGTTTTTCTCCCAGATCCACCGCACCCGCCGTCATGGCACGCGCCGCATCCATCAGGTAGGTGTGGCCGGCAATCCGGGCAAGGGGCTCGATCACACCCTCAAACTTGTGAATGGGCGTATGAAATTGGTCGCGCACCACGCTATAGCCACCTACTGCGCGGGCGGTCAGCTGCGCCATGCCTGCGTAGGAGGAGGGCAGGGAGATGGATCGCCCGGCCGCCAGGCACTCCATCAACATGCGCCAGCCCTGGCCGGCACGGGCCTGGCCACCAATGATGTACTCCAGCGGAATAAACACATCGTGTCCGCGTGTGGGGCCGTTCATGAACATCGCATCCAGCGGGAAATGCCGCCGGCCGATCTCCACCCCAGGGTGGTCGCGAGGTACCAGGGCGCAGGTAATACCAATATCGGGTTGCGCGCCCAGCAAACCATCGGGGTCGTATAACCTGAAGGCCAGCCCCAACACTGTGCAAACCGGGCCCAGGGTAATGTATCGCTTGTCCCAGCTCACTCGCATGCCCAGGGTTTCCTGCCCCTGCCACATGTCCTTGCACACGACACCGGAGTCTGGAATGGCAGCAGCATCCGAGCCCGCCCACGGGCTGGTTAGTGCAAAGGCCGGGATTTCCTCGCCGCTAGCCAGACGTGGCAAGTAGTAATCTTTTTGCTCGGTGGTGCCGTAATGCAGCAGGAGCTCGGCAGGGCCCAGCGAGTTGGGTACCATCACCGTGGCCGATAGCGCCGAGTTGCGCGAGGCCAGGCGTGTGATCACCGCCGAATGCGCCACCGCAGAAAACCCCAGGCCGCCGTATTCTTTGGGGATGATCATGCCAAAAAAGCGGTGGCTGCGGATGTAGTCCCAGGCTTCAGGTGGCAAATCCAGATCTTCGCGAGTAACCCGCCAATCGTGCACCATGGCACACAATGTTTCTACTTCGTGATCCAGAAATGCCTGTTCTTCGGCAGACAGCCGTGGCAGCTGGATGGCATGCAGTGCACGGGCACTGGGCCGCCCTGAAAACAATGCACCATCCCACCAGACGCTGCCCGCCTCCAGGGCTTCGCGCTCGGTGTCGGACATCTTGGGCAGGATCCGCTGAAACACGCGATAAATGGGGCGGGTAAGGTAGCGCATGCGTAAATCAGCCCGCCACAGCACCACAGCTGCCGCCACGAGGATCAGGATAATCAGGACAAACACAAAAGCCATGAGGAGCCTCCCATTTGCATACTATCGTAGCCTTGGGCCGCCAGCAGGGATAGGGGTTTATCCTAGGGGCTCAAGCGCGTATAATCCTGCTTTGCCCGGAGTCTACACAGTTTATGCGTCTGATCAAAAAAGCGCTCACCTTCGACGACGTCCTCCTGGTGCCTGCCTTCTCCCAGGTTCTGCCGCGCGACACGCGTCTTGTCACCCAGCTTACACGGGATATCCAGCTAAATATCCCGCTGGTTTCTGCCGCCATGGATACGGTTACCGAGTCTCGCCTGGCCATTGCCATGGCCCAAGAGGGCGGTATCGGCATCATCCATAAAAACCTCACCGCCGACGAACAAGCCCGGGAAGTCTCGCGCGTCAAGCGCCACGAATTCGGCATCGTCATCGATCCGGTTACTGTTACGCCCACCATGAAAGTACGCGATGCCATCGCATTGCAGCGCCAGCATGGCATTTCGGGCTTGCCAGTGGTCGAGGCCGGCAAGCTGGTGGGGATTGTCACCAACCGGGATCTTCGCTTCGAAGATCGCCTGGACGTTTCTTTGCGCGAGATCATGACGCCGCAAGAACGGCTGGTCACGCTGCACGAAGGTGCCACCCTCGAAGAAGCGCAAGCCCTGATGCACAAGCATCGCCTCGAGCGCGTACTCATCGTCAACGACAAATTCCAGCTGCGCGGCCTGGCTACGGTCAAGGATATTGTCAAGAATACCGAGCACCCCCTGGCCAGCAAAGACAGTCAGGGCCAGTTGCGTGTCGGTGCAGCTGTCGGCGTAGGCGAGGGCACCGACGAGCGTGTCGAAAAACTGGCTGCGGCCGGTGTCGATGTGCTTGTGGTGGATACGGCACACGGCCACTCCGCCGGCGTCATCGATCGCGTGCGCTGGGTTAAAAAGCACTATCCCCATATTCAGGTGATTGGCGGAAATATCGCTACTGCTGCCGCTGCACTGGCATTGGCAGAAGCTGGTGCTGATGCCGTCAAGGTGGGTATTGGCCCGGGGTCAATCTGCACCACACGTATCGTGGCAGGTGTAGGTGTACCCCAGATTACCGCCATTGCCGATGTGGCTCAGGCCCTCGAGGGCACAGGTATCCCCCTGATCGCCGATGGCGGCATCCGCTATTCGGGCGATGTTTCCAAGGCGCTGGCTGCGGGCGCGTCCACGTGCATGATGGGTGGCATGTTTGCCGGTACCGAAGAAGCCCCCGGAGAAGTCGTGCTGTTTCAGGGGCGCTCTTATAAGTCGTACCGTGGGATGGGCAGCCTGGGCGCCATGGCGGATGGCTCTGCCGACCGCTATTTCCAGGATCCCAACAACAATATCGACAAACTGGTGCCAGAAGGTATCGAGGCCCGCGTGCCGTACAAGGGCAGTGTCATTGCCATCATCTACCAATTGGTGGGCGGTATCCGCGCATCCATGGGGTACTGCGGCAGTGCCACGATCACCGATCTTCATGCCCAGGCCGAGTTCGTCGAGATCACCTCGGCCGGCGTGCGTGAATCCCACGTGCACGATGTGCAGATCACCAAAGAAGCGCCCAATTATCGCGCGGATTGATCGGTGCCGACCACTATCGCGCAAAGCCCAGACCCGCACCCTGGGACGTTTGCGCGACCTGTGCGAAGGCGCAACGCGGGACGACGGCTGCCGCCACAAGAAGCTGCGATCTTCGCCACCCTGACGTATCAGCGGCTGGCAGGTTCGGCGTCCAGCAAGGCCTCGGCCACCCGATCGGGCGCGCTGATCATCGCGTCGTGGCCGCAGTCCAGGTCCTGCCAGGACCAACGAGTGCCATAGGTTTCGCGCGCCCATGCATAGGCTTGAGCGACGGCCTGGAAGGGGGGGCGGATGCAGCGCACATATGTGGCCGGCAAGCTATTGCCCAGCGGATGGTTCAGGCGCAGCGGTTCACGATAGGATCCGATCGGATGTGGCGTCAAGCGGTTCTGCACGGCGGCAATGTCGGCGGCCCGTGTCAGGCCCAGGCTTTCAGGCCGGGGCGGCGGGATGCCGCCGGTGTCGGCGGCGCTGTGTTCCAGCCGCTGAATGACGGCCTCGGGCAAGGTGTCGAAAGTTGATTGGCCGGGCGGCAGCAAAAAGGCATCCAGATAGACCAGGCGTCGGATACGTTTGGGCAGGCGGTCGGCCACGCCGGAGATCACCAACCCGCCGAAGCTGTGGCCGACCAGAATGACCTCGCGCAGATCCTCTTTGGTTAGGTAGCACTCCACATCCCGGATGAAGGTGTCCAGTGTGATGTCCGGCCCCAGCAGGTTGCTGCGTTCTCCTAGTCCCGGCAGGGTAGGGGTATCGACGCGATGCCCCGCTTGCCGCAATCTCTCTGCGACAGCCGACCAGCACCAGCCGCCGTGCCAGGCGCCATGAATGAGCAGGTAAGGATGGGGGCTTGTCATGGGCTGATCTCCGTCTGGCTGGTGACTTTGTCGCACGTACGCAGTCGCAGGATGGGCAGCGCACCGGCGATCAGGCCCAGGGTGCCCAGAACCAGAGCAAATCCCAGCGGCGCACCGAACAAGGCGTGAGTCAGACTGAAGAACAGCGGACCGATCAATTGGCCCATGGCGAAGGATGCCGTCATTGCCGCCATCTGCCGCTTGGCGCCAATGCGGCCGACGGCCGCCTGAGCCTCTTGCAGGCCTACCATGGTGATCACCATGAAGGTACTGCCAACACACAACGCAGCCAGTAGAATGGCAGCTAGCGCATGCCACAGGGCCGGCAGCAGCACGCCGATGGCCATCAGGATCTGAGCGCCTGCCCAGATCTTCTGGCGACTGAAGCGGCGCGCCAGACGGCTTGCAATCAGGGTGGACGCTGCACTCGCCAGTCCGAAAATTGGCCAAGCCAAACTGAACAACCAGGGATCGGGCACCAGCAATCGCGCTTGGGCGGGTAGGAAAGTGGCAGGAAGAATATAGCCGAAACCGTACACGCCATAGCACAGGATTAGTCCCCAGTGCAGCGGCGGGATGGGAGCGGGCGTGGCCTGTGAAGCCGGTGCCTGCTTGTCCACCGCGTCAGTTTCTCGAGGTATGGTCGCTGGCCTTGGATCGGCTTGGTTCGACGGTCGCCACAGCATGGATGCCCCGATCAGCCCCAGCAGAGCCGCGGCCGCCAGCCACAGCCAGGCGTGCGAAGAGGTCGTGCCCAGTAGTGTCAGCCCCATGCAGGCCAGCCCCGCGAATGTAATTCCGCAGCCCACGCCGGCGAAGACGATGCCGCTATGCCGTTCCTTACCTTGCGCGTTCAGACGGGCGATGCACAGCGATGCCGTCCCGATCATCACCCAGGCGCTGGCCACGCCCGCCAGTAGGCGCCAGACTATCCAGCCGGCCCAATGGCCATCCAGCCCCATGGCCGCTGTCATCAGTACCACCAGCCACAGGCCGGTGCGCAACAAACGCGCCGGTGACCAACTCAGGTGCGTTACCAACAGAGCGCCGAGTAAATAGCCCAGGTAATTGGCACTAGCCAACCATCCCCCTTGAGCCAGGCTCAGGCCCTGATCGGCCTGCATCATGGGCAGGATGGGTGTGAATGCAAAGCGGCCAATCCCCATGGCAACGGCAAGAGCCAGCAGGCCTGCAAAAGGCAGGGGGATCAGAGAAGCACGTGAGGACATTGGTTTGCAGCTGACAAATCCATAACCCGACTACTGTAATGGCAGTGGTGACTCTGACACAAATATTATCGGCAGCGCGGGCCCGAACATTGGAAGCTGCACCCTCGCATGGGTTAAAGTAACGCCTTGATCAGCCACTCAAATCGTCTGCCATGCACCAACGCATTCTGATCCTGGATTATGGTTCCCAGGTAACCCAGCTTATTGCCCGTCGCGTCCGCGATACAGGGGTTTATTGCGAGATTCACCCAGGCGACGTCGATGACACATTTATCCAGGATCAGCTGGATCATGGCCTGAAAGGCATCATTTTGTCGGGTAGCCACGCATCGGCCTACGCCGACGAATCCCTGAAAGTGCCTGGGACGGTTTTCGAGGCAGGAGTGCCGGTGCTGGGCATCTGCTACGGCATGCAATCGATGGCGCTGCAACTGGGTGGCAAGGTCGAGTTCTCCGACCATCGCGAGTTTGGCTATGCTGAAGTCCGCGCCCACGGCCATACGCAGTTGCTCAACGGGCTTCAGGATTTTGAAACCCCCGAAGGCTACGGCATGCTCAAGGTATGGATGAGCCACGGCGACCGCGTCACACAACTGCCTCCGGGTTTTGTGCGGATGGCATCCACTCCCTCATGCGACATTGCCGGCATGGCTGATGAAACACGGCATTTCTATGCCGTTCAGTTTCACCCCGAAGTCACCCACACGGTGCAGGGCCAGGCCATGCTTCAGCGCTTTGTCACCGAGATCTGCGGGTGCTCGCGCGACTGGAACATGCCTGATTACGTCACCGAAGCCGTCAACCGCATCCGCGAGCAAGTGGGTAATGACGAAGTCATCCTGGGCTTGTCTGGCGGCGTGGATTCTTCGGTGGCCGCGGCCCTGATCCACAAAGCCATCGGCGAGCAGCTCACCTGCGTGTTTGTCGACCACGGCCTGCTGCGTCACAACGAAGCCAAGCAGGTGATGGACACCATGGCACGCAATCTGGGGATTCGCGTGATCCACGTGGATGCCAGCGAGCAGTTCATGGGCAAGCTGGCCGGTGTGGCGGACCCCGAAGCCAAGCGCAAGATCATTGGCCGTGAGTTTGTCGAGGTCTTTCAAGCTGAATCCGCCAAGTTGAAATCTGCCCGCTGGCTGGCGCAAGGCACCATCTACCCCGACGTGATTGAATCCGCGGCCTCCAAGACAGGCAAGGCTGTGGCGATCAAATCGCACCACAATGTAGGCGGGCTGCCCGAGACGCTTAATTTGAAGCTGCTTGAGCCTCTGCGCGAGCTTTTTAAGGACGAAGTACGCCACCTGGGCCTGGCCTTGGGCCTGCCCCCAGAAATGGTGTTTCGTCATCCGTTTCCGGGGCCTGGCCTGGGGGTGCGCATTCTGGGTGAAGTTAAACCCGAATACGCCGACTTGCTGCGCCGCGCCGACGATATCTTTATCACCGAGCTGCGTAACACCATCGAGCCCGAATCCGGCAAATCCTGGTACGACCTGACATCGCAGGCCTTTACCGTATTTTTACCGGTTAAATCTGTGGGTGTGATGGGCGACGGCCGCACCTACGATTACGTGGTAGCCCTGCGTGCCGTACAAACCAGCGACTTCATGACAGCCGACTGGGCCGAGCTGCCATACGCGTTATTGAAGCGGGTATCCTCACGCATCATCAATGAAGTGCGCGGCATTAATCGGGTCACGTACGATGTGTCGAGCAAACCGCCTGCTACTATTGAGTGGGAGTGAGGGTATTTTATAAGTTATTGATTTTATTTAAAAATAAAATCTCAATAACTATGTCTACCACATCATCAATGGTATTTTTCATGGCATGCGAAGGGCTCGCCATGAAGAATCGCCGATACCATGGCTAGATGAATGACGCTAGCATGGTATCGGGAAAGAACATCAGCCATTCCTGACGAGACATGGGGTGTTCTTGAGTTTTTATGGCATCAAGATCGGACCCCGTCTCGCACCGCACGGGTGGCGACACAACTCCCCTAACGATAAAGCCTTTCAACAACGGTAAAGACGCAAAGAATAGAAAGGCAATTGTGGTTCGCGAACCATATGGGCATGTCGTGCATCACCTTGCGTCCCATCGTCGCTTCAGAGAAATCAGTCTATCGTCGCTATTTAGTGCGCTGCTTGCCTCTCCAATTTGTTTCAATATCCCTTCCATACCATAGGGCCATGCCAGCGCGTTGTCTGGCAGAACGGCATGGAGTAGAGCCAGCGCCTGTTCCGGGTACCGATTTACTATGTTGTCTCCGGATCGACGAAGCTCTGGCAGCATCAAATGATCACGCTCGATTCTGCCCAAGAGCGGCAAAACCAATGCGGTTATGGTCGGAAATTCATCTCCGCTGGAGAAAGCCAATTCGCAGAGGCGGGCCGACGTGTTGGGCGATCTGGCTGACAGTTGGCGCGGCCAAATCTGCAGTAGTTCGGGAAGCTGTCCTCTCCATCGCTTGTGTGAGTTTTCGTTCTTCTCGTCAGACCATCGTTGAGCCTGCCATAGTACCCGTGATCGAAACTCGTCATCGACAGTCAAAAGTAAGCTATGCATCTCATCATTGGAGATACAGCGCTCGCCGGTAACGTTGTCGACAGTTCCCCACCCGGCAAGAATCATACCTGCGATGATTTCACCATATGAGCGGCGCGATGGGAGAGGATTAGCGGCGAACTCCAGCATGTCGTTTTTCAACCGCATATAGAGCTCTCGATTTGGAGTTCTCGCCCCCCATAAGAAGCCCGACCATGCTGCGTCGCGGTCGTCCGTGTCGTTACCTTGAAGCGCAGGCAACAAATATTGTTCCGTCCATTTCGGATCGACAGCGAAAAACCAGTTGAGGTTGTGAAACAAGATCACAATCGCATGTCTGCGCAAGTCGTTTGGAAGCGCTAATAGGGCCTCAGCGTGAACGAGCCATTCGGAAGGAAAGCCTTGATTTTGACTGAGATTATCCTTGCGTGGATCGTTAAAAAGCGCCTGCGCGATCTTACCCGTAGGAGAATTAATCGCTTCCATCGTCCAGTCTGGTTCCTCGGAACCACGAACAATACCCGAACGTCCTTCGTTCGGAGATTCACGGAGGACGTCGGCCAGCTTCCTCAAAATGCGGTCGAAAACAGGAAGGCAGTCTTTGCTTAGTTTCGGACTGGCATCTTGTAGCCAATCGGTTGCAGGGCGAAGGATCGTTGCAAGCTGCGCATTTGGATAACGAGCTAGTCGTTCGGCAATCAGCCAGGTTAATCTGGTCGTGTCATTCTTCCGTGCCTCTGAATTAAGGAACCGTTGCCATGCCCAATTTGGGAAATTTCCTCGTTTAACTGCATAGGTCAACGCAGCAAAAGCGCGCGCAGGGCGTTGAGCAGCGAGGCCAGAAAAAGGATCGTTCTCGATGAGAAAATCGTCTGATCGACCGCTACGTTCCTTGGCTCGCAGCAGTACTAGTGAAAGGGGAGTTTCCGCTAGTTCCTCATGACTGGTGTTAGTCCTGACCCATCTAGTCCGACCTTCCAACGATTCAGCAGCCTTCCCGCCATAATCCTCTTTCCAGTCGGGCACAGCAGCACGGAGCAGCTTCGCTTGTCTACGGGTGTTGGCAGAAAGCTTGCATCCTGAGTTTTGAAGCCACTGAATGCGATTTAGAATCGACCAAGCTCGTCTGCTATCGAAGGCTGCAATCTTCTCGCGCCGCCATCGCTTTGGGCCTATCACCAGCTTTTCTTCGATTAGTTTGCGAGACTTACCGCTGAGTTTCGTCCATCGATTCGCGAGGACCAACAAAAGATCTCGCTGATGAGAGTTATTCCAGAACGCGTCATCGCTCAAAGACGCTATAAATTGTCCGAAGTCATCATCTGAGACGACGTTTCGCTTTCCTGATGCCCATATTCGCAAGCGTGCGAAGATGGTGTCATCGTCCGTAGGCCAAGACAAAAACTCGCGCTTAGCGGCAGCTCTATTGGTTTTGCTCAGTTGCGAAAAAATTTCGGCAAATCGGATAACCGCGGCTGAAAGTCCGTGAGTTCGATCATAGCCGGTACCTTCGATACTGTCCTGAACTATCGGGCTTATATTGCTAAGGCCGTAACCTCCTATTTCGTGCTCAAGTGCAAGGGCCAGCTCAAGATTGTGTCGCAGGACTCTAACGACAATTGCACACCACTCGTCCGGTACCGTAACTGCTTCATGCGTTTCAGGATATTTGACGTCCATCCGCAACAAGCGAGCGCCGTCCTCTCTATCTGGCACCAGTGCAGGCGGCTTTGGGGCAGCCCAGAAATCCGGCTCCACAGAAAGACGTGGTCGAAGCACCTCCCCAAGCCGCCGAGTGACAGCGCTACTCCATCCGTCGGTCTTAATGACGGTTTGCAACGCGTACCAATCTCTGTGGAAATCTTCGACGTAGTTCCAAGCCTCAAAAAGCGACCGCCAGGCGTTGCGAATGTCCTTGTGGATGGGGCGATTGCTTCGCTCTAGCTCCCATGAAATGCGTTCTTGAATGCTCCGATTAAGTGACAGCTGATGAGCCGCCCACCACACAGCGGCAGGTTGGTCGCAGACCTTTGCTAGCCATACTCCCAGCTGACCTATCCGCGGGACAAGACGTGGGGAATGGTTAGCCCAATGGCCGCGAAGCGCGGCAAGATTTTCATCGCGGATCGGTGATCGATCAAGGCGATTAAGTTCGAAGGCGTCCCACGCATCGGTTGCAGCCTCGCGCTTAGCATAATGATCTTCAGGATCAGGTTTGCTGGGCGTGGTGTCGGAATCGAGGCCGTATAGATCGAACGGATCAAAATAGGGTCCTTTGCGGCCCAATGAGCCTGAACTGCCCGGCTTTGCAAATCGGCGATACTTGTCGAACACACAAAGCCATTCAGCAGGTGGAAGAACTTCGCCGACACAAAACTTCTTCATACCTTCATAGGTGGAAACGACATGTGCCACCTGACCCCGCTCATGCGGCTGAACTGCTGCTGGCCCTTTCTTGGATGCGTCAATAACCTTTGCATACCAAGCATCAGGATCACGCGCACGCTCTGCCCAAGCTTCAAGGGATTGCCATAAAGCAGCGTGTTCGTTATCAGGGCTATAGGGAATAGCTTCAACACCTTTGTGCTGCCATCGTGCAGCAGCACCATTGTAGTCACCGGACTGAAAAGCATAAGCATTCTCAAGCCTTCCTGAAGCTTTCCGCAATGCTTCAAGGAGATATTGAACGGGCGGATCGTCAGCCGTATACCCAACGAATACAACGACATACTTGTTAAGTATTTCACGAATGAATGTTGTTGCCCATCCGTCCGATAGATATGCACGACCAAATTCGGAGCTTGAGAGAACAAATCCGTCACCCTCGGCGCCGGTATAAGTCGGCGTGGATCGACCATGAAGATACACTACTCCATTGATCTCATTTTGGTGCAAAGGGTCTGGTAACCTTGGCGGTCGCCATGTTGGAAGTTTTCTACCGCAGTTGTCAAACAATCTGTCGAAGTTCGTCGTAACCAATTGAACAGCACCCTCTGGCGTAGTCGCTAAGTCGAGCAAAATCCTATGTGCGGTGAGATCACATCCCGTGGACGGCTTCAACGCAGATGCTACCGCCTCCTCAATGTCACGAGATGCAAAGTCTCTCTCCAGAAGTCCGAAGACACGGTCGGCCGATATAACGCCGGGAACGCCAATGCGTCGGTCAATTTCCTGAGCTTCTTGGATAAGCTTATAGGCTGGACTGTTCTGATCAACGCCAAGCTTGGAAACTACCTTACGAGCTAAGCCAAAGAAATCAGGGAGTTTCGCGCGCGCTCTTGATACTCCCGCACCACAGAAGAAAATTACGCGGCCCTGATCTCTGGCCAGGAGGAGGTCATCGGGGATTGATGGCCCGTCAGCTAAGAATCGCAAATTCCAGTCTCCATTGTTTATCTTAGACTACTAAAGTCTGGCACGGTAGGCCTGTCGCCCAGCCTATGGTAGGTCGGCGGCACGAATCGCGCGCAATACTTCTCGGAAGACGTCGTCGAAGGGCGGTAGATGATTCATTTGGTGAGCGAGCCGCTGCGACCATAGCTGCCGTAGACGGTCTTCCTTTTTCGCGATTGCTTGCTCCATGCCCGTGAGGACACGTTGACGCAGTTCCAGCTTCGCTTCGAGCTCGGGCCGCATTTCCGCAATTCGCAGGTCAGCCGAATCGAGCAGATACCATAGGTCATACAGATCGCGGGGTTCGTTGCGCGCCCGATCACTCAGGGCGAGAAGCTTCTCTATGACGATTTCCTCGATGGCGTAGATCTTCACGGTCGGCCCCGCTGGCAGGTCGTCAAAACCGTCGTAGGTACGATGAACCGGGCGGTCTTGCAGCGGAAAGCACAGAACCTCGCGAATGGTGACATCGACCTTCACGTCGTTTTCGGCAGGCAGCGGGCCCTGATAACGCAGGTAAAAGGTATGATTGTTTTGGTGGCTGTGGCGATCTAAGCGATCGAATGTGATGCGCAGTCCAGCTTCAGCGTTGATGGCCGCGAAAATTTCGTCAAATCCAGCCAGTATGTCTTCGAGCGTGATCGGGTTGATCAGCGTGAAATCCAGATCTTCAGAAAAACGGTAATCCTCGAACCAGCAGCGGCGCAAAGCCGTTCCCCCCTTGAATGCCAGCACGTCGCGCAGCGGGTGGTTTGCCAATCCAGTCAGGAACCAGGCCAGCACGTAGTCGCGTTCAATCACAGATTCGGGGATGCGGCGGCCGCCAGCGTTCACCAGCGCGTTCGAGATCATTGAGATGTTGCGTTGTGGGATCATCAGGTAAACCTTATGCTGTCCAGTTCTTCGGCGGGCACATTGAGCTGGAGTTTCCAGCGGGATAAGTGGGGCCCCTCCGCAGGAAGCAACGGGTCGAGGCGCAGGTAAGTGGCGGTCAGTTGGGAGAGCAAAGGCTCCAGCGTTGCTGCATCAGCCAGTTCGTAATGTTCCAGCAAGTAGCCCAGGCGGCGGATGACTGCACCAACACCGAGACGTTGGGCGTAATCCATCAGTCGCTGGATATTCAGCGTGTCTCGCTTCATCCACAGGCCTTTGGCGACCTCGGTGATTCCACCGACGTATGCTGGGTGTCTGAGGCCATCGATGATGGTTCGTTCCATGTCGCTGATCATGACGAAGCGCTGTCTGTCGATCCAATGCTTCATGACTCCGAATTCCTGTTTCTCCATGATAAGGACGAACCGGAAGTCATAGCCACCGACGGTCTGCGGTCGGACCCGTCGGGTGCTGGAGGCGTAGATGGTGAAGTTGGGCTGGGTCACCATGCGGTGCAGTTCGAATGCCGTGCCGTGCGACAGGAAGTAGGGCGCCGTACCAGCGAGTTCTCTGGCGATGATGTACGGGCTATCGACGTGTTCTGTGGCGCGGCCGAGCTCAAAGGGCACGAGGTTGTACAGCCCGGGCTTCAACCGCGTTACCAGGCCTCTTTGCTGAGCCTTGTGCACCAGATTGCGGGCGGCTGAGGGCGACAGGCCAGTGATGGAGGCGACATCGGCGACATTGAACGTGGACCGACGCTGCTCGTTCAGCTCAACGAGCAGCTGCGCAGCACGAGGGCCAAGCGTCTTGATGTGAAAATTACTTTCTTTGTTCAATTCATATCTCTATCGGAGACATTACATGCATAGACAATAACATAAATTATATTTTGTGGGCATAACAATTCTTTCTAGGGTATGGTTTGACTAGAAAGTATAAATCTCATTCAGGGTATTGTGGATCTTGGTCATGCGTTATCCTTGAGTGAGTTGATATCGTCTGGTAATAGGGCAGTGGAAGGTCAAGATCCCTATGGGACGGGACTTTCAGCAAAAACCTATGGTATTGCAGGCACAAAATCAGCGTCTCAGGGAAACCTTTCGACAGGCATCGAAACGCCCCGTATTCAGCCATGCAGCCCCCGGCATTGCCACGCAGGCTCCGGTATTTCTGAGCGGGCATCCCAGATGGGTATTTTTGATGGTATTGGCGAAGCCTAGCAGAAGATTACCCAATTAAATCAATGCTTTTCACCAGCAAACAATCATTGAGTGGGAATGATTTGTGGCCTGGCACAGCCGGGCCAGCGGTGCCGCGATTCCATTGCTGATACGTAAATCGACGGGAAAACCTACATGCCACAGCTGATGCTGGAGACAGTATCCCAGAATTTTTCTGCGGTTTCGTTGATCTTGCCCCGATCTCTATAGAGCCGTATTTGCAACGGTATGCGCCAACTTAGAGGGCCGATGCCTGCCAATCGGCCAGTGGCAAGTTCATCGGCGATCAAGGACTGGGGCAACCACGCTATCCCACGACCAGTAAGGACCATTGGCTTGAGTACGGAAGCAAGGTGTGCCTTGAATACCGTCTGGGTGGACAAGTGCTCCATCTGAGGCGCCAGGACGGTTTGCATGATACGGCCGATGCCCGATTCTGCGCTGTAATGCAATAAATGTATCGGGCGGGACGTGTCGTTTGCACGATGATAGGCCTGTCCTTTTTCGTCTGTCGACGACACAGGAATGAGTGTGTCAGTCCCAAGCTGAATGGACGGATAGCCTGCGGATTCAAGCGCCCCTTCGACGTCCGAATGCGCGTGGCTGAGCACAAAGTGAACCTTTCCTTGGAGCATCAGGGCTTCGCAGCGTTGCAGCATGTCCGAGACGCACTGTATGGCGCCGACGGGTCGTTGCGATTCAAGGCTGCGAAGCCAGTTGGGCATAAAGGTGAAAGAAAGCGTATGAGTTGCGGCAAACAGCAGGATTGTTGATGATGACTCTTCGATGGCCTGTGCTTCGCCGGGCAGGCTGGCGACGCGTGCAAGCAGATCTTGGGCAACCTTGCGGAACCATTCACCAGTTTCAGTCAAGGTCGTTGCTTGCGTGCCGCGATTAAAAAGATCAGTGCCCAGCCATTCTTCGAGTGCCCGGATCCGGCGGCCAAATGCAGGTTGGGTCATATGGCGCAGCTCGGCGGCACGCGAGAAGTTTTTGGTCAGTGCCAAAGCCAGGAAGTCGTCGAGCCAGGAGAGATTCATATCAGTGCTTTGAAAGCATAACGTGGGAGAAAAATAGCATTGGCCGTGAACGGCGATAGCGCAGATCATAACGACACTTAGCTTAATGATATTTCACATAGGAGCCGTCAGTGAAAATCGTCAATATTATTGAAAAAACACTGCCAATAAGTTCGCCCATCCGAAACGCGTATATCGATTTCAGCAAAATGAACCTGAGTCTGGTTGCGGTCGTCACCGACGTCATCCGCACTGGGAAACCCGTTATTGGCTATGGCTTCAATTCCAATGGCCGCTACGGTCAAGGCAAGCTGATGCGCGACCGTTTCATTCCAAGGATACTAGAAGCGGATCCCGCGTCACTGCTTGATGCCAGCGGCAATAACCTGGATCCACATAAAATTTGGGATGTGATGTTCACCAATGAAAAACCTGGTGGCCATGGTGAACGTTCAGTGGCAATCGGTACGATAGACATGGCTGTCTGGGATGCGGTCGCAAAAATCGAAGATAAACCGTTATTTCAATTACTGGCCGACCGCTATGGCAATGGGCAGGTCAATAAAAAGGTATTTGTCTACGCCGCAGGCGGGTACTACTACCCCGGACAAGATCATGACAAGCTTAAAGACGAAATGCGTAGCTATCTTGATCGTGGCTATACCGTGGTCAAGAAAAAAATCGGAGGCGCTTCGTTGGATGAAGACCTTCGCCGTATCGACGCCATCCTGAGTGTGTTGCAAAATGGGCAGAGGCTTTGCGTCGATGCTAACGGCCGCTTCGACCTGGACACCGCAATCGCTTATGCCAAGGCGCTGTCCCAATATGATCTGTTCTGGTACGAAGAGCCGGGCGATCCTCTCGATTTTGAACTTCAAGCTGTGTTGCGTAGTTATTACAAGAACCCAATGGCAACAGGCGAGAATTTATTTTCAATGCAGGATGCGCGTAACCTGATCCGCTACGGCGGTATGCGCCCGGATCAGGATTGGCTGCAGTTTGATTGTGCGTTGAGCTACGGGCTGGTCGAGTACCTGCGCACACTGGATATGCTAAAAGAGCACGGCTGGTCTGCCAGCCGTTGCATACCACATGGCGGGCACCAGATGTCGCTGAATATTGCTGCCGGATTGGGGCTGGGCGGTAACGAATCGTACCCCGATCTCTTCCAGCCGTTCGGCGGCTTCCCAGATGGCGTTGTCGTCGAAAACAGCTACATCACCATGCCTGAGCTGCCCGGTATCGGTTTCGAGGGAAAAGCAGATCTGTATCGAGTTATGCAATCCCTTTTGGCCTAGCTCATCGCACCCGATACCCACTTTGATAGGCGTACTATCTTGTTTATCGTCTGTGATTGATATTATGACTGGAGGCTAGTTGTGATGGGTGCAAATCAAAACAGTGATAAAGAGGATCTGCTGGCCAGGTTAACCGGCCTACTTCCAGAGCTCGAACACATCTACACAGACATCCACGCGCACCCCGAGCTCTCGATGCAAGAGGTGCGTACTGCGGCTCTGGTGGCCAAGCGCCTGCAGCAGGCGGGTTTTGAAGTAACAGCAGGCATGGGTAAAACCGGGGTGGTTGGGTTGCTGAAAAACGGTGACGGCCCTGTGGTGATGCTGCGCGCTGACATGGATGCGTTACCCATCCAGGAAGCCACAGGGGTGCCGTACGCCAGCAAGGTCAGCGCGCCAGATGCAGAAGGCCATATCGTGCCGGTCATGCACGCCTGCGGCCACGACATGCACGTCACGTGGCTGCTGGGCGCAGCGGTACTGCTTGCGCAAACCCGCGCGGCCTGGAAAGGCACGGTGATGGCAGTCTTCCAGCCTGCCGAAGAAACCGCAGCCGGCGCACAGGCGATGATCGACGATGGTCTTTTCAAGCGCTTCCCCAAGCCCGAAGTGGTTCTGGGACAGCACGTGATGGTGGGCCCGGCAGGGGCTCTGGGTGGGCGCGTAGGCACCATCACCTCCGCCGCTGACAGCTTTCAGATCCGGCTCTTTGGGCGGGGTGCACACGGATCCATGCCTCAGGCAAGCATCGACCCCGTGGTGATGGCCGCGTCTGTGGTGCTGCGGCTCCAGACCATCGTCGCGCGCGAGCTGGCACCCTCCGAGGCTGCTGTGGTCACCGTGGGGGCACTACAGGCGGGTACCAAAGAGAATGTGATTCCGGACGAAGCGATCATCAAGCTTAATGTGCGCACCTTTGATGAGGGCGTACGGGCACGGGTGTTGGCCGCCATCACCCGCATTGTCAACGCCGAAGCAGCTGCTTCGGGAGCGCCCACTCCACCCGAAATCACTCCGCTCGATCGGTATCCGATGGCGTCCAATGACGAAGAGGCCACCGAGCGCCTGGGCGCTGTTTTCCGGGCACACTTTTCAGCGGAGCGTGTCCACCAGGTGGGGCCAGCGTCCGCCAGTGAAGACTTCGGCTCGTTTGGCAGCCAATGGGGCGTGCCATCGGTCTTCTGGTTCGTCGGTGGCACAGACCCCGATGTCTATGCCAAGGCGAAAGCAGCCAACCGTATCAATGAGATCCCCAGCAATCACAGCCCGCGATTTTTGCCCGTTTTGCATCCAACACTGGAAACGGGCGTAGAGGCCATGGTGGTGGCTGCCCACGCGTGGCTTTCCGCTGGCTGATTACTTGGTGGATTCCATTGCCATGCTGCCCATTCCCCATGCCTTGCTTTTGGTGCTGGACCTTGGCGGCACCTTCGTGTTTGCCATCAGCGGCGCCATGGTGGCGGTGAGGCACCGGCTGGATGTTTTGGGCGTTCTGGTGCTGGCTTTTGTAACAGGCAACGTAGGTGGCATGACACGCGATGTGCTGATCGGTGCGGTGCCGCCCGCAGCCATTGCAGACTGGGCGTATCTGGCAGTGTCTGTGGCGGCGGGACTGATCACCTTCCTGTGGTATCCCGTCACTGATCGGTTGCGCACCCATATGTTGTGGTTTGATGCTGTCGGCCTGGCGTTTTTTGCCGTCTCGGGGGCAGAAAAGGCGTTGGTCTACGGGATTTCGCCCGCCATGGCGGCCATTTTAGGCATGCTGACGGGTGTGGGCGGGGGCATGCTCAGAGACATTCTGGTGACAGAAATACCTGTGGTCTTGCGCGCAGATCTCTATGCATTTGCCGCACTTGCCGGCGCTGCCGTGGTGGTGGGTGGCCACCTGCTGGAGGTGTCACCTGTGATGACCACGGCGGTGGGCGGCATACTGTGCTTCGGACTTCGCTTCCTGGCTATACGCCGCGGCTGGCACCTTCCTGCTGTCAATACACGGCGAGGTCAGGCAAGCGAGCTTCAATCCAAAGACCACCCGCACGACAAGGCACCTTAAGCAATCGCGCCATTAGCCCGCGTTGGCACGGGCAATAAACTCGTCTGCGCGGGCCTCCGGTGCCCGAGTAAGCACGCTGACCCCTACAAAAAGCCCAATAGAGATGGGCAGCACCCAGACACCAGCCGATAAATCCAGGGGGCGTAAACCACTGGCGAACAAAAACAAGACTGCTGCGCTACCGCCCAAGATGCTCCACAAGGCACCGGCTGCTGTACCGCGCCGCCAGAAAAATGCACCCATGATGGCAGGCACCACTACAGCCAGGCCGGTAGATGCGGCGACTGACAAGACCGCAATCAGGTTAAGTTGCAGTTCGGCAAACACCCAGGCCAAGGCGGCCACCACAGCCAGCACGAATTTGCCAAAGCGTAGCTGGCGCGCATCATCCTGATGCCCTGCTGCGTGTGAATAGACATCACGCGAGAGCATCGAGGACAAGGTAAGCATGATGGAATCGATGGTGGAGATGGCTGCGGCCAAAATGCCAATCATGACAACCTCAGCCAGCAGGGGCGGGATGATATCGGACGCCAGCAGGCTGGGGGTGGCCAGATCAGCCTTCTCCAGGCCCGGAAGCGCCAACAAGGCACCAAATCCCCAGGTAACCGATACCAGGGTATAGATCAGGCCAAAGCATAAAAAGCCAATCAGCATGCGCCGCAAGGCAGATAAGGACTTGGGCATGAATAGCCGTTGGCTAACCTGCGGGTTGGATAAGCTAAAGAAAAACCAGGGCAGTGTCAGCCCTAAGAACGTGGCAAAAGAAAAGAACCCAGGACCCGGCACCGTAAGCACATTGCCCTTAACTTCGGAGAGCTGGCTGAACATGGCACTGGGGCCTCCCAGGTGCTGCACCACCAACCAGGCCACAGCCGAGGCTGAGACCAGCATAAAGGCTGCTTGCAGGGCATCAGTCCACATGACCGAGCGCATGCCTGCGATGTATGAGAACACCAGGGCCACTACAGTGGCAAAAACAGTGCCCGTGGTGAAACTGATGGCACCGTTGCTCATCCCCGCCAGCAGATATCCAACGCCAGCCAGCTGAACCGCTGCATAGGGGATAAGAAACAGGCAGTTGCTTAAGGCAGTAGAGACCGCCACCGCGCGGCTTTGATAGCGATGGCCCAGCATTTCGCTGGGGGTGATGAAATCATAGGCCTTACCCACACGCCAGAAACGCGGGCCAAAGACGGCAACCAGCGAAACCCCAACAAAATAAACGATCTCGAAGCCGTACGCCCCGATACCCGCTTTATAGGTGAGGCCAGCCAAGCCTACCATCATGAAGGCACTATATGTGGTGGCGCTATAGCTTAGCGCTGAGACAAAGCCGCCAAAGCGCCGGGCACCCAGAAAGTAGCCCGACATGCTGACTTGCCGGCCATTGGTGGTTTCATCGCGCGACAGCCACGCCACGGCAATTGACACCACAAGGTAAACCGCTACACCCAACCAGATTGCTATCGGGTTCATTTGTCCTGCTCCCGAAAGCCTTGGGTGGCCAGGACATTGCAGATAATCACCAGCACGCCGGCGGCGGACCAGAACATAAAGCTGCCGTACCAGGCATTGACCTGGTCCAACACCCAGTACGGGACGACGTAGCACAGGATGGCCAACAGCCAGACGCAGGCCAGACTAAGTTTTCTTACCATGATGGTTTATATACGAGACCTCAGGGTATTGATGCTAGCAGTTTCTGCAGCCTATGGTATTGAGATCAGAGTGTGGCACCAATTTCTGCTTAGCCAACGTAGGCAGCATAGCGCATGTGTTTGCCGGTTGTGCCTGAAGACAGGCATAAATGGCCTTTAAGAATCAGATACATGCAAGGCATCATTTAGTGTATTCAATCTGATTTTGTGGCGTTACCATGGAAGCAGACAGTGAGCTGTCGTTACCCACATCAACCTTGAGACGAGAACAAAGCCATGGTCACCCAAAACAAGCAACCCCCCCGGCAAGAAACGCCGCAGGATATTGAGGACATGCTGGATGAAGCCAGTATCGAATCTTTTCCCGCCAGCGATCCGCCCGCATGGATTTCGGGTGGGCACGATACCCCGCACCCGGATAAAAAAACCTCTGAAGATTAAATCTCATATGTATGGCGCTTCGGCGCCTTTTTTTGCTTTTTGATTATTTGCTTGAATTATTCAAATCAAGATTTTTTCACAGATAAATGTTACAGAATTAATATCTTAATTTCTCTGTATAGGCCTAGAAAATATTACCAATATTCTCTTCTTCAGTAGCATTTTGTATTCACGAACTTCAGGTTTTCGATGCTAGCTTAGGGTCAACCCTAGGTCACGTTCTCATGAGCATTCAGAATGTGCCCAAGGCCCCTGATGATGAACAGTGTGCTTATCTCGGCTCATTAAAACTGTTCAAAGTACTAGGAGAAAGCCATATGAAGAAATCTGCAATCGCTTCCAATATCGTTTTAGCTACCGCGTTGGGCTTTGGCTCGCAGGCTGGTGTGCTGGCGGCTGAGCAAAACACCAACGCTGATCAGTCAGCCACAGCGGCGGAAGCAGTCAGCGATGCCTGGATCACCACCAAGATCAAAACTCAGCTGGCGACCACCAAGGATCTCTCCAGCACGGATGTATCCGTGGAAACCAATAATGGGGTCGCGACGCTTACTGGCACAGTACCCAGTGAAATCGAAATCAAAAAAGCCGAAGCAGTTGCCAGCAGTACAAAAGGTGTGCAAAAGGTGGATATTTCCGGCCTGAAAGTTAAGGCTTCCAATTAAGCACTGGCTGTTTTCTAGGCCCGCACAATTATCCTGGTCAAGGAAAACCGCATGTATTTTTAATAACCCCTGGAGCACAAAATGAATCGAGACACAATCAAAGGTCAATGGAAACAGCTCTCTGGCAAAATCAAAGCCAAGTGGGGCAAGCTTACCGATGATGATATCGATGTCGCCGAAGGTAATTTTGAATACCTGGTAGGCAAGGTACAAGAGCGTTACGGCATGGCACGCGACGAGGCTGAAAAAGAAGTCAGGGAATTCAATCGCATGCCTTAAGCATCTCCGCAGCCTGATCCCGTGGAGGGCTCAGGCTGCGGTCTGATAAATGGCCTTGCCAGACCTGCGGCGATCCCGCAGGTCTTTGTACGCAAAGGCCAGCGCAATCAGCACCACGGCCGTGATCACGCAGAACCCGACAACCGTGGCAACAGGCCAGGAAAACCGGTCGAGCGTAAAAAACACGGCAGCGGTAATCATGGCGATACCCACCGAAGTGCCAATACGTTGGCCAGTTTGCATGATGGCACCCGAGCTTCCCGCGTAGTCCAGCGGGACGTCCATCAGCGTCAGGGCCTGGTTGGGACTGATCACGGAACCCTGTGCAAGGCCGATAAAGGACAAACTCAGCAGCAGCCACCAGGGGCTGGCATATCCATAGGCCTGCAGCACAATCACCAGCATACTAAGCAACAGCCCTACCAGCGCCAGCAGAAGGCCGCCAATGACGATTCTGCGGCCGTACTTCATGACACGGCGGCCGGCCCAGTCGGCCGCCCAGGACGAGAGCAGGGCGGCGGGAATCCCGAACATGCCTGATTCCAGGGCACTGAGCCCCAGCCCCTCCTGGACATACAAAGCAACCAGCACCCAGATGCTGGTTGTGCCCAGAAAGTAGAGCGCCATGATGGTTACCCCGTTGCTGAAGCTGGCAGTAGAGAAAATTTCCAGATTCACCATCGGACTATGGCCTTGTCGGGCGGTGTGACGCTCCCAGAGCACCCAAAGCCATGTCAGGATGCCTGCCAGTGGCAGTAACGTCCAGGTAATGGGCGCAGTACGCGATTCGACAAACGGATATAAAAACGCAAGCACGGCGAGGCCCAGCAGTAAAGATCCGACAGGATCCAGCGATCGCCAGCCGTCTTTCCGATTGCGGATAGCCGCCCTGTTGCTGGGATCATCCGCCGCCGTTGCACGCAAGAGGAGGCTGCCCGGACGACTAAACAGGGGGCGGGGAAACCACTTGAGCGCCAAAATGATCACTGCAATACCAAAGGGCACATTAACCAAAAAGGTCAGACGCCAGCCCAGATGCAGGCCACCCAGCTCAATCAGTAAGCCGCCCAACGCCGGCCCTACAGCAACAGAAAACCCAACGACCGTCCCAAAATACCCAAAGGCCCGACCGCGTTCTTCACCCCGAAAATATTGCTGGATCATCCCCAGACCCTGCGGGTTGAGCAGGCCCGACCCTACACCTTGCACAAAACGTGCGCCATTGAGCCAATCAGCATCAGGTGCCAGACCGGCAGCAATGGAAGCCAGCGTGAAGATGACCACACCCACCACAAAAAGGCCGCCGCGCCCCATAAGATCGCCGGCACGGCCTGCAGCCACCAGTACCACACCAAACGTCAGGGCATAGCCGGACAACACCCATTGCACATCCGACTGGGAGGCATCAAGGGCGATGTGGATGGAGGGCAGGGCAACATTGACGATACTGACGCCAATGAGCGACATGAAGATGGTTGTGAGCAGGACGGCGAGGATTCGCCAGCGGTCGGGATCGGGCCTGGGCGCTTTACGAGGCCGTGAAGGGGGAGGAGATGCTTGGCGGCCCGATCGCGAGAGAAGAGGTGTCATTAGCCGAATCGTACACTGTGGCGCGCTGTTTGGCAGCATGCGCCACAGTGGATGCGGCAGTTAGTGCGTGGTTGAAGAGGCTTTTTCCTGCTCAGCGATCTGGGCATGTACCTGCGACATGTCAACCGCCTTGACCTGGGTGATGAGTTCTTCGAGCTGTGACGCAGCCAGGGCGCCAGCCTGCTGAAACAGCAGCACGTTTTCGCGAAACACCATCAAGGTGGGGATTGAGCGGATGCGCAGCGCTGCGGCAAGCTCTTGCTGCTCTTCGGTGTTGATCTTGGCAAAGGTTACATCAGAGTGCTTTTCGGCCGCTGCCTCGAAGGTGGGCGCAAATTGGCGGCATGGGCCGCACCAAGGTGCCCAGAGATCGATGATTAGGGGCTGGTCGGCCTTGGTGGCCTCTTGGAAGGTATCCTGGGTGAGTTCAATGATGCTCATGCGGGCTCCTGTCTGTGGCGGGGCGGCAAAAGGCCGCCCACCGGATTACAGATCATATGGGGACAGTGTACCTGCCCTGCAAGGCCTGTCGGCCTTAGCCTGGAAACAAGGCGTATTTGATGACAAACAAAATGGCAACCAGCAAGGTGGCAGGGTGGATGTCGCGGAAGCGGCCCGCAAGCGCCTTGATGACGACATAGCTGATGAAACCAAATGCCAGACCATTGGCAATGGAGTAGGTAAGCGGCATGGCCACTGCAGCAATGGCTGCCGGTACGGATTCGGTGATGTCATCCCATTGCACGTCAACCAGCTCGCGCAGCATCAGGCAGGCCACATACAGCAGTGCGGGTGCGGTGGCATAGGCCGGTACAACCGCGGCCAGTGGCGATAAAAACAGCGCCAGCAAAAACAGGATCCCGATGACCAGCGCGGTCATGCCGGTGCGGCCACCTGCCTGCACACCGGAGGCGCTTTCGATGTACGCCGTGGTGCTGCTGGTACCCAGGAAAGATCCGGCCACAATGGCGCAGCTATCAGACAGCAGGGCACGCCCCAAGCGGCCTGGATTGTTGGGCTTGATGAGACCCGCCCGAGTGGCAATGCCGATCATGGTGCCCGTGGCGTCAAAGACTTCAACCAGCACGAACACAAGAATAATGTGAAAGAACCCTGTGTTCAGCACTCCCATCACATCCAGTTGGAAGAAGGTAGGATCCAGGCTGGGTGGTGCAGAAAAAATCCCTTGGTACTGGCTAAGCCCCGTAACGATGGAGAGCAGGGTGATTGCCAGGATCCCGATCAGGATGGCACCGCGTACCTTGAGCGCACCCAGTGCTGCGATGATGAAAAACCCAAAAATGGCAAACAGGGTGCCGGTGTGGGTAAGGTCTCCAAGGCCCACCATGGTGGCCGGGTTAGGCACCACGATACCGGCTGTTTTCAGGGCAATAATCCCTAAAAACAAGCCTATCCCGGCTGCGATGGCGGCCCTTAATGACGCCGGTATCCCCGCTACCAGCCATTCTCTGGCCCCGGTGACAGTAAGGATCACAAACACCACGCCGGAGATAAACACGGCGCCCAGTGCCTGCTGCCACGAGTACCCCATCTGGGCAACCACGGTAAATGCAAAGAACGCATTTAGGCCCATCCCTGGTGCCATACCGATAGGCCAGTTAGCCACAAAGGCCATAATCAAGCAGCCCACTGCTGCGGCTACGCATGTGGCGACAAACACAGAACCCTTATCCATCCCTGTGCTGGACAGGATGTCGGGGTTCACGAACACGATGTAGGACATCGTTAAAAACGTGGTTAGGCCGGCCAGAATTTCGGTACGGGCTGTGGTGCCGTGTTCCTGAAGCTTAAACAGCTTTTCGAACATGATGAAATCCCCTCGAGTAGCAGGTGTAACACCTGAATATTGTGTGTAACGACGCCATTCTATAGCCGGTGATTCGGTTTTGTGAACCGCTGTACACTGGCGGCCTATGTTGATCATCGGATTTGAAAGTTCTTGCGACGAAACCGGCGTGGCCATTGCCTGCACGCAACGTGGCCTGCTGGCACATGCGCTTTACAGCCAGATTGCCATGCACCGCGAGTATGGCGGCGTCGTCCCCGAACTCGCTTCGCGTGATCACATTCGGCGTATTGTGCCCCTGACGCGAGAAGTGCTGCAGCAGGCACACGTCAAACCAGACGAACTCAACGCAGTGGCTTACACAGCCGGGCCAGGCCTGGCCGGCGCACTGTTGGTTGGTGCAAGCTTTGCGCGTTCATTTGCGTGGGCGCAGGGCCTGCCGGCCATCGCCATCCACCACCTCGAAGGGCATTTGCTATCACCTCTGCTGGCCGATGAAGTGCCCGCCTTTCCATTTGTCGCCTTGCTGGTGTCCGGCGGCCATACACAGTTGATGCAGGTTGATGGCGTCGGACGTTATCGCCTGCTGGGTGAAACGCTGGATGACGCAGCCGGAGAAGCATTTGATAAAAGTGCCAAGCTCCTGGGCCTGGGCTACCCAGGTGGCCCCGAGCTCTCGCGTTTGGCACAACAAGGGGACCCACGTGCATTCACGCTGCCGCGTCCGATGTTGCACAGCGGTGATCTCGACTTCAGCTTCAGCGGCCTTAAAACCGCTGTTATGACGCAAATGCGTAAATTGCACGCAGCGGGCGAAGATACGGATATTCAGCAACGAGCCAATCTGGCTGCCGCCACCGAAACAGCGATAGTGGACGTACTGGCGGCAAAGTCTTTGCAAGCCTTGAAGCAGACGGGTCTTAAAACCCTGGTGGTGGCCGGCGGTGTTGGGGCAAATCGCCATCTGCGGGCACATCTGCAGACAGCGTTATCCAAAATGGGTGGGCAGGTATTTTTTCCGCCCATGCATTTGTGCACGGACAACGGTGCCATGATTGCCTGGGCTGCCGCTTTGCGGGTGCAGGCCGGTTTGGTGGATCTGTCGGACGTGCAAGAGGCCAGCTTTGCCGTGCGCCCCCGATGGGATCTGCAGGACGTGTGCGTACCGGCCGCCTAGCCTATTTTTTTCTTGGCACCAATACGGTTTTCTTTGCCGGCCATCAGGCGCACGATATTATCGCGGTGGCGGGCCAGCAGCAGCCCGCTGATCACCACAATCACCGAGGCCGTCAGTGCGTCCATGCGCCAGGCAACGCCGCCGCCCAATATGTAATAAAACGGTGCGAAGATCGCCGCAATGATGGCCGCCAGAGATGAATAGCGGGTGACGACCGCCACAATCATCCAGGTAAGTGCAGTCGCCAGCGCCAACCACGGTTGCAGGGCCAGCAGTACGCCCAGGGCCGTCGCCACCCCTTTACCGCCCCGAAAGCGCAAAAACACCGGGTATACATGCCCCAGGAAAGCACCCAAGCCGGCCAGCGGCAGTGCGGCATCAGGCAGCCACCCGCGGCCGACTGCCCACGCAGCCAGGACCACTGCGGCCCAGCCCTTGGCTGCATCCCCCAGCAGGGTAAGCAGCGCAGCCAGTTTATTGCCGCCTCGCAGCACGTTGGTGGCGCCGGGGTTGCCAGAGCCAAAGCTGCGGGGGTCGCGCAGACCCAGCAGGTGGCTGACCACCACCGCGAAGGAGACTGACCCCATCAGATAGCCAATGAGCAGAGCGGGAATAATGCCGGCAAAAAAGTAAAGTTGAATCATGATGGGCAAGGCTCTGCTGTGTTGAAAATGAGAATGGGGGCCATTCTATAGCTGCCTGGCCATATTCGCCATCCGTTCGGGGGATATCCCCGAGTACAATTCGCACCATCTGGTTGCAGGCAGGAAATAAAAACCCATGCGGATTTTGGTTACCAACGATGATGGCTACAACGCGGCAGGGATCGAGGCCCTGGTAGAGACCGTACGCCCATTTGGCGAGACAGTGGTGGTGGCGCCCGAAACCAACTGCAGCGGGGCCTCCAATTCGCTCTCGCTGCGCCGCCCCTTATCTGTCCGACAAGCGGCCAACGGCTTTTATTTCATTAACGGCACTCCGTCGGATTGCGTGCATATTGCGCTCACGGGCCTGTTGGATTTTCAGCCGGATTTATTGGTATCGGGCATCAACAATGGTGCCAACCTGGGTGAAGACACCTTGTATTCGGGGACCGTGGCGGCCGCATCCGAGGGGTTTCTCTTTGGTGTGCCATCCATCGCATTCTCGCTGGTAGAGCGCGACTGGCGGCATCTGGATACGGCTACTCAGGTTGCCCACGAACTGATCAAGCGATTTAAAGAGCAACCCTGGCAACAGCCGCTGCTGCTGAACGTCAATATTCCTGCCTTGCCCTATAGCCAGCTATCGGGTTTTCGGCCTACGCGGCTCGGGCGCCGACATCCCTCCGAACCCGTGATCCGCAGCACCACGCCATACGGTGAATCTGTTTACTGGATCGGGCCTGTGGGCCAACCGCTGGATGGGGGTGAAGATACGGATTTTGGTGCAATCCAGGATCGTGCCGTGTCTCTCACCCCCTTGCGGCTGGATCTCAGTGATCACACGCAGGTACAGGCAGTGGCCCACTGGATGCAAGCGCATGACTAAATCACGCTCTCCTTCCAACCCAGCCGCGCAAACCCGGCGCAGCCCGGTACGCAGTGCCACGCTGGGCCCGGGATACTCGGTGGCCAACAGCAATACGCGGATTTTGGGGCCAACCGGGCCAGCCGGCCCCGTGTCAGCACGTGTCTTGCCCGGCAATAAAACGGTGGCAACAAGCAATCTGGGGCTTAATTCTGATCGCCTGAGAACACAAATGGTGCGCCGGCTGCGTGAGCAGGGAATCAGCGACGAGCGGATCCTGGCAGCGATGCAAGGTGTTGCAAGACATGATTTTGTGGATCAAGGTTTAGCCAGTCGTGCCTACGAAGATGCCGCGCTGCCGATCGGATACGGACAAACGATCTCTCAGCCTTGGGTAGTGGCCTACATGCTGGCCGTGATGAGCGAGGGCCGTAATCCCCAGAAAGTACTGGAAATTGGCGCTGGCTGCGGATATCAGGCAGCTGTGCTGGCGCAGTTTGTGCCCGAAGTCTATGCTGTCGAACGCATTCGCGGCCTGTACGATCAGGCACGGCTCAATCTCTCGCACGGGCGCCCACGCAGCCGTGTGCGGTTATCATTTGGGGATGGGATGCAGGGCCTGGAACACCGGGCCCCCTTTGATGGCATTGTCGTTGCTGCGGCGGGGGTTAAAATCCCTGAGATTCTGCTGCATCAATTGGCAGTGGGGGCGCGGTTGATCGCCCCTGAAGGTGCGGCAAACCAAAGGCTTATTCTTTTCGAGCGCACAGGGGCTGCTTCGTGGCACCGGGTAGAGCTCGAAGATGTTCGATTTGTACCGCTGCGTCCAGGGACGCAGACCTAAGTAGGAGATCCATATGCTCGATGGGACGCTGGTGACAGATGCTCCGTTCACCCGATCGCCACGCACCGGGCGCGTGCTGGTGTGGGCTGTTTTGTTCTCTGCAGCGCTGTTGTCGGGCTGCGCATCACGGTCACAACGTGCGCCGGTGGCAGATCACTCCAGTGTTACTTCCAGCACATCGGCGGCGGCGAAAGGCACATATGTGGTCAGGGCAGGCGATACCTTATACAAAATTGCCCAGGCACACGGCATGGAAGTCTCCCGTCTGGCATCACTTAACAATATCTCCGACCCCAGCCAGCTGGCCATCGGTCAGGTACTGCGCCTGGATGGCAATACTCCCAAGCCCAGTAGCGCCACGCCGGTGGCTACGCCTGTACCGGCGCAAACCATAGAATCCAGCCCCACTGAAGCTGCGGCGCCGGTGGATGCCTCACCCTCCCGTGCCAGCGACGCCAATGTTGTCACCTGGGGCTGGCCGGCAACTGGCAAGGTCATCTCAGGCTTTAACGACAACACCAAGGGTATCGATATCGAAGGCGCCATTGGCGCCCCCGTCGTGGCTGCCGCCAGTGGCAAAGTGATGTATGCCGGTAATGGTGTGCGTGGGCTCGGCAACCTGATTTTGCTGGGTCACAGCGATGGTTTCATTACCGCATACGCACACAATCAGACGCTGCTGGTCAAAACGGGCGAAACTGTCAAAAAAGGCGCAAAAATCGCTACTGTGGGCCAAACCGACACCACTTCACCACGGCTGCACTTCGAAATCCGACGTCGGGGTAAACCGGTCAACCCGCTGTCCTACCTGCCACCACGATGATTCCAGCACTGGTCTTCGATCTCGAAACCATCCCGGATGCCCGGGGGCTGCGTCGGCTTAATCCACAGTGGGCAAGCCTGCCAGACGCAGAGTTAATCGAAACTGCCCTGGCCGAACGCCGGGAAACCCACGGCAACGATTTTCTGCCACTGCACTTGCAGCAGGTGGCAGTGGTGGGTTGCGCGTTTCGTGACGACACCGGGTTTCGAGTGCGCACCATCGGGCAGGCAGACGACTCCGAGGCCACCCTGATATCCGGCTTCTTCAAGACAATTGGGCATTACACGCCTACGCTGATCAGCTGGAATGGCTCGGGCTTTGATCTCCCGGTGTTGCACTATCGAAGCCTGATTCACGGTGTTGCAGCCCCACGCTATTGGGATACCGGAGAAGACGATCGCGATTTCCGGTTCAACAACTACCTTAATCGCTACCATACCCGCCATGTCGATCTCATGGATGTGCTGGCCAAGTTCAACGGCCGCGCCAATGCGCCATTGGATCAGCTGGCCAAGCTGTGCGGGTTTCCCGGCAAGCTGGATATGGATGGCGGGCAAGTCTGGCAAGCGTGGCATGCGGGCGAGCGTGAGCATGTGCGCAACTACTGCGAAACCGATGTCGTGAATACCTGGCTGGTGTACTGCCGTTACCGGCTGATCAAAGGCGAGCTCGATACTCAATCCTACGAAGCCGAGTTGCAACTGGTGCGCGACACCTTGACTGCGCTGGATGCGCCCCACTGGAAAGAATTTCTGTCTGCCTGGACATATGCCTGACGCTATTTTGTATCCCCTTGAGATCGAATCGCTGGATCTTGAAGGGCAGGGGATTGCCCACCACGAGGGCAAAGTTGTCTTTGTTGAGGGCGCATTGCCCTCCGAGCGAGTACTGGCACACATTACCCGACGCAAACCTTCGTTTGACAAGGCCCGCATCGAGCGCGTGCTGCGGCCGTCTTCTCAAAGAACTACGCCACCATGCCCGCACTTTGGCGTGTGTGGTGGTTGTGCCATGCAACACCTCGAGCCTGCTGCACAGTTGGCCATCAAACAGCGCGCCCTCGAAGACGCCCTGCAGCACATTGGCAAGGTGAAGCCTCAGCAGATCCTGCCTGCCCTGCAAGGGCCTACTTGGGGCTATCGCTACCGGGCCCGTTTGTCGGTACGTTACGTCGCCAAGAAAGGCGGCGTACTGGTGGGATTTCGCGAGCGTGGCCGCAGCTACGTCGCAGACATGCGCGAATGCCGGGTATTACCGCCGCATGTCTCCCAACTGTTGATGCCACTACGCGGCCTGGTGCAAGGCTTGTCTTGCCCCGATCGTATCCCTCAAATCGAAGTGGCTGTGGGCGACGAGGCCACGGTGCTGTGCCTGCGCCACATGGAAGCCCTGACCGACAGCGATATTGCGCACTTGCACCAGTTTGCGATCAAACACAACATTGTCTGGTGGCTGCAGCCCAAGGGGCCCGAAACCGCCCACCCCCTGAATCCGGATGATATCGACGCGCTGGCCTATGCGTTGCCGGCGTACGGTTTGCGCATGCATTATCGCCCCGCCGATTTCACGCAGGTCAACCCTGCCATCAATCAGGCCCTGATCTCTCGTGCCTTGGCCTTATTGCAACTTCAGCCCACTGATCGGGTAGCCGATTTGTTTTGCGGGCTGGGTAACTTCAGCTTGCCTCTCGCCACACAGGTGCGTGAGGTTCTGGGTATCGAAGGCAGCTCAACCCTGGTGGCGCGCGCCCGCGAGGATGCAGCACGACAAGGTCTGGAAAACCGCACCCGGTTTACCGAGCTCAACCTTTTTGAGGTGGATGACAACTGGCTGCGCGGGCTTGGCCACTTTGACGCAATGCTGATAGACCCGCCGCGCGAGGGTGCCATGGCACTGGCGGAGGCCCTGGCCACCCTGACACCGTCCGAGCGGCCGCGCCGGGTGGTGTATGTGTCGTGCAATCCGGCCACGCTGGCCCGCGATGCCGGCATCCTGCATCACCAGGGCGGCTGGCGCCTGGCTGCCGCCGGCGCCGTCAATATGTTTCCACATACGGCGCATGTGGAGTCGATTGCGGTTTTCGAACCTTAGATCAATCAGGCCATCAATCCGGCATGGCCTGGCCTTTGCCATCCAGAATACGCTGCGCCTCGATGCGGACACGCTCGGGGGCAGTGCCACCGATGTGCTTGCGAGCCGCCACTGAGCCTTCCAGCGTCAGCACTCCAAAGACGTCGTCGCCGATGGACACGTGAAAGCCTTGGAGTTCGGCCAATGAAAGATCTGCCAGATCGCAGCCGCGCTGTTCGCAAGAACGGACAGCCAGTGCCACAGTTTCATGGGCGTCCCTGAAAGGCACCCCGCGTTTGACCAGATAATCTGCCAGATCAGTGGCTGTCGCATAGCCCTGCAGGGCGGCTGCACGCATGTTGTCGGCCTTGACCTGCACGCCACCCATCATGTCCACAAAGATCGTCAGCGTATCGCGAATCGTGTCTGCCGTATCAAACAGGCCCTCTTTGTCTTCCTGGTTATCTTTGTTATAGGCCAGCGGCTGGCCCTTCATCAGGGTAAACAAAGCCATCAGGTGGCCATAAACACGGCCGGTTTTGCCTCGGGCCAGTTCGGGGACATCGGGATTTTTCTTTTGCGGCATGATCGAGCTGCCGGTACAAAAGCGGTCGGCCAGCACAATGAAACCCACCCGGGGGCTCATCCACAAGACGAGCTCTTCGGACAGGCGCGAGATGTGCATCATGATGAGTGCGGATGCCGAGCAGAACTCGATGGCGAAATCGCGGTCGGACACTGCATCCAGGGAATTGCGGCAGACATCATCAAACCCGAGAGTACGGGCTACGCGCTCGCGGTCGATGGGATAACTGGTACCGGCCAAGGCAGCAGCGCCCAGGGGCAGGCGATTGGTGCGTCGCCGGCAGTCGGCCAGGCGCTCGGCATCACGGCCAAACATCTCGGCATAAGCCAGCAGATGATGCCCGAAAGTAACCGGCTGAGCCACTTGCAAGTGGGTAAAGCCCGGCAAAATGGTATCGGCGTGTTCGAGTGCCAGTGAAGCCAGTCGCTGGCGCAGCTGTTGCAGCAAATCCAGCGCCTGATCAATCTGATCTCGTAGCCAAAGGCGGATATCCGTGGCTACCTGATCATTACGCGAACGGCCCGTGTGCAAGCGTTTGCCTGCATCTCCGATGAGTTCAACCAGGCGCTTTTCGATGTTGAGGTGAACGTCTTCGAGATCGAGCGACCACTGCAGCTGGTGGCTCTGGATTTCTTGCAGAATCTGCGCCATACCTCGCTGGATGTCGGCGAGGTCGGCGGCACTGATCACACCAACCGCTGCCAGCATATCGGCATGGGCCAGAGAGCCCTGAATATCAAAGACCGCCATACGTTGGTCGAAATTGACCGAACCGGTATAGCGCTTGACCAGATCGGACACGGGCTCTGAGAAGCGCGCCGACCAGGCCTGGGATTTGTTATCGAACTGATTGTGGGGAGACGTAGTATTGGGCATAGTGCTGAAATTATAGAGGAGGCAGACCTGCGCTATATTAAAAGCTTTTAAGCGGAACCCCGAAACCATGGCGCAGCCCGACATGAAGCAGATCACAGCGATCGTCAAGCCGTTCAAACTCGACGAGGTTCGCGAAGCCCTGTCAGATCTCAACGTCAACGGCCTGACCGTCACCGAAGTAAAAGGCTTTGGCCGACAAAAAGGACATACCGAGCTCTATCGCGGAGCCGAGTACGTGGTGGACTTTTTACCCAAAATCCGTATTGACGTCGTGGTTGCCCAGGATCAGGTCGAAGGCGTGATCGATGCCATTATCCGGGCGGCACGCACCGGCAAAATTGGTGACGGCAAAATTTTTGTCACGCCTGTCGAACAAGCTATCCGGATTCGTACGGGTGAAGCAGGGGTTGAGGCACTTTGATGGAATTCGTTCGTATTTCCAAGCTGATGGCTCAGCGTGGCCTGTGTTCACGCCGTGAGGCAGATGCCTATATCGAGCGCGGCTGGGTGCGTGTCAATGGTCAGGTCGTACAAGAACTTGGCACCAAGGCCTTGCCCAGTGCCAAGATCACACTGGAGCGTCAAGCGGCCAAACGGCAAACCGACAAAATCACCATCATCCTGAACAAGCCCGTGGGCTACGTCTCCCATCAGGCAGATCAGGGTTATCGGCTGGCAGTCTCCCTGATAAGGGCCGACACGCAATATCACGCCGGCCGTGGCCGGAAGGTCTTCGAGCCTGGCCATGTCCGTGGGCTTGCCCCTGCGGGACGGCTGGATATCGATTCTCAAGGCCTGCTGGTACTCACCCAGGATGGCCGAATCGCCCGCCAACTGATCGGGGATGATGCCTCGCTCGAGAAAGAATATCTGGTACGCGTCTCAGGCCGCTTGTCAAGCAACGGCCTGGCCTTGCTGAACCACGGCCTGATGCTCGATGGGCATGCCCTGCGTCCGGCAAAGGTTCATTGGCAAAACGAAGATCAACTGCATTTCACACTACACGAGGGCCGCAAGCGGCAGATACGCCGTATGTGCGAGCAAGTGGGCCTGAAGGTGGTGGGGCTGAAGCGTGTGCGCATGGGGCAGGTGGTGTTGGGCGACCTGCCCGTTGGGCAATGGCGCTACTTGCGCGACGGCGAGCGCTTCTGACGAACAGAAGGCCGGTGCCCCACTGCGTCTGGCGTGGGCATCTGGCCACTGTGTACAAGGCTGAACCGGGCCTGATCGTCCTGTGCCAGGATGTTCTTTAACCAGGGCAGGGCCGTTTCAAGATCCGCTTGAAGCGTCCAGGGCGGGTTAAGAACAAACATGCCACTGCCATGCAAGCCCAGCCCATCGGCCGAGGGCTTGTGTACAGTCAGGCTGGCGTTTAGCCAGTTGCCCGGCAAACGCTCTAGAGAACGCACCATTTCGTGGGCCTGCACCCGTTGCACCAGCGGATACCACACTGCAAAGCAGCCTGTCGCAAAACGCTGCAAGCCATCTCGCACTGCGTGCAAGGTAGCCCGATAATCCTGTTTGTCTTCGTAAGACGGGTCTATCAGTACCAATCCTCGCCTCGAGGGTGGTGGCAGCAGGCGCTTCAGGCCCTGAAAGCCATCTTCACGCGCCACCGCCACTTGTCGTGGAGAGGCGCGCATGCGCTTGCGCAAGGTGTCTTCGAGCACCTGCCCCTCAGTGGGGTGCAGTTCAAACAGCCTCAGGCGATCCTGTGAACGCATCGCCTGCAAGGCCAGGCTGGGTGAGCCTGGATACACATTGGCCACGCCGTCGGGGTTGAACGCCTGCACGGCTTCCAGATAGTGCTGCACCATCTCAGGCGCGTTTGGTGCGCCCAGCAAGCGATCCAGGCCATCACTGACCTCGCCACTTTGGCCGGCCCATTCGCCATCCAGCGCATATAGTCCCGCCCCGGCGTGGGTATCGATCACCCAGTACGGCGTGTCTTTTTGGTTCAGATATTCGAGTATCTGCACCAAAATGGTGTGTTTGAGAACGTCGGCATGATTGCCGGCATGAAACGCGTGTCGATAGCTGAACATCCGCTGCCTTTAAGGGGTTTGGCCGAAATCGGCCGGGCGTATCTGCGCCAGCTGATCGGTAAAAATTGCGTGACACCCCGATTGCAGCAATTGCCTGGCCTGGGCGACATCATTCACCGTCCAGATTGCCAGGGTGGCACCTTGGCCGAGAATCTCTTGTATCACAGCCGGCTCGGCATAAGTAGCATCAATATTGACACCTATACAGCCCAGCCCCAGTTGCCGGACTCGCCAGTCGGTGGGGACAGGCCCCTCGATGAGCAGGGCACGCGGCAAATCCGGGGCCGCCGTACGGGCGGCCTCGAGGGCAACTTCTGAAAAAGAAGACAACAAAGGGGGAAGCGCAGCCTGTGCCCACAAGGTACGTGCCGCGGCAGCTACTGCCAGGCCCGTTTGATGCTCATGGCCGGTGGTCGGCTTGATCTCAATGTTGCTGTGGATCCCCTGCGCCTGGGTGTAGCGCGCCACCGCACTGAGGGTAGAGGCAGGCTCGCCAGCGAAGCCCGCGTCGTACCAGGCACCAAAATCATGCTCGGACAGCGCTTTCCAGCTGAGTTCGGAAGCCAGGCCCGTACCACTGGAAGTACGATCGATGCGATCATCGTGTAACAGGAACAACACCCCATCTTCGCTGAGCTTCACATCGTATTCAACCATCTGATAGCCCCAGGCATGGCCCGCGCGCATTGCCGCCAGCGTGTTTTCGGGTGCGAGACGGCCACCGCCCCGATGGGCAATCAGACGGGGCCAGGGCCAAACAGAGTGAGCGGTCATGAAGAAGCTACGCCAAAAGGCGCCTCAGGGAAAATGAGCTCCATTTTAACGGTTTGCAGGGTGGCTTAGCATGCCCGTGCCTTACGGTGTTAAACTGCGTGGCATTTACGGCTGCCGGTTCGACCAGCCGGCAGGGGCGATGGTGATCGCCTTTTTTGTTTCAAGTGCCTGGTTTGGATGCCAGCCCTACTCAGCAGGACCTTCGCCCATGTTCGATTTTATTCGCACGCACCAGCGTTTGATGCAGTTGATCCTTCTGATCCTGGTGGTGCCTTCGTTTGTATTTCTTGGCATCAGCGGATATTCGTTTGTGACCGCTGATACTGCCATTGCGGAAATCGGCAAATTGTCGGTTACCAAGCAGGAATTCACCCAGGCGCAACGCAATCAGTTGCAGCAAATGCAAGAAAGCAGTCAGGGCCGCTTTGATCCGGCCTTGCTGGACAACCCGGAATCCCGTCAGGCACTATTGGATCAGTTGATCAATCGCAAGGTTCAAATCGTGCTGGCCACTGATGAGCACTTCAGTGTGTCCGACAACGCGCTGCGTCGTGCGATTGCTGCCATGCCGCAGGTGCAGGTGGATGGTCAGTTTTCCGCAGACCGCTACCACGAAGTACTGGCGTCTATCGGCATGAGCCCGCGCGATTTTGAAGACAGCCAACGTGCCGAGCTGGCCCTGGATACTGTCCTAGGGCCTGTGCGCGACACCGCAGCCTTGCCTACGCCTGTGCTCGATTCCATCAAGCGAGCCCTTACCGAAGAGCGCACCGTGCGCCTTAAAGTGTTTCTGGCCAAGGATCATCAGCAGTCGGTGCAGATTTCTGCTGAAGATATTCAGGCCTGGTACGACAAGCACCAGGAAGACCTCCGTCTGCCGGAGCAAGTGACTGCCAGCTATGTCGTGCTGGACGAAGCGGCTGCCGTAGCCAGCGTGGCCAGCGTCACCGATGCACAGCTGAAAGACTACTACGAGCAAAACAAGGCACGTTACGTTGTGCCTGCGCGCTATAACGTCAGCCATATCCTTGTAAAGCTGCCATCGGGTGCTTCGGATGAAGCCAGCAAGGCTGCGCTCAGCCGCGCCGAAGACATTAGCCAGCGGGCCAAGGCCGACCCCAGCCAGTTTGCCGAGCTCGCCCGCAAGGAGTCCCAGGACGCAGGAACCGCCCGTAATGGCGGCGAACTCGGTTGGATTCAGCGCGGCACCTTGCCCTTGGCCATGGAGCAGGTGGTCTTTGCACTCAAGCAGGGCGAGATCTCCGAGCCCGTGAAGGGGCCGGATGGCTATCACATCTTTATGGCCAACCAGGTTGAGCCCGAAAAAGGCGAAACCTTTGACGAAGCGCGCAGCAAGGTAGAAACCGAAGTGCGCCGCCAGTTGGCAGCCGACCGCTTTGCCGATATGGCCACCAAGCTCACCAGCCTGGTGTACGATAACCCCACCAGCCTCGAGCCCGCCGCCAAAGAGCTGGGCTTGCAATTGCGTTCGGCCACTGGTATTGCGCGAGATCGCCTGCTAAGCAAGGACGAAGCCGGCCCCGATTCAGCCACAGCCAGTAACGATGCGGCTGTGCTGGGCGATGTCCGGGTGCGTCAGGCACTGTTTAGTCGCCAGGTGCTTGGCGACAAGCAAAACTCGGGGGTGATTGAAATTTCACCGGACACCATGGTGGTGGTGCGCGTCAAGCAGGTTATCCCTTCGCATGTGCCCAAACTGGACAAGGTAAAAGATCATATCCGCACACAGCTGACCAGCCAACGGGCACAGGCGGCGGCTGTCGCTGAAGGCGAAAAAGCCTTGTCGGCACTGCAGGCTGACGCCAGTTCGGCAGAAGGCTTCGAGGATGCCATCACCATCAGCCGTCTGGATTCTGCCGGTCTCGGAAAATCTGTGCTGGACGCCGCATTTTCTGTGTCGCAAGACAAATTGCCAGCGTTTGGTGGCGTCACGCTGCCGGATGCCTACGCGATTGTTCGGGTGGATGCGGTTAAACCTGGCACCATCGACAAGCCCGCCCTGGACGGCCTGGCTGCCCAGTTGGGGCGCGTATGGGGTGAAATTGAACAACAAGCCCTGATGGTTGATTTACGCAAAGCGCTTAATGTGAAAATCACCGAAGAAGGCAAAGCCCTGATCCAGAACGGCGACAGCGGCAACAGCTGAGCATTGCCCATCCGCCTGGCGTCTTCACCGACACGGGCGGATCGACTGCTTGGGGTTTTCTATCCCAGGCAGCTATCCCTTGGCACGAACAATCTTTTGCACCTGAGGAACATGCCGGATTGCCCGGATGACCTGAGCCAGGTGCTTGCGGCTGTCGACCTGCACGGTGACATGCAGCAATGCTGTGGCAGCCGCTTCGTCAGGCATGCTGAGCTGCGTGATATTGGAGTCTGCCTCGGTGATCTCAGCCGCCAGACGGCCCAGTACGCCACGCTCGTTAAGCACAGTAATGTCCAGGCGGGTTGTCAGGTGCCGCGCAGTGGTGACGTCCCATATCACCGGGATCCAGCGTTCGGGCTCTTTGGCTTGCAGGCGCAAGGCAACCGGGCAATCAGCCATATGAACCACCAGCCCGTGCCCAAGGCGGATACCGCCGATAATGGCATCGCCCGGCAATGGGCCACAGCACGGCGCCAGCTGTACAGCCTGACCTTCGTTGCCGTGGATAACGATTGGAGCGCCGGAGACGGCATTGAACTCGTCTACCGCCATGGCCGTGGTTTCGAGCATGGCGTTTTCGGGGGCAAAGCGGCGCGCTACCACCGCAGCCAAACGTTTCCCCAAGCCGATATCCGCCAGAATTTCGGTGCGCGAGGCGCCACCCGAGCCTTTGGCCAGACGATCCCATTGGGGATCCGTATCGGCTGGATAGGTGATCCCCAGCTGATCAAACGCTTGGTTAAGCAAGCGCCGTCCAAACGCGATGGATTCTTCGTAGCGCTCGGTGCGCAAATAGTGGCGAATCTCGGAGCGTGCCCGTCCGGTGCGGACATAATTAAGCCACTGAGCGCTGGGACGCGAGGCCGATGAAGTCATGATCTCTACGGCGTCTCCGCTGTGCAGTTCGGTGCGCAGCGGAGAAAAATCGCCATTGATCTTGCAAGCCACCGCATGGTTGCCGACATCCGTGTGGATGGCGTATGCGAAATCTACGGGTGTAGCCCCGCGCGGCAAAGAAAGGATTTTTCCTTGGGGCGTAAACACGTAAACGGCATCCGGAAACAGATCAACCTTGACGTGTTCGAGGAATTCGCCGGAATCACCCGTCTGGTTCTGGATATCCAGTAACGATTGCAGCCACTGGTGCGTGCGCTTTTGTAAATCGTTCAGTGAGGTGCCTTGTTCTTTATAAAGCCAGTGAGAGGCAACACCTTCTTCGGCCACGTGATCCATGTCCCGCGTACGAAACTGAAATTCGACCGGCGTGCCATAGGGGCCAATCAAGGTGGTGTGCAAGGACTGATAGCCATTGATCTTTGGAATGGCAATGTAATCCTTGAATTTGCCTGGTACGGGACGATATAACTGATGTAGTGTGCCCAGGGCCAGGTAGCACTCTGGCAGTGTGTGCACAACCACCCGAAACCCGTAGATATCAAGCACATCAGAAAATGATTTTTTCTGCTCGACCATCTTCTTGTAGATGCCGTACAAGGATTTTTCCCGGCCGCTGACTTCTGCATCCAGGCCAGTTGCCGGCAGTGCTGCCCGTACGGCTTCTGCTATTTTGGTGATGACTTCACGACGATTGCCGCGGGCGGCCATCATGGCCTTGTACAGCACGTCGTAGCGGTTGGGGTAAATGGCCTTGAAACAGCGATCCTGAAGCTCGCGAAAAAGGGCGTTCAGGCCCAGGCGATGGGCGATGGGTGTATAGATGTCCAGGGTTTCGCGGGCTACCCGGCGGCGCTTCTCGGGTGGCACGGCATCCAGCGTGCGCATGTTGTGCAGGCGATCCGCCAGCTTGATGAGGATGACACGCACGTCACGTGCCATGGCCAGCAGCATTTTACGAAAAGACTCTGCCTGCTGCTCGGCCTTGGTGGCGTATTCAAGGCGCTCGAGTTTGGTGAGGCCGTCCACAATATCAGCGACGTCCGGACCAAATTTTTCGGTGAGGTCTTGCTTGGCAACGCCCTGATCTTCGATGACATCGTGCAGCAAGGCGGCCATCAGAGAATCTGCGTCGAGCTTCCAGCCTGCGCAAATTTCAGTGACGGCTATGGGATGCGAGATGTAGGGCTCTCCGCTTTCGCGAAATTGCCCCAGATGCGCATTGTCTGCAAACCGGTAGGCTTCACGCACACGATCAATATCACGCGGTGCCAGGTATGTAGAGGTGATTTGTTGCAGCCCCGCCAACGAGGCGATGGGGCTGGGTGCGGCCGCAGGGATGGACGCGGGGGCAGCGTGGGGTTTTCTTCTGTGTAGCCTGGGCCCTTTGCGCAACACCGCCAGAAGCCCGGACGATGCACCGCGTATGCCAGAAAACGCCATTGAATCCCCTCTTTGCGTTTAGATCAGGTTGGAACCTTGCGCAGCATTTCGGTGCCAACCTGGCCTTGTGCGATTTCGCGCAGTGCGGTGACCGTAGGCTTATTGTGGCTTTCGATGCGGGCTTCGTGACCTTGGGCAAGCTCGCGGGCACGATAAGTGGCGGCCAAGGTGAGGTCAAAGCGGTTGGGAATTTGCTGAAGGCAATCTTCGACGGTGATACGGGCCATGAGTGTCCTGATTAGCTAGCGTTATTGAGAGGTTTACGTATGCCCAGCTGCATGAACAGATCAGCGTGGCGAACGGATTGTGCGGTATATCGTAACCGGGCTGCTAGTACAACAGCCTGAAGCTGCTGTGAAGCCAGGCTAAAGTCTTGATTAATAATAACATATTCGCAGTCGGATGCATGCGCCATCTCGCCCCCTGCGGCGAGCAGACGGCGAGCAATCACCTGGGGTGCATCCTGGCCGCGTTTGTTCAGGCGCGTTTCGAGCGCCTCGATGGAGGGCGGCAGGATAAAGACGCCGATGGCCTGCGGGTAATGCTGCCGGACTTGCCGGGCACCTTGCCAATCGATCTCGAGAATGATGTCTTGTCCGGCAGCGATGGTCTGGGCCACGCGGTCGCGCGGTGTGCCGTAAAAGTTGCCGTGCACCTCGGCCCATTCGAGCATATCACCGCGTTCGCGCATGGCCTGGAAAGTATCCACTGACACAAAACGGTAGTGCTTTTTATCTTCTTCCCCGGGACGTGGGGGGCGGGTGGTGCAGGAAATAGACAACGACAGGGTATCATCCTGTGCCAGCAAGGCATTGACCAGGCTGGACTTGCCCGCACCACTGGGTGCCACCACCATGAAGATATTTCCGGCGTGCTTGGGAGACATATCTGCGGCTTGTGAAAGGGACGATGTTGTCATGATACCGCCGGCGTATCTGGCGACTGACCAAACTCAGCCAAGGTATCTGCATAAGCCTGGGCACTGGTGCACAGAAATACGATGGCATCGCCCGGATTCAGATTAAACAGTACATCCTGAATCTGGCTGGCGACGTCGTCGGTATCGTTGACAGCGGCTACATGGACGTCTCCCTCGCCCTGAAACTGTTGGGCGGGCACAATATCGGCAACCTGCTGTACATCGGCTGGCCGCTGGGCCACGTATACACGAAAGGGCAGGTTTTCAAGGGTGATGTCGAGAATCGCGCCGCGATCTACGCGCGCGATCAATTGGCTGTCTAGGGGCATGAGGGAAGCAAAAACGCGGAATATCTCCGCATTATATTTTGAATTGCGCCACAACAGGCGCGTGGTCGGAGGGCTTTTCCCATCCACGCGGTATTTTATCAACCACGCACTCGAGGCAGCGGCTGGCAAGATCGGGGCTTGCCAGGATGTGATCGATACGCACACCTGCATTTCGCCGAAACGACATCATCCGATAATCCCACCAGCTGAATATCTTGGGCGGCTGATCAAACAGGCGAAAAGTATCCTTGAGGCCCAGATCCAGCAATCGTTGAAACGCTTGGCGTTCGGGCTCTGATACCAACACATTGCCCTCCCAGGCTTTTGGGTCGTGCACGTCTGCATCTGCCGGTGCCACGTTGTAGTCACCCAAAATGGCCAGATCAGTATGCTGACTGATTTCATCACCCAGCCAGGCATGCAGCGCCTGATACCAATCCAGCTTGTACGCATATTTATCGCTGCCCACCGACTGCCCATTGGGGCAATAGGCACTGATGACACGCACCGCCTGGCCCTGGATATCCGTTATGGTGGCGGCGATGATCCGTTGTTGCGGGTCTTCGTAACCAGGGATATTGCGTTGCACATCCAGAGGTGGCGTCTTGCTGATGATAGCCACCCCGTTGTATGTCTTTTGCCCGGCCCAGCAGGCGTGATAGCCCGCCACCCGCAACGCAGCATCGGGGAAGCGCTCGTCTGGCAATTTCAGCTCTTGCAGACAGAGGGCATCCACCGGGTTGGCATGCAACCAGTCGAGCACATGGCCCAGACGGACGTTAAGCGAATTGACGTTCCAGGTGGCGAGTTTCATGCGATGAGTATTACTTTTGTTAATCAGATAGTTATCACATCAGCACAAGCCGCGTTTTTGCTCTAGCTACCCACCTGGCTACCCAGTTTGAACCCGGTGGGCGTTTTTCTCTGTGTTGCGTGAATACGACTATGGTATCAGCACGGCGTCTTGTTTCGCTCGATCATGGCATGGAGGCTGGTGGCGGTGATGCCGCTGGAGCGCTTGCCGATCTTGACCAGCTCCAGCTCGCCGTCATGCACCAGTCGATAGATGGTGGAGCGTGAGACCCCCAGTTTTGCCTCCGCCACGTTGATGCGGTAAAGCAGCGCCCGTGTTGCTGGGCGGTGGGGAGGGTGAGCGGTGAAGGTGCGTGCTACTGTCATAAGTCGATCCTTTCGGGATGGCTGGTAAAAATAGGGGTTCGAAAATGTAAGTACGGGCACTTTGGTAGATGCCCGGAGGGACGCCTGCCAAAGCGGGCTCGCCGGAGCCCTGGGGGCCGACCCGCCAAGATGCCGCGATGGGGGTCGGGTGCTTGGATCACCCCCGGTAGGGCCAGACGCTGGCCCGCCGGTGGCGGCTCGTCTGGATGCCGGGGACTGCGGTCTTTCCCGCTGTCGTCAAAGGATTACGTCGCCATCCCTGAGTTTGGGCATTCATATGAATGCACCGGGCGCGTCCCGTTGTGGGAAGTCCTCGCCGCACGCGGCCATCCATGCCCCACGCGAGGGGCTGGCTGTGATTGGCGGATTTCATCGGTTTTGCTTCAACCCCGATGCCTTACAGGTTGCTGCGCAGTCGCGTGCCGCGTGATCGGGCAGGGCGCAGTATTCATCGCTTGTTGCTTGTTAAAGAGCTGGTCTGCGTTGAGCAGTTAAAGCTATTGTCAGCATTTTGATTAGTTTTGTCAATAGGTAATCAGCTGATTGATTTTTCAAGCAATTCAAGGTTCTACTGGAGGGTGCTAAAGCTTAGCGAATACCACTACGAGTGGAGGATACGAGGCCAGGGCAAATTGTTTACGGCTGTGACTATCCCGCGGCAAACGAAAGATCATAAAATCGTCAGTCCCCCAGGGGGGCAGGAAAAACGCTTGGTTCAGATCGGTGCAGATTGTTTCATGCGATGAATGCCGTTTTCTGACCTGCAGTTACAAATTGACTAGCCGGTGCTGAACTTTGGCGCTGCAAAACGGCACAAATAAACAACGCGTCGTCATATCTTAATAACGAATTTATCTAATAAAATCCATGTTAAACACATGGTTATGGAAGCATATGCGGGATTTTCAGCCTGTTCGTGATGCCTGTGAAGTGATGGGCGGGATGACCCCATTGGCCAAGAAGTTAGGGTTACCTGTACAGGTAGTCAGCAGCTGGGCGGCAGGTACACGTCCGGTGCCAATCATCCGCTGTGTGGAGATCGAGGAATTGACGGGCGGTGCTGTCACTCGGAAGCAGCTGCGTCCGGATGACTGGTGGCAGATCTGGCCGGAGTTGCGGGGGGAGGATTGAATCGCATGGGTTGCAGGTGATGCGCAGCGATTGCACAAGGCAAAGCAATAGAGCATCTTCGCCGGGCACTTACTGCCTCGGTTGCAGCGTGATTTCTTTCTGTGCAGCCAGTGCTTTAGGTGGCCAGGAGCTCTTGATATAGGCCAACACCGCCGCTATATCGGGGTCGCTCAATGACTGGCCATAGGCTGGCATATCGCTCACATATCCGGGTGGCGCGGTTTTCCCAGGCACCAGGCCGTTTTTGACAATGTCAATCAAAAGCGCATCTGGATGATGCCAAGTGTGCCCTGCTTTATCGTGCGGCGGCGCGGGTAATCGTCCGTTTGGCTTGCGCGTGCGCCAGTCATTCTGGCCTTCAAGCCGTGCTCCATGGCATGCGGCACAATTATTGGTGTAGATTTGTCTACCACGGACCAAGAGTGTTTGATCGGACGGGTCAATATAAGCCAGTTTTGAACTCGATGCCGACTGGTACATGAACAGACCGGTACCGAGTGCCAAAAAACCAAGCGCACCAAGGAACACAGCGGCTTTTTTCGTGACTATTGTCATTGGAATCGTCCTTGCTCACTTTGCTGTACGGTGAATGTAGCTTGATGGACTACGATTGTTCGGGCGCCGGACCTGACGCTTCATTTTTGGGTGTGGGCGGCCAGTTGCCGCTTTTGTCGAACAGGGTCTACCGGCTGATTATTGACACGCAATTCATAGTGCAGATGGGGGCCACTGGACGTTCCGGTAGAACCGACATACCCAATGATTTGTCCCTTGTCGACATATTCGCCTTTCTCCAAACTATTTTTGAAACGGCTTTGGTGGGCGTAGACAGTAGAATAGATATTGTTATGCTCTACAAAGATCACTTTTCCATATCCGCTCTGAATGCCGATGAAGGATATCCTGCCGCGAGCTGTCGCCCGGATGGGTGTGCCTTTCGGGGCAGGGTAATCAATACCTTGGTGGCCTGCCCACTTGCCAGACACGGGATGGAATCGATAACCAAATGCCGAGCTGATGCGTGTTCGTTCGCTCAGTGGCGTGTCGAAAAAAATCTTCCGCAGATTTTCCAGCCGGGAAGTCGCTTTGTGCGAGTGTTGACCGAGTACATGAGCTGGATCATCGACGATAGAGATTTGCCTCACGCCTGATGCGGCGGCAGTGCTTGTCAAAAAAAAGCCGGCGATAAGAAACAGATTTCTTGATATGGTATACATGCCAATTCGAACGGATTAAACCGTATCTGGTGATCAAGGCAGTCCTGATCTGTTCGGTTGATACAAACGGCACTGGCCTGTAGTTTCAAGACAGGCCCTGACATCGCATGAAAGCTTTTAACTGTTTGACGAGATATCTTTGTCCTGTGCCTGGTTTATTTTGTGTGCCTGGCATCGCGATCAAGCAAGCCCTTGCGTTCTTCGTACTCGCGGGGCGTGATCTCACCGTTCGCCAGGTGGCGCTGCAGCATTTCGTGGGGCGACTCGCGCGCGCGTCTGTGCCGCCCGCTCGTACGCCCCCAGCCGTAGAACACGATGATGCCGACCAGCGCCAACCAGAAGATCCACCAGAAAAAGTGCATGCCGCCCATGAAGAAGCCGCCGTTGTAAACCATGTGCACTCCCTCAGCCCTTGGCTGCCGGGGTTGTGCTACTGGCCAGTGCAGATTTCACCCGCTCAAGCCGATCGCGCACCTCGTGGGCGATGCGCCCGACCTCGGGGTTCGAGGTCATCTGCAACACCGCAACGGGGTCCATGAAGGCAACGACCAGGCGACCGTCGGCCTCTTCACGCACGACGACGTTGCAGGGCAGCAGCAGGCCGATGTCGGGTTCAGCCTCCAGGGCGCGGTGGGCCAGCGGCGGATTGCAGGCGCCGAGGATGCGGTAGGGTCGCCCCTCGATGCCCAGCTTGGCCTTCATCGTGGCCTGCACGTCGATCTCGGTCAGGACGCCAAAGCCTTCGGCTTTCAGCGCTTCGGTGACGCGGGCGACGGCCGTCACAAAGTCCTTGTCCTGGATGTCACAGCGAAAACCATAGGGGGTGGCAGGTGGCTGTTGCGCGCTTGCTGCCGTGTGAGGGGAATTTGAAGTACTCATGGCTGATTCCTCATTTTGTTGCAGGAAGCGCCTGCAGGCGGTCTGTCATCATCTGCATCATGGACTGCATCATGTCCATACGCTGCTCCAGCATGTCCTGGCGGGTGGCCATGTCGGCCGACTTGCCCGGCGCTGCGCCTGTGCTCATGCCACTGCCCATGCCGCGGCCCATCATGCTCATGCCGCCCATGCTACCCATCATATTCATGCCGCCTTGCATGAGTTTCATCTGCTTGGCCATCAGCGCACTGTGCTCCTCGGGCGTCTTCGCGGCCAGCATTGCATCGTGCATCTGCTGCATGGCCTTCATCTGGCTGGCATAGTCGGGGGCAGTCGTGCCCGCGCGCATACCTGCGCCCGGGCTACCCGATTGCGCCTGAGCAGCCTGCGCGACGGTGTCATTTGCCGGATGATGGCTGTCGTTTTGATCGCCATTGGCAGCCCAGGCCGGGGCGGTCAGGGCTGCACTGGTCAGAACGGCAATAGATGCAAAGGTACGGAGGTAGGTCATGTTGAACTCCTGGTCAGCTAGAGACAGTTGCGACTGTCAGGGTGCGGCAGCTAATAAACAACTGACGCATGTATTGCATTGATATATGAAAGTTTAGCGAAGCGCTTATGTCGATCTGATGACACCAGCATGACAATGTCGTAATGTAATGGCGGTGCAGGCTTGGTTAGTAGGTCGTGGTCGTCAACGAGTCCCGCAGGATCTGCTCTGCCTGCCTGGATGTGTTCAAATGGCATCGTGGCCCTCGGGATCCTCCTCAAAACTCGCAGTGTGATGTGGAACGCGTGCGAGATATTCGTCATTGTCCGGTGTCCCAGCGCCGCTTGAAGAAGTTGTAGATCGGCACGTACACCATCCCGGCATACGCCCCGTACAGGAAGCTCTCCTAATGAGGATGTGGTTCGCGGCTACCGCCCGTGGCGCTCGGCGGGTTCCCTACGGCCTTTGGGTCGGCGGTCCTGTTCGCGTCGCGATCTTCGCCAGAACCCGAGCCATGGCCTCCACCATGTCCTCCATGGCACCCGTGTCCGAACAAGTGCATGGCAATGAACGCCACTCCAAACAGTACCCAGATCCAGTTCTCTGTTAGCCAAGCCATTTCCAGCTCCTTTCGTTGAGATCGTTCAGACGTCGACCTTTCGTTCTGGACAGCCGCGCAAGGCGGCGAGCGATTGGTCTTGGCATGTCAATGCCGCGGCAGTTCCTGCTCGCTGCCGCCCCTGGAGCGCTCGACCAGTCGCCGCCACTGGCCGATTCGCGGAATGAACATCGGAACGCGTCGCCGATAGGCGCGATACTCATCGCCGAATTCCGCCAGCACGCGTTTCTCCTCATTTCGTGCAAGCAGCCAATAGATCAGCACAATCACGGGAAATAGCGTCACCGAGAAGATCGTCGGCCAATGCACGACGCCCTCGCCAAAGAGGCCAATGAACAGGCCGGTGTACTGAGGGTGCCTGACCAGCGCATACAAGCCACCGGTGGCGAGACGCTTCTCCTTTTGCGCACGGTAGAGCTCGCGCCAGCCCTGGGCGAACAAACCAATGCCGACAAACAGCAAGAGATAGCCGAGCAGCATCGAGATCATCATGCCCAGCTCACCCACGCCCAGCAGCGTGGACCAGAGACTGGCGCTCAGATTTGCACTGTCTAGCCCGAAGAACCGGACCATCAGATAGATGGTGAGCGGGAAGCCGTACATCTCGGCGTACAGTGCGATGATGAATGCCTGCACGAGTCCCGCGCTGGCCCATTCACGCCAGGTCTTCGGAGCCAGGTAGCGGTAGAAGAACCAGGACGCAATCACGATCATGATCGCTGCAATGCCCCAGACGCTTGAATGAGAGATCGATTCATCCATGATGGATGTCCTTTTGAAGCGCTGTGAGGGATCGCCCTGTGTACGGTGCCAGACTCCGTTTGAAGCCGGATGTCCGAGTCTTGAGCGCGTACGACGCCGAGGAGGGTAAAGCGATGGAAAGTGGTGGCTGGTGTTTCACGTGTGTGCATCCTGTGATCGGAACGAGCAAGATATCGAGGTCGGCCGCTTATACGCGACCCACGCAACTATTGCATTGATGTATAAGAGTTTAGTGAAGCGCTCATGTCGATCGGATGACGCTGCGATGACAACTTTGCAATGTTCACCACCTCAGACTGAGACAGTCACGGCGTCAGTGCGTGGGCCGATCGTCTTGCGGCCCACCAGTAAATAAAAATTCCGAAGAGAATCATGGGTAATGAAAGTAACTGGCCCATCGACAGGCCACCCGCGAATAAGCCGAGATAGTTATCCGGCTCGCGGGTGAACTCCACCATAAATCTAAAGACCCCGTAGCCCATCAAGAACACCGCACTTGTTTGCCCGATCGGACGTGGCTTGCGTGCAAACCACCAGATAAGTGCAAACAGCGCAAAGCCTTCGAGTCCCATTTCATAGAGTTGCGATGGGTGGCGTGCGATGCCGTCCCCCGTTTGTGGAAACACCATGCCCCAAGGCACTGTGGTGGCGCGGCCCCATAGCTCGCCATTGATAAAGTTGCCCAGGCGCCCAGCAGCCAGGCCCAAAGGGATGAGTGGCGCGACAAAGTCGCCAATCTCCAGCAGTGTGCGACCGCGCTTGCGGGCAAAGATCAGCATGGCCACGATTACGCCCAGCAGACCACCGTGAAACGACATGCCGCCTTCCCATAGGTAGAGCGCCGAGAGCGGGTGGCTCAGGTACTCGCCCGGTTTGTAAAACAGTACATACCCCAGGCGCCCGCCAATCACCACGCCTAGCACGCTGTAAAAGATGATGTCCTCGAGATCGCGTAGGGTCAGGCCGCAGGGGTGATGCCGGATGCGCCAGCGGCCCAGCAGCCATGCCAGGGCAAAGCCGGTGAGATACATCAGGCCATACCAGTGGATGGCAAGTGGTCCGATTTGCAAGGCGATGGGGTCGATCTGGGGGTATTGCAGCATGGATGTGGCCCGATTAAAAGATTACCGTGGATTAGTCATGTTCCAACGTCTGGGCGTCCATCAGCACACCTCCTTGGGGCAACAAGCCGACTCGGGTTGCGGGGCACAGGGGAAGGCGGATTCCGTCTCCGGCACGATTGGGATCGGCAGCCGGATTCCCGCCCGGTACATCAGCGCCGCGACGCCCAGTCCCGCCAGGCGTGCCGCCGGCGGGTCGGCCCGAGAACTCAGCACTACCGGCACCGTCAGTCCCATGACCACCCCCGCTGCGGTGGCGCCACCGTGGTACTCCAGGTTTTTCGCCAGAATGTTGCCCGAGACCAGGTCCGGCATCAGCAGGATATCCGCTTGGCCTGCCACCGATGACTCGATCCCTTTTTCCCGGGCTGCACGTTCGGAGATGGCGTTATCAAAGGCCAGTGGCCCGTCGACCTCGGCGCCAATGATTTGCCCGCGGCGGGCCATCAGCGTCAGGCAGGCCGCGTCCAGAGTGGAGGGGATGGCCGGGTTGACGGTCTCTACCGCCGAGATTACGGCCGCCCGGGGCACCTCGACGCCGATCATGTGCATCAGTGCGATGGCGTTCTGCAGAATCTGTGCCTTGGCGTTGAGGTCTGGCGTGATATTCACCGCTGCATCGCTGATGGCGAGCAACCGTGGGTAATTGGGTATATCTACCAGAAAGACGTGGCTGACGCGGCTGCCGGGCTGGCGCAGGCCGTGCTCGCTGTCGAGCAGGGCGCGCATGAAGGCATCGGTGTGGATGTGTCCCTTCATCAGCGCGTCGGCGCGACCGGCGCGCACGAGTTCCACCCCGCGGCGGGCGGCATCCGCCTCCGAGTCCGCTTCGATCACGGAGGCCAGGTCGAGCTCCCAGCCGAGCGTGGCTGCGACCTTGGCGATCTCGACGCAGCGACCGATCAGCACCGGTTCAGCGATTCCGAGTCGTACCGCATCGCGAAGTGTTTCCAGCACTGCAGCCTGTGCCGCGTTGACCACGGCGACCCGAATCGGGTCCCCGTGCCGTGCCTGCTGCACCAGGTCATCAAGCGTGGCCAATCGTTGGACGGCGTTATTGATCATGTTTCCTTTCATTGGTTGGCATACAGGCGCTGCACGTGCCGCGCGATCATCCGTTCTTCATCGGTGGTCACGGCTTCCACCTGGACCAGGCCCTCGGCGGCGGAGATCAGCGGCTCGGGCTTGCGATTGCGCCCTGGGTCCAGTGTCACGCCCAGATACGCCAGGCCATCGCAGATCTGCGCGCGGATGTCCGGCGCGTTCGCGCCGATGCCGCCGGTGAAGATCAGCCGGTCCAGCCCGCCGAGGGCGGCGCTCAGGGCGCCGATGAAGTGGCGCGCGCGATGACAAAAGAAGTCGATCGCCTGCGCGGCCTCTGGGGTGTCCTGACGGCGCGCCAGGAGCTCGCCCATATCGGCGCTCACGCCAGAGAGGCCCAGTAAGCCGCAGCGTTGGTAGAGCAATGACTGGAGAGCTTTAGGATCGAGTCCTTGCTGCCCGGCCAGATACAGCAGGATGCCGGGATCCAGATCGCCGCTGCGGGTACCCATAGGCATGCCGCCCAGAGCGCTGAAACCCATCGTCGTCTCGACGCTGCGCCCACCGCGGATCGCCGCCAAGGAGGCGCCGTTGCCCAGGTGCGCGACGATCAGGCGTTCGTCAAGTGCCGCTGGACCGTGGCGGCGCACCACATCCTCGACGATGAATTCGTAGGAGAGCCCGTGAAAGCCATAGCGACGCACGCCCTGGGCCTCGTACTCCCGAGGCAGTCCGGTATGCCGGGCGACCTCAGGCAGGCCGTGATGAAACGCCGTGTCGAAGCAGGCGAGCTGGGGTACGTTGGGAAAATGCGCGCGCATGGCGGCGATGCCGGCCAGGTTGTGCGGCAGATGCAGCGGAGCCAATGGAATCAGCGTGTCCAGACGACGCAGCAGTGTGTCGTCGATACGCTGCGAACAGTCACAGTCCTCCCCCCCGTGGACCACTCGGTGCCCGATGCCAACCAGATTCAGCCCTTCACCTTGCTGACGCAAGATCTCGTCGAGACGCGCAATGGCTGCCGCATGATCCGCGAATCGCACGTCGTTGTTCGCGAGGACTTGTTCCCGAGCGTCCACCACGCGGAACCGTCCCTGTTCAGTGCCGATGCCGCTGGCCTCCCCCCACAACTGACGATTGAGGCCATCGGCCAGGCCGAACACGGCGAATTTCAGGCTGGATGAGCCGCAGTTGACCACCAGGATGGATGGGCGCGTCGACATTTCCTTACACTTCCTTATTGTGGGAATGGGGTGTCTCTGTCTCGCTCTTGTCGAGCCATGACCCGCCATAGAGCCCCTCGAACACCTTCTCGAAGACGCTGTCGCGAGTCGTGCCAACCTGCGTCAGTGTCGAGGCGATCGAGTCGCTCACCAATGTCTCCCATTGCCGGTAGGGGCTGCTGCTATCGACCGGCGTTGGTGTGGTCTCCACCCTCTCGGCCAGCCACTTCACGCCGCCCATCCAGGGCGCGAAGCGTTCCGAGAACATCAGCCGGCTGGTCCGTGCCGGATGCAGCTGACGCAGCATTTTGGCCGACCAGGGGGTGGTGGCCAGCCGCACCCAGGGTCCGACGAAGGTCTCGTAGAGGGCCACGTTGCGCGCGGAGAGGGCTTTTACCTGCTTGAACGCCGCCGTCTGGTCAGCGTAATCCAGGTCTTCCACTCGACGCTCCTCGAAACGCACCTGGAACTCGGGCTTGTGGCAGTCCGGGTCGCCAGTGGGATTGTCGATCTTCATCTCGTAGAGCCCCGGGGCAAGCTCATTGAGGTCGCCGACACTCTCGAGGATCGCCCGGTGCTCCAATCGTGCGACCTTGGCGGACACGAAGATTCCCAGATGGCCCACGTGCGGGTTGAGCAGATAGACGATGCGCTGATCGGCGGCCTTGAGCGCCTCGGTGCTCGGATACACCGCCGGGATCCAGTTGAGCGCCTGGTGCGGCGGGGTGATGTTGTCGCCGCTGGAGGCGAAGATCACCAGCGGGTTGCGGATGCGCTTGAGGTCGACGGTACAACCGGAGCAGATTTCAAACTCGCCACGCTCGATCTCGTTACCGATGAAGAGGTTTTCGACAATGGCAACGATCTCTTCCTTGCTCAGGCTATAGAAGCCGGTCCACCAGCGCTCAAAATCCAGAAAGCGCTCGCGCTGGCCATCGATGTCGGCAAATAACTGGTAATCCTTCTGCCACAAGGTATTTGCGGGCTTGAGGGATTCGAAGTTGGCCGCCAGATGGGCGCCGTCAAAACGCCCGTCCCCCAGGTCCGCCAGCAGGTGCGTCATCCAGGCGCCACCCAGCAGTCCGCCGGCCAGGCGCATGGGATTGACCCCGGATTCGCCAGACCAGTAAGACAGCGGTGAGCCGTTCAGTACCGCCGGTCCGACCAGACCTACGCAATCAGCCGAGAGCAGCGCAATGGCCCAGCCCGCCTGACAGTTGCCGTAGAGCACCGGTGGCTTGCCTGGATACCGCTCGGCCAGCGTCTCGACGAAGCGTCGCAGGACATGCAGTACGTCTTCCAGCGTCTGCCCGGGCATGGGCTCCGGAAAGAAGATCACGAAGTAGACCGGGTGCCCCTCGTGCAGCGCCATGCCCACTTCGGAGTCTTGTTTGAAACCGCCGATGCCCGGGCCATGACCGGCGCGCGGGTCGACGATCATCACCGGCGGCTTGGTCTCGTCAAGGCAGTCTTCCAGACAGTCTTCGCCGACCCGGGTGATACGCAGCAAGGCATAGTTGGCGGGGCGCTCCAGTCGGCGGCCGTCCAGAATCATCTCATAGTCGAAGTCGAGCAGTGGCGGCATGCCGGCCTGCTCATGCTCGAGCATGTTGTCGGCACGCTGGCGCAGCGTATCCAGGTAGCGCAGGCCGCGCCGCCACAGGTCGGCCTGGTAGGCGAGTAGTTCCGCTGCGGGATTGCTTGGAATGGTGGTGTGGTCGAGCTCACGGGCAGTCTTCTGGTCGGCCGCCGTCTGGGAGGAAGCGGGTTGACGCTCGCGAGGAGCTTTACGCACCGCAGGGGTTTTGACTGTCGATGGTTTGGCATTCATTGTGGCTTACCTCGCGGTGTGCAAATCTGATTTAATCAAGGTGGCCTGGATCAAATCTTCTCGCTGCGCAGGCGCAGCGCATTCAAGACCACCGACAGCGAGGAGGCGGTCATCGCAAAGGCGGCAAACATGGGTCCGATCAGGATGCCGAAGAACGGATAGAGGATCCCGGCGGCGATCGGCACGCCCGCGCCGTTATAGATCAGTGCAAAGAACAGGTTCTGCCTGATGTTGCGCATGGTGGCCAGCGCCAGCTTGCGGGCGCGCACGATGCCATCGAGATTGCCCTTGACCAGGGTGAAACCCGCGCTTTCGATCGCCACGTCGGCGCCGGTGCCCATGGCAATGCCGACGTCGGCCTGCGCCAGTGCCGGGGCATCGTTGACCCCGTCGCCCGCCATCGCCACCCTGCGGCCTTTGGCCTGCAGCTCGCGGATGATGCGCGCCTTGTCCTCGGGCAGCACGTCGGCGCGGATTTCATCGATCCCCAGGCGCGCGGCTACCGCCTTCGCGGTGCGCTCGTTGTCGCCCGTGGCCATGATGATGCGAAAACCCAGTTTGTGCAGTGCCTTGAGGGCATCGGGCGTGGTTTCTTTCACCGGGTCGGCGACGCTGACCAGCCCGGCGATGGCGCCGTCGAGTACCACGAACATGACCGTCTCGCCCTCGTCGCGGCGCGCGTTGGCGACAGCGGCCAGTGGGCCGCCATCGAGGCCCAGCTCGGCCATCAGCCTGGCATTGCCGAGCGCCACCTGGTGGCCATCGACCACACCTTTGACGCCCATGCCGGTCACGGCCTCGAAATCATCGGCCTTGCCCAATTCGACTCCGCGCTCCTCGGCGCCGGCGACGATGGCGGCGGCCAGCGGGTGCTCGGATCCTATTTCCAGCGTCGCCGCCAGCCGCAGCACCTCGGCCTCGTCGTGCCCGGCTTCGGGCAGCACGGCGACGAGCTTGGGCTTGCCTTCGGTCAGGGTGCCGGTCTTGTCGACAATCAGCGTGTCGACCTTGGCGAAGCGCTCCAGCGCCTCGGCGTTCTTGATCAGCACCCCCAGCTGCGCGCCGCGCCCGGTGGCCGTCATGATCGACATCGGCGTGGCGAGCCCCAGTGCGCAGGGGCAGGCGATGATCAGCACCGCCACCGCCGAGACCAGCGCGTAGGCCAATGCCGGCACCGGCCCCCAGATCGCCCAGGCGATGAAGGACAAGATCGCAACGCCAATGACCGCGGGGACGAACCAGCCCGCCACTTTATCGGCAAACTTCTGGATTGGCGCGCGTGAGCGCTGGGCGTTGGCCACCATCTCGACGATCTGGCTGAGCGTGGTATCGGCACCGACCCGGGTGGCTTGCATGATGAGGCTGCCGGTGCCGTTGAGGGTGGCACCGGTGACCTTGTCGTCCTTGGTTTTTTCCACCGGGATTGGCTCACCGGAGATCATCGATTCGTCGATGGCAGAACGGCCCTCGAGCACCACGCCGTCCACCGGCACCTTGTCGCCGGGGCGCACGCGCAGGTGATCGCCCACCCGCACGGCTTCCAGGGGGATTTCTTCCTCGGTACCGTCAGGGCGGATCACCCGGGCGGTCTTGGCGGCCATGTCCAGTAGCGCACGGATCGCCTTGCCGGTGCCTTCACGGGCACGAAGCTCCATGACTTGGCCAAGCAGCACCAGGGCAACGATGACTGCCGCGGCCTCGAAATAGATTCCGACCTGGCCGCTTACGGGGTCGCGAAAGCCTTCCGGGAAGATGCCCGGCACCAGCACCGCGACGATCGAGAAGAGATAGGCCGCGGCGACCCCCATGCCGATCAGGCTGAACATGTTGAGGTTCATGGTGCGAAACGAATTCCAGCCGCGCACGAAAAATGGCCAGCCCGACCACAGGATCACCGGGGTGCTGAACACGAGCTCGATCCACATCGAGGTTCGTTCACCGAAGAAGTCGCGAATCGCCGTGAGGCCCAGATAAGGAGCCATCGCCAGCACTAGCACCGGGATCGTGAGGACGGCCGCGACCCAGAAGCGGCGGGTGAAATCCACCAGTTCGGGATTGGGCCCCTCGTCGCCGGCCGCGGCGGATTCCAGCTCCAGGCCCATGCCACACAGGGGACAGGCGCCGTGCGTGGTCTGCCGCACCTCGGGGTGCATCGGGCAGGTGTAGACCGCACCGACATAGCCGGCGGGCACCTGGTCGTACTGGCCGCCGCGAACCGGCGCAGCGGTTTCATGGCCGGCTTGATGGGCGTGCCCGTGCCCGTGACCATGGCCATGACCCTTGTCATGGCGGGACTGCGCCTGTGGCTCGCCGCTTTGCACGGGCACCAGGTGCATGCCGCACTTCGGACAGTCACCGGGCTGATCGGAGATCACCTCGGGGTGCATCGGGCAGGTGTATTGGGTAGAGGTGGTGTATTGGGCAGCCCCTTGTTTACCGTGCTGCGCGTGTTCGGGTCGTTTTATGGGCTGCTGCTGAGTCATGGAGTCGTCTCCGTTACTGTGGGTAAGGCGGTGGCACGTACGGTCCTGTTTCGCGTAACCAATATTGCGTTGCCGTCTACACAAAAATCGTTGATGCATAAGATCACGCTGGCGCCTGGCATTGGGCGCTAATAAGCAACCCACGCAGCTATTGCATTGATATATAAGAGTCTAGCGAGGTGTTCATGTCAATCAGATGACACCATCATGACAATTCTGTAATGTCATGGTGGCGCAAGCTTGGTTGGTGCATCGTGACCGGTGACCGTCAGTGAGCCGAGACCCCATGATTTGATGACTCGTCTGGGCTGCCTTTGCGATTGATGCTCTTGCCCTGGCCGTGTCATCGCAGTACCGCTGGTTCATCGGGCAACTCGTTTGCGTATTGGCCACTGGCCGGGAAGTGTGTTACCAAGTGTTGTGTCACCATCCGGATACCATCCACCACACCACTTTCGAACTCGAATTGTTTGAAGGCGGATTCCATCTGACGGCACACCGCATTCCATTCGCCCTGGCTGACCTTCTCGTGAATGCCCCGGTCCGCCACGATCTCTACCGCGTGATCGGCGAGCAGCAGGTAGATCAACAAGCCGTTATTGTGTTGGGTGTCCCACACCCGAAGCTGCGAGAACAGCTCGATTGCCCGTTCACGGGCCGACTGTGCGTGCAACAGCGCGCGAAACTCCAGCGAACCCTCGATCGCGATGCGGATCTCGCCGTCGTGCCTGGCCTCGCTATCCTTGATCGCCCGCTCGATCGCCACCATTGCACTGCGGGGGAAGCACCGCTGGACATACCAGTCGGTTGTCAGCAGGTGACACACGATGCGCGGGCTCTTCATGGTCACCACCTGCCCGAGGCGCCACCGCCACCGAAGCCACCACCACCGCCGCGAAAGCCGCCGCCACGATGACCACGGCCGCCGCGGTATAGACCCCCCAACCCGTGCAAGGCCCGGCCGCCACCCATCAAGGTGAACAGCAGCGCCGCGATGGCCGAAAAAAGCGCGATCGATAGCGCACCGACCATGAGCCATGCCACCGCGCCCACCACACCGCCCGTGACGACAGCACCCGGTACCCTACCTATCGTCGAGCGCAGCAGACCGCCCAGGGCGAGGGCCACGATGAAGAGAACAGGGCCGTAGCGCTGGATGTCACCCTGGGGGGCAGGGCCCCTGTCTTCTGGCGCTGGCAAGGCCTCGCCGTCGACAGTGCGGATAATCTGCCCAACCCCGGCGGCGATGCCGCCGTAGAAGTCCTGCTGCCTGAATCGGGGCAGGATGAGCTCGCTGATAATGCGCCCGGAGGTGAGATCAGTGAGTGCGCCTTCCAGACCATAGCCGACCTCGATGCGCACTGTGCGGTCGTCTTTGGCCACCACAAGAATCGCGCCGTCGTCGACTTTTGCGCGTCCCGGTTTCCATTGCTCGGCAACACGCAACGAGAACTGCTCGATCTGCTCGGGTGCAGTCGATGCGACGATCAGCACCGCGATTTGTGTGCCTTTCCTGGCCTCGAAGTCGGTCAGCGCCTGCTCCAGCGTGGCCTTCTGCTCAGTGTCCAGGGTCTTGGTCTGGTCGATGACGTGCCCCGTCAATGGGGGCACGGGCACTTGCGCTATGGCAAGCGCGCTCCAGACGAGCGAACTGGCCAGCAGCAGGGCGCCGACAATCCGGCCTACCGTCTCGCCAATGGTCACCGCACCGCCCCGGACGTTGCCGGTATCGCACCGCCGACCGGTTTCTCAAAGCTGACGTTGGGTGGCTTTGCTATTTCCTTCTCGTTTTCGACAGTGAAGTTGGGCTTTTCCTTGTAGCCAAACAACATTGCAGTCAGATTGGAAGGAAAGGTTCGTACCGTCACGTTGTAGTCTTGCACGGACTTGATATAACGGTTGCGCGCTACGGTGATGCGGTTCTCGGTGCCTTCCAACTGTGCCGACAGGTCGCGGAATCCCTGGTTGCTCCGCAGGGCCGGGTAGTTCTCGGAGACAGCCATGAGCCGCGACAAGGCGCCCGTCAGCTGGCCTTGCGCCTGCTGGAATTTCTGGAACGCTTCGGGGTTGTTGAGCAGCTCGGCAGTCGCCTGAATCGAGGTGGCCCTTGAGCGTGCCTCGATCACTTGCGTCAATGTGCTCTGTTCGAAATTTGCCTCGCCCTTGACCGTGTTCACCAGGTTGGGGATCAGGTCCGCGCGGCGCTGATACTGATTGACCACTTCTGACCAACTCGCCTTGACTTGCTCGTCTGAACTCTGGAATGTGTTGTAGCCGCAGCCGGCCAGGCTCAGAGCCAGTATCGCCGCAAAAATGGCCTTCAGTATCCGCATGTTCGGGTCTCCATGTGAGAGAGCTGGGAATGGGGCTTACGGGATGGACCGATAGGTAATGCCGTTGGGATTGGGCCCCACCCGGTATGTGGCGACAACCTCCTGTGTGCTGGTGTCTATCGCGCTGACCGTGTCGTCCTGATTGTTTGTGACAAAGACAAAGCCCCCCTCACTGCTGGCGACAACCCCATGGGCGCCCATGCCCGTGGTCACCGTGGCTTGAACGCTTTGACTTTTCACATCAATGACAGAGACCGTGTTGTCGGGCTCGCTCTCGCTGCCCTGATTGGCGACGTAAACCTTGCTGCCATCCGCGGTTGTGTATAGCTGGATGGGATTGCGGCCAACCTTTATGCGATTGAGCACCTGTCTGGTGACGGTGTCGATGATCGCCACACTATTTTCATCCCGCAGCGATACATAGACCTGTGCTCCATCAGGCGTAAAGGCAACTTGAACCGGGGCCTTGCCAACAGGGATGCGTGCGGATTCTTTGAGATTTTGGGTATTTATGACGGATACGTTGTTATCGGTGACGTTGGCGACATACAGTTCTTGCCCATTGGGGCTCAGACGCAAGCCGTGAGGAAACGCTCCGGTGGGAATCTCGGCGATGATTTTCTTGTGCTGAATGTCAACGACCGAGACCTGATTGGCCTCGGAGTTGGTGATATAGGCACGATCACCCTTTTCGCTTGTCACAACATGGGCAGGGTGACCGCCTGAAGGCAGCGTCGCCAATGTCTTGTCGATCTGGCCGGCATCGATCAATAGTAATTTGGCGTCGTTACCATCTTCAGAACTGGCGTGCGTATCGGTCTTCTCACCAGCTTGGTCATTGCCCATACCGTGCCCGGCCATACCGGTCATCGCCGGCATGCCAACGGCAAGAACCGTCTTTCCATCAGGGGAGATCTGGACATTATGCGGGATGACGGATACCTTCGCCGTGTGTACGGCGCCGGTACGCAAGGTGATCTCGCTCACGGAGCCGTCGCCTTCATTGGCGCTGTACACAACGCCGTTCGGTAGCGTTGCCGCCTGGACCGCCCCGGCAGCCAGCGTGAGGGCAATCGAAGCAAGAAGAGGGTGTATTTGAAGCATTGTCGGATCTCCGGTTCGAAACGGTTGTAACCATTGAAAGTCATGTCATTGAAAGCAGCAGTGCTGCCCATCGATCACTGTATCGATCCATCCCTGACGGATTGATGACGCGCTAATTACAATCTTGTAATGTGGCGCGATTCACGTGTTTTATCGACATGCGAGGCGTCCCGGCGCCGGGCAGACTGCCCGATGCGCAAGGGTTACGGCACAATGCGACGGTTCTGGAAGAACCCAATCAAAGCGGGATGGCCGAGTCCAGCGACTTCAGGAATTGTTTTGGCGATTGGAAGCCGATGACTTGAAAGTCGATTTCTTTGCCTTTCCTGTCAAAGAAAAGGATCCCGGGAGGCCCAAAAAGTGCAAAACGCTTGAGTAGCGCTTGATCATCCGCATTGTTTGCCGTCACGTCAGCTTGCAGCAGGATGACGTCCTTCAAGCGCCCCCGGACTCGCGGGTCGGTAAAGGTGAAACGATCCATTTCCTTACACGATATACACCATTCCGCCCAAAAATCGAGCATCACGTAACGGCCGTCTGCCGCCTGCAATTGTGACTCCAGGTCAGCCAGATTCTTGATGGGCCTGAATGTAATCTCGGTTGCAGCGCTGCCTGCTGGCGTGGTGGTGTTTACGCTCCTGAGGGCAGCCAAGGGCTGCAGCACATCTCGGCTGCCTGAAAGGCCGCCGATGAGTAGCGCGAGGCCGAGTGTCAAGGCAATGATCCCAATACCTTTTCCGAAACGCATATATCCTGCCGAGCTCGCAGGCAAGGGGTCCAAGGCCCTGAGATACATCGCCGATATGATGAGCAGAATGGCCCATAAGAACAGATGCACCACGGCGGGGATGACTGGGGAGACGAGGTAAATGGCCACGGCCAGCAGGGTCACGCCAAAGAAATGCTGGACGGATTTCATCCAGGGGCCGGCTTTTGGCAGCAAGGCGCCGGCGCTTGTGCCAAAGATCAGGAGTGGCACGCCCATGCCGATGGCGAGCGAGAAAAGCGCCATGCCGCCGACCACGGCGTCACCCGTTTGCCCAATGTACAGTAGCGCACCTGCCAGGGGCGCAGCCACGCACGGCCCCACGATCACGGCAGACAGCACGCCCATCAGAAAGACGCCAAACAGCCTGCCGCCTGGTGTGCGGTTGGCTGCGCGCGTCAGGCGGCTTTGAATCGCAGCGGGCATCTGCAACTGGTAAAAACCGAACATGGATAACGCAAGCAATACAAAGACTGTCGCGAAGCCGCCCAGGACCCACGGGTTTTGCAGATAGGCCGATAGCATCGTACCGGCAAGTCCAGCCGCAATGCCCGCCAGCGTATAGGTCATTGCCATGGCGAGCACATAGACCAATGAGAGGCCAAAGGCCTGGCGTCGCGTGGCGTGGTGGCCCTGTCCGACGATAATCCCCGACAGAATCGGGATCATGGGAAGCATGCACGGGGTGAACGCCAGGATCAGGCCAAAACCAAAGAATGCGGTAACCAGTGCCCACGCATTGCCTTGTGCGAACAAATTACCGATTACGCTGGTCTCTGATAGGCTGGTGTTGGATCGCGGTTCACGGATATCGGTCGCAGCGGCTGGCGCCGTGGGAGCCGTGCGAGTAGAAGCAACGGAGGCATTGGCCTGGGCCAGTGGCACCGTGAGCGTCTTCTCGATGGGCGGATAACAAACACCTGAGGGATCATTGCAACCCTGATAGGATGCGAACAAGGTCAGGGATTGCCGGGCCGCACTGTCAGCCGGCCGGTCCAGGGCAATGACGGCTTCTACGGGCTCGTAATAGACCTCTTCTTCCCCGAAGGTTGGGTCGTCTTTGAGCTTGCCGGAGGGTAACGATGTGCTGGCAATCGTGATGTCCGGAGAATCCGGCAGGCTGAACGCAATCCGGCTACGGTACAAATAATAGCCCTTGGCGGGGGTCAGTGTGGCGACAAGCGTGTTGAAATCCCGCGCCACGACCGAAATCTGAAATGCCTTCTCGGGTGGCAACAGCCCTGGCTCGGAGGACGACCCATCAAAAAGACCGGTTATCGATTTGAAAAGACCTTTTGAAGGGGTGAAGACCTGTGTTTGCGTACTACTAGAGCCAGGCGAAGCGTCACGGGGTGGTTCGTGGCTGGCGCCGTATGCCCACGATGAGACCAGCAAGAGTAGGGTGGCAATCAATCGTGTCACGTTCACAGCAAGCGTCCATCATTCAAAGCATTCTGCGTCTTACTTATCAAGCGTCGTGCCATATTTCGCAATCTGCGTCCAGGTCGCACCACGATCTTGAGTGACATAGGCATTACGTTTGAAGGTGGCGATCGCGAGATCGTCGTGGCGGGCAGGGTTCTGGGCAATGAACGCCACGGCGTCTTCGTCCAGTGCGGGAAGCTTGATCTTTTCATTGGCCTCACCGTCCTTCAGGCTCATGCGAGTCAGCATGGGGGAATTCGCATAACTGCTGACCCAAAGGTGCTCTCCATCCAGATCGAACCACTGCGCGAGCACCTGAGTGTTCCCGACCCGCGGTTCAAAATGGTTGCCTGCATCGCGCGACAGGTACAAGCCGTCGGCAGCGCCCACGGCCACGATATTGGCATCATTGGGGTGCACCGCCAGGCTGTTGATTTTAGTTTTCAGGCCATCGGCGGCTGCCTGCGTCCAGATCAGACCGTCTGTCCGGGTCATATACAGGCCAGGCTGGCGCATCCGGGTGTTGGGACGATAATTCAGAACATAAACCGCATTGGTTTCGTAGCTGGTGGCCAAGGTGTGGAAATCGGACTCGCCTTCCAGGCTCAGTTGCTGCCAGGTTTTACCCGCATCGGTGCTTTTGATGAGACCGAACGGGTTCACCAGATTCGAGCCAGCCGCGGGATGGCCGCTGCTGTAAAGCGCGTCACGGGTGGCCGCGAACCCCATGTAATCATGCTCGGGCCCGGGCATTTTTGCCCATCGTCCTTCCGCATACGCCGCAATGCCGTAATGGCTCGGGATGAACAGCTGTTGACCGTCCGCACTATAGGCAAGCCCGTGCACGTGCGCGAGTTCAACCGGCGCTGTCTGGGCCGAAACCTTTGTACTTTGCGCATCGGCCGTGGCTGGCTGCGTGCCGGCGACTGCGACGCCAGATCCGCCCAATGTCAATAGTGTGGCGAAGCTTGTTGCCGCCAGAGCGGTAAAAATTGTTTTAGAACGCATCACGTGATATCCGTTAGTCCGAAATATTCTTCCATGAGTTTGTCATGGGTCCAGATTGCCGAGGTCACCATGAATGGGCGACAAGCAGGACATTTTATCGTTCCCTTGCTTGCAATCGGATGACGCCTTCATTACAACTTTGTCATGTGAGGGCATACACATACGCATACGGTACGTAGGGGCATACGGCGTGCGCGTGCCCTGCCTTGAACTCCCGGTTTGGGGGCAATGCTTTACGAATACCACCGCAGGAAGGCGGCCGCAGTCAGTGCGACGATAGCCAGCACGGCCAGGGTTTGCCAGACCATCGTGGCGCGTCGGCCCGTGTACAGGTCACGCGCGCGCAGCGATACGGCAATAAGCACAAACGCGGTGATGGCGCACACGATCTTGACGGTCAGCGCCACGATGGCAATGCCGTGAATGTCGGGCAGCTGGCGGTAGAAGTAGAGACTCACCAGCCCAAACAAGGTGCCGCTGGCGATTTGTACTGCCCACCCCGACAAGGTCAGCCACAGTACGCCGCGCTCACGTGCAGGCTGGCCGGTGATCAGGCGATAGAGCGGCGCAGCCACCACGACCACTGCGCCAAAGTTGTGGCCAACCTGGGTCAGCGCGTAGACAAGGTTTTGCCAGTTCAAAGCACTTATCCGACCTGAATGCTGACGCAATCCTCGGCGCCGGTAGCGACGTGAGCCCGGTTGGCCACCTGGATGCAGATGGCGTGCTTTCCTGGTGACAGGTCCATACCGTCGAGCGTGAAACTGCCCTTGAGCTGGCGTGTTTGTCCCACCAGTTCACCGTCCACGTAGACGTGCAGATGGTCCACTTGGGGGCCAGGCGCAGCGCTAAAGACGAGTTCGTCCGGATTTTTAACCTTGAGTGTCACACCATCCTTCAGCGAAGCGGCCGAGACAGCCCCTTCAGCGCCCAGGCTGGGGGCCGCCAGCAGTGCCGATCCCGAGACCAGAGCGGCAAACAATGCTATTACGCGAAAAGATATCATGCGGATTCCAACATTCCTTATTGACCCTTGGGCGTATCCCAGATGACGAAGTCATGGTCATTGCTGTCGGCAACGAAGATGGCCAACAGCTTTGCAGGTTCGGTGTCGCTCGCGTTTTCACTGACAACGTGGTGATCACCCGGCTTTTCGGTCCAGCTCTCGCCCGCGTGAAAGACCATCTCCTGGCCGTCGTTGACCTTGCTGCGAATGGCACCGGACAGGACGTAGGCGAGAATGAATGCAGCGCCGTGGCGGTGTGGTGGAGATTTTACCCCCGGTGCGTAGTCCACTATGACTCCGGTCAGTGATTTGCCCGGAGCGTTTGCGATGGGCTGCTGGAACGCTTGTGTGATGGCCTGGCCCTGCTGAGCAGGCTCGGCCGCCAGGACTGCAGGGCTTGCACTGGCTAGAAAAGCGGCTGCTGAGATTGCCAAGCTTAAAATTCGTATCCTCATTTTCCTTACCTCTTGCTCCTGGCTTCACGTGCTCCGAGCTTGAGGATAGGCGTTTTTTATTGAAAAGGCACATTACAATTTTGTAATCCGTCTGTCATCCTGCTGTCAGTCGCAGGTCAGTAGAGTGTTATATGGGCCCGGACGATGTCGGGTCAGGGTGTTGGCCGCAAGTCGGGTGTGGCACAGAAGCGCGTTGCAGGAGCGATCACCGATATGAAACTGCTCATTGTTGAAGATGAGATAAAAACCGGCGACTACGTGCGTCAAGGCCTGGTGGAATCCGGTTTTGTGGTCGATCTGGCCCGCACGGGTCTGGATGGGCGCCATCTCGCCCTGACGGAACTCTATGACTTGATCATTCTTGACGTCATGCTCCCGGACGTTGATGGTTGGCACATCTTGCAAGCCTTGCGCGAGGCGAAGTTGTGTACCCCGGTGCTTTTTTTGACTGCACGCGATAGCGTAGAGGATCGTGTCAAAGGACTGGAACTTGGGGCCGACGACTATCTGATCAAACCCTTTGCATTTTCGGAACTGCTCGCCCGGGTGCGTACCTTGCTGCGTCGGGGGGCCGCGCCGGTGTTCAATGACCAGTTGCAGGTCGCGGACCTCGTGCTGGACATCCCGCGCAGGCAAGCCCGGCGCAAGGACGTGCGCATCACTCTGACAAACAAGGAGTTCGCGCTTCTGGAGCTTCTGGTGCGGCGCCAGGGCGAGGTCTTGCCGCGCTCCCTCATTGCCTCGCAGGTCTGGGATATGAATTTTGACAGCGACACCAATGTGATCGATGTGGCCATTCGCCGTTTGCGTGCCAAGATCGATGAGGCATTTGAGCCCAAGCTCATTCATACCGTGCGGGGCATGGGCTATATGCTCGACATCGGTGGCAAGGTCGGCTGAACCGTGACGCACCGCCCCGCCTCTCTGGCACTGCGCCTGACTTTGTCCATTGGGGCCGTCATTACGGTGGTCCTGCTGACGTTCGGATGGGTGGTTGAGCGCTCCATCAGCGATCATTTTGCCCAACAGGATGTCGACGAGCTCAACGCGGTCGTTCAGGCCCTGCAGCAATCGTTGTCGGCCTCTCCCATAGACGAAGCGCCAGCAGCGCTTCGGCGCCGGCTGGCCGCTGCCGTGTCGGGACATCATGATGCCGAGTACAGAATATCGGATGCGAGCGGTGCCGTGATCTACGCAACGCCTGGTTCGGCCCTTGACAGGTTTTCCCGCTTGCCACCGTCGGGAAACAAGGTGGATATCGGGTCGGTAAGAATCTGGCAAGATGATGGTCGGACGTATCGAGGGGCGGTCGTACGGCTTGTGCCGCACGCGGCTTCAGCCAATACACCCTGGACCGTTACCGTTGCGACAGGCATCGATTTTCACCTACGCTATTTCCGGAGCTTTCGCGATTATCTGAGGTTGATAACGCTTGCTGCCGCTTTGATTGCCATTTTGGCCATCTGGTTCGCGGTGTATCAGGGCCACGCGCCCATACGACGAATCAGTCGGGAAATGCGGCGCATCAAATCCGATCAATTGTATATTCGGCTCGCACCGGAGGCTGTGCCGGCGGAACTGACGGAGCTTGCGATATCGTTCAATGACATGCTTGACCGCATCGAAAGCGTCTTTCGCAGGCTTTCCAACTTTTCGGCAGATATTGCCCATGAAATGCGCACCCCCATCACCAACTTGATGACTCAAACAGAAGTTGCGCTATCCCAGGTGCGTAGCGTCGAGCAGTATCGTGAAGTCCTGTACTCCAATCTGGAAGAATATGAGCGCATGGCCAAAATGGTGAGCGACATGCTGTTTCTGGCGCAGGCCGATAATAAATTGCTCAAACCGGAAATGGTTGCCGTTGACCTCGCTGACGAAGTGCGCGGCTTGTTTGACTACTTCGAGGCCTGGGCCGAGGAGCGCGCTGTGGCGCTCATCCTGGCCGGCCCGGATGTGTGCGTGCAAGGCGACCGCCTGATGATCCGCCGCGCCTTGAGCAATCTGCTGTCCAACGCGATTCGCCACACGCCGAAGGGCGCCGCCGTCAGGGTCTCGATAAGCGCGACCGATGACACCGGGGTGCTGCGCGTGCAGAACCCGGCATCCGCAATATCGCCCGAACACCTGCCTCATCTTTTTGACCGATTCTATCGGCCCGATAGCTCCAGGCAGCGCGGTGAGGACGGCGCCGGTCTTGGCCTGGCCATCGTCAAGTCCATCGTTGAGGCGCATGGCGGTTCAGTGAGTGCCTCATCGTCGGAGAATCTGATCACATTCGAGATGATATTGCCCACTTGAGGCCGTCTCGAAGACTGAGATCGATCGTAATTAATTCTTGTTGCAGGAGTCGCAATGAAAACAACTTCTCTGGAGCGGAGTCTGCTGAAGGTGTATCGGCAGGCTGTCCGTCAAGATAACTGGATCGTCGCCGAGCATCTGCTGGCCGCCATTGAAGCGTGTGCACCGCCTGAATATGCGATGACCGACGCCGTGGCCGAAGCTTACTTCGCGTTGCTGACCGTCGAGGCGACTCCACCCCAACAAACACCGGCGACAAGATCAATGCCTGGTACTTGACCTTCACTGTCATTTTCAGAAGGCGGCCGCTGCGCTTGTCCTCCTGGTCGGCTTGAGCCGCATCATGCTCGGCGTGCACTATCTGAGTGACGTCTGGGCAGGTTACCTGGTTGGTGCACTTTGGCTTATTGTGGGCATCAGCCTGACGGAATGGCTGAGTGCAGGCGGGCAAATTGCTTGGAATACACCAACCGAACGCCGCCGAAAAACGGCGGCGTTCGGCCTAGTCGCCATCGCGGCCGCCGGGTTCGTTACCTATGTCCACACTCGCACGCTGCCAGCCCCGCCTCCCGCGGCGAAAACAGTCATCCAGGTCAATCGTCCATTGGACGAAATGCTGCGTGCTCAAAAACTTGCGAGCACATCGTCTCTGCTCGGCGCGTCTGAACAACCGCTATCGTTTGCCGTCGTCACACCAAGCGCGGAGGCATTGTCCGCTCTTCTGAGCCGAGCAGGCTGGTTCCCTGCCGACAGTCCGGATCCGAAAAACCTGCTGCGCCTTGCCCGACAGGGTCTGGACTACACCACGGCACCGCTCGCGCCGGCGTTCTGGAACAACCGTGTCAACGATCTGGCTTTCGAACGGCCGATTCAGAATTCGCAGGATAAGGCGGTCGCCACCGTCCGACTATGGCAAACCCCTTTTCGTGTCGGTCCGAACCAGATCTTTGTGGGGGTGGCGCGGACATATGATGGTATCCGCTGGGGCATTCTGCACACGGTCTCGCCCGATGTGGATGCGGCAGCCGAGCGATTCGTCGAATCGCTCAAACAGTCCGGACGACCGCTCACGATCTGCCAACGCGCGTTGACCGCCCCGATGACGGGCTCGTACCTGATGGGCGACCGTTTCTTCACACGGGGACAGCTATGGCTGCTCGATCCGGGTGGCCGCACCGATGCCGCAGATATCTGCGGCGCTCACGGGTCGAGGCAATGAAAAACCAGTCGTTCCCGAAAAAAGTCCGCAATGCGCTCTCCGGCATCGGTTTCGCGTGGGCTGAAGAACAAAATTTTCGCGCGCAGGTGGTTCTCGTCGCGGTCGTCTTTGGCGTGTTTTCCATTGTTCGGCCAGCCGCGTTTTGGTGGGCACTTATCGTGCTATGCGTCGCGTTGGTACTCGCTGCGGAGTTGGCGAACTCGGCCATCTAGGCACTGACCGACACCGCCATGAGACCCAGATTTATTGATAACTCGAGGTGCTCTAAAGTCAGACCGTCCTCCGTCCAGTAGCGGCGCTCGCCGCGCGGCCGGTATCCGCTGTCCATCTTCACGGCGCGGGCAGCCATTGCCCTGATCTCGCCGCCTAAAACGCCGACTGTATCACTGTGCTCCTTCCTGCAAGGGGTGTGCTTCGCCGGGTACTCACCCGGTCCCTTCGTCTCTCTTCGTTCTCCTTCGGGCTGCGGCTTGCGTGCCCGCCCCTTTCCGGTCGTCCCTGCGTGATCCAGCGCGGCAAGGCGACGAACTCACGGCAACGGTGGCACTCCGGGCCAGACGTAGGTCTGCGGACACCGCAAAACCTACGAAAGGCTCGGAATCTTCGGCCCCGGTAGCCGGTTAACCCAGAAAGGAGAAAGCACCCATGAAGACGAACAGCATTGCCGCGCTGAGCTATGACAACATGAATGACGCACACCCCCTGTATGTGCGCAGCCCCAACGGCCGCTACAAGCCCGCCACGGATGATCAGATCCTGGCCGCTGGCCGGATCGCGGCCGAAAGCTTGATTCCCGCGACCGACATGATGGGAAATCCGGACCGGGTGGCGCAGTTCTTTCAATCGAAGCTGGCTGGGTTGGGCCATGAATGCGCCGCGTTCCTGTATCTGGACACACAGCTGAAGCCCATCCGATACATTGAACAGGGCAATGGGACGCTGAACCACGCCAGCATCTACCCGCGCGAGATCGTGAAGACGGCGCTTCGGCTCAATTCGGCCGCGCTCATGATGGCCCATAACCACCCCTCGGGTCTGGCTGAACCCAGCCCGGCGGATCTGGCCCTGACGCGGCAGCTGAAGCAGGCGCTGGCCTTGATCGATGTGCGGTTTCTGGATCACATCATCGTGAGCGCCACTGAGACCACGTCGCTGGCCTCGCGCGGGCAGATGTAAGGCATGGGGCAGGGCGGGGATCCGTCCTGTCCTGGTCGCCTGGCTGATTGAGCCTGATCATCGGCCAAGGCGGCAGATGGCATGATCGGTTGATCATGAGGATGGGGGCATTCAGCCGGCCCCTGCCGTGCGTCTGGGGTCGCCCGCCAGGGGCCAGGAAGTAGTGCAGTGCCACAACGACAACACCGACCGGGTCAGGGTGCCCCGGTCGGTGTTGTCATCTGGTGCCGATGGCAAGGGTCTCTGCGGGAATGCGGGCCATGGCCCAGTCAGAGCCCCGAGGGTGCGGGGCTGGGGGCGCTTGCCGCGCGGCTGCCGTGTGGGGTCATCGCTTGGGGATCGGGCCGTGATCCCGTCTTCCGTGACTCCCGCCGCCTGAAACGCCGACGTGTACCACTTCCGCTTCTCTCTGCAAGGGGTGCGCTTTGCCAGGTACTCACCCGGTCCCTGCGCCGGTGGCTTCGGGCTGCGGCTTGCGTGCCTGCCCCTTTCCGCTCTGCGCTGCGTGGTCCAGATCGGCACGGCGACGGAACTCACGGAAGACGGCGGCAAGACCGGAAAACCAGCGTAGACCCCACACGGCAGATTGTCGTTCCGGCTCAAGAATCTTCGGATCCGGTCAGCTGAAAAGCAGTTCAACCCTTGTTTTGGAGATCAGACCATGAACACTTTTGAGGCCAAGCAGGCAGCCCGTACGGCCCGCTATGAAACCTGCGCAGGGCAGGCACATGCGCAATCCGATGCGGTCGCGTCCCAGGCCAGCCGCATGGCCGATGCCATCCCCATGGGCCAGCCCATCCTGGTGGGGCACCATTCGGAACGATCCGACCGCCGGTACCGGGAACGGATCAGTCGAGGCTTTGAAAAGTCTTTCGATCTGCGGAAAAAGGCCGAACACTACGCCGACAAGGCCGCTGCAGTGGGCAAAGGCGGGATTTCCAGCGACGACCCGGCCGCTATCGAGAAACTGCAGGCCAAGCTGGCCAGCCTGCAGGCGATTCAGGAAACGATGAAGGCGATCAATGCCATTTTGCGCCGCCATGCGAAGGCCGGCGCCGATGCGCAGGTGGCCGCCCTGGTGGATTCTGGCCTGACCTACGAAGAACGCGCCCGCGAGCTGGTGACGCCCGACTATGCCGGTCGGACCGGCTTTGCGCCATATCAGCTGCAGAACAACAATGCCAATATCCACCGCCTCATGGCCCGCATCAAGGAGTTGGAATACGCGGCCGAGCGCACCGAGACTGAGCAGGCAGGCAACGGCTATACCTACCGCGAGGATCCGCAGGAAAACCGCGCCATGTTCCTGTTTGACGGCAAACCCGCCAAGGACACCCGCGACGTGTTGAAGCGCCACGGCTTTCGCTGGAGCCCGACACGCAGCGCCTGGGTGCGCCAACTGACGGGTAACGCCCAATGGGCCGCCAAGGATGTGATCCGCCACCTGGACGAATTGAACCAGGCTTGACCACCTTATCCGCCCTGGGCCGGATCCCGGCCTGGGGCATCCCCCCAGACTTTCAATATTGGAGAATCACCATGGCATCATTGAACCGCGCGACCCTCATCGGCAACCTGGGCAAGGACCCGGAGATCCGCTACACGCCTGACGGTGCCGCCGTCTGCAACGTGTCGATTGCCACCACCAGCACCTGGCGCGACAAGGCCAGCGGCGAGCGCCGCGAAGAAACCGAATGGCACCGCGTCGTGTTCTACGGCCGACAGGCCGAGATCGCAGGCGAATACCTGAAGAAGGGCCGTACCGTGTTTGTGGAAGGGCGCTTGAAGACCCGCAAATGGCAGGACAAGGACAGCGGCACCGACCGCTACAGCACCGAGATCATCGCCGACCAGATGCAGATGCTGGGCGGACGGGATGACGGCCCGGCGGGTGAGGCGAAGGCGGCGGCCGCAGCAGGCAGGGCGAAGGGACGTAGTGGGCAGGTTCCGACACGCGCGCCAGCCCCGGCGGCTGGATCCGCCGCGCTGGAAGAGTCGGATATTCCGTTCTGAGAGACTGCATGAGCCCGGCCGGGTGATCCTGGCCCTGTCCCGCATGGCACCCTGGCCCGGCTTTGTCCGGGCCTTGTTGTGTTCTGGCCTGGTGGCTTTTGTGGGCTGCTGCTGGTGGGCCTGGTGGTGGCCATTCTGGATCCGCTCTGTGCATCTTGTGGCCTGCCTGATGCTGATGTCTGGCCCCGTTCCCAGGCTTCGCCTGGGGCCCTGTGCTGTGACGCTGCCTGTCCGGTTTCCGGTCAGGCTGGGCCGTTCAGTCCCCAAATTCGCTGCGCTTCTTTGTGGCCTTAAACGTCCCACACATGACGCACCCCTAGCGGGGTGAGAAAAATCTTTGTGGATCAATGGCTTGGCGGAAACAGGCCGGTTTTGGTGATGTAGGACAGATAGGGCACTGGAATGGCGCAAGCCATTGATCCAGCGGGGAGGACGGCGGCTACGACTGTGGCCGAATAGCGCGTAGACATTTTGGCCGAGACAAGAAGTTTCATGTCGGAGCCATGCGGGATACGCCACGGATACAAACCAGATGCGCGATGGAGCCAGAGCGGCTACAGCTTCGGGACGAGAGAGGGATACTTCGGAGGCAATTAAGGGCCATTCTGGGGGCATCCGGCAGGCTGTTTGAGAGCAGAAAGGCGTCAACTGATCTCCATTGAAGGTTCTGCCTCCTGTTGCTGGGCTGCATCGGGCCCCTGCAGGTGCAGAGTGGGGCTCTCGACTTGTGCCGGGGCCAGGTCATGCGCCAGCCCCTTGACCCCCAGCCGGTCCACCCGTTCGGGCAGCTTGTCGGCGTCATCTGTGAACACCACGACCTCATGCCGCTCGCGCGAGATGCTGACGTAGTAGGTGTCCTGGGCCGTGGTGCGGCTGAAGCTTTCCGCGTTGTACAGCACCCGGTCGCAGGTCAGACCCTGAGCGCTGTGCGCCGTGGTGGTGTAGGCATAGTCCAGGTGCAGCGGCCGGTCAGTCGGCAGGGTGATGCTTTTGTCGCCAGTTTCGATGGTGACGGCGCTGGCCTCGATGGCGACGACCTTCGCCAGCTGGCCGTTGACCAGGTCATGCTGGGCATCGTTGCGCGTGATGCGCACCTGGTCGCCCACGGACAGTTCCGATTCGTTCAGGTGATAGACCGAAAGCTTGCCCATGGTGCGAGGGATGAGCTCGATGGGCTCAGGTTTTGATGCGCCAGGGTTCACAGCCTGCACCGTGATGCGGTCATGGCGGGGGATGCCAGTCACCCGGTACAGTGCCCCGCGCTTCAAGCCGCACTGGTAATCGCGTTCGGGCACGACGATATCGCCCACGGTGTAATACCGGGCGACACTGCGCTCGGCCCGTGTGGTGTCGTGGCGGGCCAGCAGCTGGCAGCATTGGCCCTTGCCCTTCAGGCCGCGCAGGGCGTGGATGCGGGCATTGATGGCCTGGCGCGAGGCATTGGTGCCGGTCACGACAATGGTGCTGGCCTGTTGATCGGCAGACAGTCCCACATAGGCCTGGGCGATGGCCTTATATCGGGCCGAGCAGTCGCGGGTTTTGTGGCCATGTTCATCGATGCTGAACTGATCCGGGATGGTCAGCACACGATCCAGTAAGGGCAGGGAGCGGCTGGCCTCACCACGGGCGGCCAATTGCACGGCCTGGCGCAGCCGTTCGGATCGCTGACGCTGGATGTCGCCCATGAGCACGGTCTTCATGCCGTGTTCCTGCAGCATGGCAAAGGCGCGGCCCGCCTCGATGGCCTTGGTCTGGGCTGTGTCGCCCAGCAGCACCACCTTCGCGCCGGTGGGCTGGATGAGCGCCAGGAGCTTATCCATCTGGCGCACGGGCACGACCCCGGCCTCGTCGATCACCACTACGGTCTGTGGGCCCAGCTGGCTGGTGAAGGGCCGCTTGTCGCGGGCGGCCAGGACCGAAGCCACCGTATTGGCGGGTACGCCATCCTTGTGCAGATTGCGAACCATGTCGCCGTAGGGGGCGAGTGCCACCAGGCTGTGGCCCTGCAGCTGCAGGATGGCCTGGGCGTTTTGCAGAGCAAAGGATTTGCCGGTCCCGGCCAGGCCCTGGATGCCGCTGATCTGATCGGTGTCGCTGGCAATCAGCATCACGGCTTCGCGCTGGCCTGGGGTCAGGCGCTTATCCAGCCCGGATTCAGCCACAGTGCTGGCGATGGGGGCCTGCCAGGCACGGCGGCCGCTGGCTTCAGTCACCAGGATGCGGGATTCGGCCTCATAGGCCTTGCGTGTGGCGTAGCGTGGGCTTTCCATCAAGAGCCGTCCTTGGGTGATGGCCTGATCGACTAGCTGCAGAGCGGCGTCCTGCGAAGTGCCGCGCAGGCGCACGACTTCGGCCGCCCAGCCGTCTCGGGTCATGGGAGCTGCCTTCATGTCCTGCGTGCTGCGATAGTGTGGGGCTTCCTGGATCAGTGTCTCTGCCTGTACCCGCGCCTGGATGGCCGACTGGATGGCGGTGACATCCGCATGACCGCCCGCGTGGCGCACGGCACTTTGCAGCAGATCGGCCAGCGACATGACGGATTCGCGCTCGGCCAGGTGCTGGATTGCCCAGTCCAGCGATGCCTGGGCGACCAGATCAGAGGCCTTGCTGGTGTCCCTGGTTTCCTGCTGTGGCTGGATGGCCGCCTGCGGGCCTGTCCGGTCAAACCGCATGCCAATGGCTTTGGCCGATGCCTGCCATTCCTGCTGCAGATCAGCCCGACTGTAGGCCTGAATCTTCTGTTGCCGATGGGCGAGGGTGATGCCCTGGCGCAAGGCGTGCGGAGCCTGGTCGCGGCTGGTACCGCGTGCGGCGAGCTCTGCCGTGATGCCCGCGCTGCGCTTGCTGAAGAATTCGATTTGTTCCCGGCTGATGTGGGCAAGCTCAATGTGGTTTTTCTCGTGGCGCACGGCATAGCCCAGCGCCCGGACGTTGCGCTCCAGCGTTGCCTGGTAGATGGAGTCTGTCACCCGCAGCAGCTGGAAGATCTGCTCGTTGGACAGCGCCACCCACTGGCCATCGGCCCGCTGCGTCAGATTCATCAGCAGCGCGTGGACGTGCAGATGCGGGTCCGGTGCGGCGTCTTCCGTGGGCCGGGCCGTTTCGTGGCGAAACTTGGCGATGATGAGGTTGCCCGTGTGCTCCACCCGCGACTTGCCGCCTTCTTTTCTGCGACCCATGGCCAAGTGCTGCTCGACGTAAGTCAGGGCCGTGGCCACCGCGTCATCGTTCGCCTGGATCAGGCGCTCGTCGCCACCGATGAGGGCCTGCAGCGTGACGCTTTTGGGGGCTCCGAAAGTCAGATCCAGGGCAGCGCGGGCCTTGGCGTCCTTGCGCACGGATTGACTGGCCGTGATGCCATGGCCAAAATCACCCTGCAGCATGGCTTTGAACCGGGCGGAATCGATGGTGCCGATAGCGCCCAAGCGCCGGGCACCATTACCTTGCCAGGCAGCGGCGCTGCCGTCTCGGCTGTAATAGTCGTCGGCCTGGTCGGCGTAATAGTGGGTGGCAAGAGCCGCACGGGCCCGATAGATCTGGCTGTGCGAGATCATGGGTGCTCCGGGAAGTGAGGGGTGGTAAAAGATCAGCCAGCGGGCGCGAAAGGCGCGCCAGTGCTGGCTGTTGGAAGGAAGGGCAGGGGGATTACACAGGGTTTTCCACAGGAACTGTGGATGGCTGCTGGCCCCCTCATCAATTTAACCGGACGCTACTGATGTTGATTATTTCAGAGATCTTGCAATTTGCTGACTTAAAAAATAAGGTCCTTCGGGAACGAGCGGAACGAGGGCACTGTGCAAGATCCAAAGAGTTTGTCGCATATCGAGATGGAGAGGAGGCAGGATTGCTTTCATACGAAAAATGGAGCAATAGAATGCCGGGCTTCATATACGAGATATTTGTGCTTCCTCCCTTTCGCCGGCAAGGGGTTGGAAGGTCACTATTATTCTACGCGGAAGAATATGCCCTTCGGCTTGGCTGCAATTCTATTCGATTAAAGCCCTATACATTAGACGATAATTTTAAGCAGAGTGACCTGCTGGACTGGTATGTAAAGGAAGGCTACTGTCGAACTCCTGGGGATCAAGAACACATGGTGAAGGCTCTACATAGGTGAAATTTGCGTTATCTTTCCGCAAGATGGGGTTTCGTATACGACAGTGCCATAGTTGCTTCTGTAAATTGGTGTTTGCCGCAAATTCTCATACACAAATTTTATTTAGTGTATTGGTTCAGAGCCTTCAAAAAATTTCCTGGGCGATTCATTTCCCGGCTTAGCTTCTGCCCGGCACCGATTTGTTGTGGCGACATTTTTTTGGCAATTTTCTCACGATCATAAGCAGTATCGCCCCCGTGACTTAGATCTTTAGCAGAATATAGATTATACAGAGCGTAGGCTATGACATAGTCCTTCGGCACACCTCTGCCAGCCTCGTACATGAATCCAATTCTTAGTCGAGCATCTTGTTTACCTTGCGCAGCCGCAGCACTGTACCATTTGAGGGCTTCAGCGTAGTCCTTCTGAGCGCCATTTCTACCTATTTCATACAGTAGGCCAAGGTGAAATTGAGCGACAGCGTCTCCTTGCTCAGCTGCGGCGCGGTACCACTTGATAGACTCGTTGTAGTTTTGCGAGACACCCAGGCCCTGCGCATACATAAATCCGAGGCTCGATTGAGCATGAGCGTTGCCTTGATCGGCTGCAGCCTGGATCCACTTGACGGCTTCTTCCTCATCTTTTGGCACACCACGGCCTGAGAGATACATCCATCCGAAACGATTTTGAGCCTCAGCATAGCCTTGATTAGCGGCTGCTCTGTACCACTTGTTGGCCTGGGCATCGTCTTGCGGTACACCTTGACCTTGTGCGTACATCAGGCCAAGGAGATCTTGAGCCCAGGCATGGCCTTGCTCAGCAACTGGTTTCAACTCTCGAAGAGCCTCTTCATATTTCCCTTCATTTATGGCCTTTGATATATCTTCTTTGTCGCCAGCAAATGCAGATTGACTCAAAAAAAATGTCAATAAAAAGGCTGTTATCGATAAACTTCTTATATTCATTCTGTGCTTCCATTGATCGGCAAATTTACGTCTCTTGGACATCAGGTTCAGCGGTATGCTTATAAAACGTGGTGCTAATTATTAGATTTACAGCACAATCATCTCTGCAATTTGATAGCCAAGGTTTGTGAGTTCGAAAAACTCTCCCTTCTGGCCGCGCTCAACAACAAGACCCGATGCGACGAGTTCATTCAGCGCTTGCTCCCACTTTGCGACCTCACGCCGCTCGCCTGATGGTATTACATTCTTTCCGTTTGTTTGGATGTTGGTGCCGCCTATGTATCGGAGATACATGATGCGCCCATGAGCGTCCAAGCTTGCTTCCTTGAGTAAGATTCGTGCTTCAGCAGATATTCTGGGAATCTTAGTCTTTGATTCTTCGACTGGATTGCTGTCAATCTCGCTGATATTATCCAGGAAAAAGAGGTGCTCATTCAGTTTCAACTGAAGATGGCGATAGAATTTCGTTCTGAAATCAGCATGACTGTCGTAGCTCTCATATAAGCCTTGGCTACGGCATGAATCTTTAAATCTCTTCAACTTTGCAACCTGATCTAGGTCAACTGTGTCCATTGCGACCGGCTGGCTAGAGAAGTACAGCATGGTCGGTTTTCCCGTATCGATATGGCGCTCAATCTCTTCCACCGTGCCACTTGGGTAGCCATCAGTTGCTGTGCCAATTCTGGTCCAGAAAACTCCGACGAGGAGATCACATTTTTCTAGGACTTGATTATTGATGATGGCCTGAGCAGATGCACCCATTTCGGGCGATGAATGAGTTTCCCATCCAATCGGAAGTAGAACGATCTTCCGAGAGCTTGAGTGAACCACATTCCACTCGTAGACGACGTCACGAATGATAGCTCTTTCGGACGCGACATCTCCCGGCGAGGCGATCATCACGTTGTATGTCTTTGCTATGTAGCTCATCAATCTCTCTTTGAGAAAAGCCTAACAGTTATTCAATGAACCCACTAATCAGTGGTTTCAATGATGGCACGGACAGACGGCTGCTTGGCATACTAAAAGTAAAAATGCGCTCACGGATGGCTGCCATGAGAAATAACTTAGACGCCCACTGCTGGCCGATTGCAGTCATTTTCCATCCTGGAATGACGCAGCGAGCCCGTCAAACTTCTGAATCGACATTCGCACCCGAGCCACAGGCAAATCCCCCGCCAACGCCACATACCCTTCCAGCACCGGCAGCGCCTGAATCTGCGCAGCCGTCACCACGTCTTCCACCGTCCGATCCATATTGTCCGACGTATTCCGATGATCCACACTGCGGCTGACGCTGTATTTTGGCCGCTCGACCTCGTGTTTGCCAAGGCTTTCGCTCATATCGCGGGCAGTCTGCGGGTCGGTACGGGATCCGCCCAGCACGACCAGGTTGCGGAAACTCGCCCGAATGGTGGTGGCCATCGTCCTGCCGTACAGATGTTCCAGCTGAGACGTGCTCTGCAGGCCGGCGATGATGCGCAACCCATTCTTGCGGCCTTTGGTCAGGCCTGCTTCCAGTGACGGCAAGGCCTCCAGGCTCGCCAGTTCGTCGATGAAGAGCCACCAGCGCCTGCCGGTGCCTTCGGGCATGGACAGAATCGAGGTGATGAAGACATCGGCCCAGGAGGACACCAGGGGCCGCATGGAACTCATCATGTCTTCGCGCCAGTTGATGTACAGGTTGCCACCGCCGGGCTGGTCCAGCCAGTCGCGTATGGAGAAAGGACCTGGCTTCATGCTGGTGTGTTCCGACAGCTTGTTGGAGAGCACGAACCGGGCGGACGACAGAGCCTTGCTGGCTTCACTGGAGCCGACGAACAGGGATTCGGCGAGCGTCCCATCCAGGAACTGCTTGAGCACCTTCGGATCCTCGATGGTGCAGAGGCGAAACAGATCCATGATGCTGGCCTCGGTGCCTTGCAGCTGGTGCAGCTTCTTCGCCGTTTCGCGCAGCAGCAGCCGCCCGAAATCATTCCACTCTTCGGCGTTCTTGTCCTGGCTCATGGGTACCAGGGAATGCGCCAGGCGCTTCCAGTCGTAGTCGGCACGGACTTCGTTGAAGAAGGACCAGCCCTGGGTTCTGGCGTCGTACGGGTTCAGAATCACGTCGCCGGGTTGCCAGAATTTACTCAGCAGATCGCCATTGGGGTCAATGACGATCATGCGGTCATTGCGTATAGGTGTTTGGCCTGGCAGATGGTGCCGATGGCTGCGGGATCGCGCGAGCACAGACGCTGCCATATTGCGCAGCAGCACGGATTTGCCGGACCCCGTGGCACCGCTGACCAGCAGATGCAGATTTTCGTTCGCCGTGGGCATGGGGATGCCAGCGACGTCGATCTGTTGCTTGCCGGGTTCTGTGCAGAGCTTTGCCAGGTGCTTTGCCGTGGTCATCCGGGTGCCACGCACGAAACGCTTGTAGGCGGCCCCCTCGAAACCTTCAGTTTTCGCGGTGCGGCCGACAAAGAGGATCAGGGCCAGGGCCAGCACCAGGCCTACGCCCAGCGCCCCGTAGAGCAGGGGATAGCCGGGGGTAAGCTTCACGAAATGCCAGGCCATCTGGCGATTCCAGTCGCGCCAGGCGATGCCGCTGCCGTAGGTAGCGGCCGCCATCCAGGTTCCGATGGGAAAGAGCGCCAGGGAGAAGGCGGCAATGCGCCGCCGGGTGATGGGGGAGATCAGGGTAGACATGGGTGCCTTCGTGGAATCAGGGGATCAGCCACTGGCCCAGGGCCAGGCCTGCCAGTAGCCCACCCAGCACACCGGCGGCACCGCCAATGACCACGGCGATGAGTGCCATGCGCCGGGCCGACTGGTGCGTGATGCGGGCGCAGTGGGCTGCTTCCTGAGCCAGGTGATCCAGCCGGGTGCCAGTCGCATCCAGCATGGCTTGGATGGCCTGCTGGTGCCGTTGATGGATGGGCTTGGCAGCGGCTTCCAGGGTGTTCGTGAGCTGCCGGGCCAGTTGCTGAGGCAGAATCTGCTGCGTGTCGGCCACGGTCTGGATTTGCTGTTGGGCAGCATCCAGGCTGGTGCTGACCGCTTCGAGCCGATCCACGAGGCTGGCGACTTCGCCCAGCACCTCGTAGTACAGCAGATCGAGCTTGGTACGGGCGTGGCCCGGAGCCGGGCCTGGGGTCTGGGGCGTGTCCATGGCGGGATCAGGCAAAGAGCGCTGCAAAGGCCGCATTCATCTGCCGATCCACGGGCTGGGCTAGGGCGCGCAAGGCGTGCCGGTTGGAAAGCTGCGAAATCCGCGCATGGTCGCTGCGGTCGGCCGCCTTCAAGAGCGCCCGGTAGTCCGTCTGGTCGGCCAACACGTCGGCGAGCGTGGTGCGCAGATCGGCCAGCAGCTCGAAGACTTCGTTTTCGTAGATGGCAGCCTTGGGATTGGCCTGCACTTCGCCAGTCTTCGCGGCATAGGCCAGGATCGAGGGGAACTCATCCTCGACACTGGACTCCACCCGGTTGAACAGGATGCGCACGCGTTCGGGATTCACACCCAGCTCGGCCAGGGCGGCCACGGTCTTGATGGTTTCGCGCTGGGCCTTGCCGGTGTTGATGACGGGCAGTACGAAGCAGCTCATTTCCTCGTGGGCCCCTTCGTAGCGCATCATGTGGTTCAGGAAATCCTCGATATTGCTGGCCCCTACGTCCACGATGGCATCGTCACGGGTGAGCAGTTCTCGAAACAGCCTGCCGAAGTGTTCGCCGCGCAGCTGATCGACTTCCAGGCCCAGGTCTGCCCCGGTTTCGTTGGTGGACTCCACGGCAAAGATCTGGGCTCCGTTCATGCGGGGGGCCAGCAGGTGAGAGGCGACGACGGTCTTGCCGACCGATCCGGTGTAGTTCAGGACTGCGACTTTCATGGGTTCATTCCTTGTCGTGTTGAGTTTCGGTGTCTTGCGATGCCTTGGCTCGGTTGGCCAGGCCTTCGCGGCGCAGGGCATCGAGGTCGATACGCATGTCGCGGATCTTGCGTAGATCCCCTGGGGTCTGGATGCGGCTGGGTCGCCCCTGGATAGCGTCCAGCGGTGGTGGGGTGGGTTTGGCAGCGGGTGTCGCGTCGTGCTCGGCTGCGGGTGTAGTGGTCGTCTGACTTGCTTCTTCGGCGGCCAGCCGCCTGGCCCTGCGCCAGCGGCGCAGCGTGGTGATGTAGGTGTTGTGCCGCACAGGTAGGCCTGCTGCGGCCAGATCCTCCATGATGGCGGCGTGAGGCACGCCTGCAGCCACCTGGGGCTCGATGAGCGGGTAGAGCGCCCGCAACTTCGCGGCCTGGCGCAGGCGCGGATCCAGGCTTTCCAGCACGGCACGATAACGGGCGATGGGGTCGGGTTTGAGCGGGTTGTCAGTCATGAAAGGCCTTGGGTGGGGATTCAGTGATGCAGGGCCGGCAGCACGGCGGCTTGCTTGCCGTCCAGCCAGGCCAGGCCTGCGGCGTGGGCTTCGTCGTAGGCGCATTGATCATCGGCAAAGCGCACGGACTGACCACGGGCGGGGAAATGCCCGCAGCCGACTTCCTGGTTGTGATCGAGCAGGCGCAGCAGGTAGCCTTCGCCGTCGCCTTCACGCGGCACGATCTCGAACGAGAAGCGCAGCCGGGCCTGGGCCAGCTCCATCTGGAACTGCCGGGCAACCGTCGGGATGCGGGCGGCCCAGTCGCCGCCGATACGATCCAGGGCGTCGGCGATGCTGTAGCCGCGCTCCTGCAGCCAGTCGCCGCGATCCAGCACCAGGGCGGCGGTCAGCGCTTCGCCAAGGCTGAGCGCTCCGATGCCTTCACGGGCGGCCCGATGCGCGATGGCAAGCATCCGGGTGTCGAGATTTGCGTGTGGGTTCTGGGACATGAGAACTCCTTGGCCCTGCGGGTTCAGGGCGGTGATGGGGGAATGGGTGGGGTGTGGCCCGAGCGGGCAGATGTTGATCACTTGCTGACCGATGCAGCCGTGCAAACGGCTGCGCTGCGTGGCAGGCTGAGATGGCGTGGGGATGAGGTGATCAGGCTGGACGGCAGACGGACTTATCCACAGACCGCTTCTGGTAGAGATAAGGTAGAAGAAAGGTAGAGCATGGTTTGGACGGCTGAAAACCCGCATGGATACTGCATTTCAGCACTCGTGCCCGCCTTCTTGTTACGACGAAAACGCCTTCTTATTACGATAAAGCGCCTTGTTATTACGATGTGCCCGCCTTCTTATTACGATGGCTGGAATAGCTTATCCACAGGTTGGTTTTGACTAATTTCCGGTCCTGCTTTCAGGCCTTTGGGCGCCTTGTTATTACGATGCAGAGCGACCGTTGTTACGGATCCAGCTGGCGACTTCCCGGCCTTTTTCCAGCCCGATCTGAGGGTTGGCGATCAGATTCAAATCGGCCAGTTCTTCCAGGGCTTTGAGCAAGGCGGCACGGAAGTTTCTTAGGTGTCCGGTGTGGTACGCCCGATCCTTCAGCCACTGCAGGCTATAGCGCTGCTGCGTGTCGGCAGAGGTGGCGATCAGGCGCTGCAGGCTGCGGGCGAGATTGCCGCGTAGTTTCTGGCGCGTCTCCCAGTCAATCAGGGCATATTCCCGGTTGCCGAAGATCTGTGCCCAGCGCGGGTCGATGACCAGCGTGTAGACGCCGTCTGCGTAGTCGAAGCCGCCCATCATGGGCAGTACCCGGCAGGCCGGATGCATGCCAAAGCTGTATTTGGCCGATCCATCCGGCCGCCTGGCTTCGATGCACAGGGTAAAACGGGCCAAATCCTTCATGCCTTCATGCAGCCACTGGTAGCTGGCCCCGCTGGTATTGCGCCCAATCCCGCGCAGGAAATCCGCGCGGTTCACAATGGGCTGTTGGCCTGCGGGGCAGGTGGCTTGCAGGTACATGGCGTGCATCCAGATATCGGCATGGTCTTCGGATAACTGTTCGCCGCTGCCCGTGATCTGGATGTTGCGAGCGGACAGAAACACAGTTTCCTTGTGCATGATGCTGGCCCCACGCCGGATGGGCGCGAAGATGCCAGAGCGGGCGATATGGTTGGGGATGGCACGAGAGGTCTCGGAAATACCGGGCACGACGAAGGGCCGGATATCGAGCCCTGCTGCGGGCGACTGGGTTTTGGCTTCCGCTGCTTTTCGGTGGGCAAAGCGCATGGCGTCTTCAAGGCGCTTGGCTGCGGCAGCTGGGGACCGGGTCAGGTGGCTGGTGTGGGTCAGCATGGGAAAACTCCAGACAGGCCCGGATAAGGCCTGCCTGGTCGTGTGCAGCGCCTCACACGGGTACAGGGGGGATAGGGCCAGCAGACGGGGCTGCGTGGCCGTGGATGAATGAGAGGGCGGGTTGGCTTACCCAGGCCCGTGCCGTCGCGGCTCGAACCACAGTTCCTTCAGCTGGAACCGCTCGAAATACAGCACGATGTCCACGGTCTGGCGCAGGAAGGCCTGGATGGTGGCCAGGTCCAGGTTTCCACCCGTGGGCGACTGTTTGATGAGCACGGCCAGTCGGTCGAACGTATCGGCTGCACCGTTGGCGTGGGTGGTCGTGACCGACCCTGGATGGCCAGTGTTCAAGGCGGCCAGGTAGTCCCAGGTCTCGGGCCCACGCAGTTCAGCCAGAAAGATCCGGTCCGGGGATAGGCGCATGCAGGCGGCCAGGCTGTCGGTGGCCGAGACCCGGCCCCGCGTGCCGCCATACATGAGATGGATGCAGTTGCGGTGGCGTGGGAGGATGAGCTCGTGTACGTCTTCAATGGTGATGAGCCGTTCATCAACGGGCACTCGATCGATCAGGGACCGGGCAAAGGTGGTCTTGCCCGATCCCGTAGCCCCGGTCACGACCAGGTTCTTGCGGGCCAGAATGGCGGCGGTCAGGAAAGCCGGGATATCGCCTGCTGATTTGAGCGCCATCAGCTGCTGGTCCACGGCCGACAAGCCACCTGCCGTATATGCGGCCGCCGTATCGGCCACTGAATCGAAGGTGCCTTGTGCCTGCAGCTCATCGAGCGTAAAGGCGGCCTGGGTGTGCTTGCGGATGTTGATGGCCATCGTGCCATCCAGGCACGCCGGAGGCTGCACGATCTGGCCGCGTTCGCCACCGGGCAGCAGCACCGACAGGATGGGGGCGCGGGCCATGTGGTTGTAGGCTGCGAGGGCCGTGGCCAGGGCCTCCAGATGCGGGTAGGTGAGCGCCCCGCACTTATGCAGCTGCCAGGCCCCACGGACACGGATGTAGAGCTCGCCCGCTCGAACAATGGCGATTTCCGTGACAGCGGAATCGGCCAGGTGGGCGGCCAATGGCCGTAGAAAGGTCTTGACCGCAATCGCCCGGTCAAAGGGCAGCGGCTCAGGGGATGGGTTCAAGGTCATAGACTTGGCTGAAGTCCAGGTCGCGTGCCACCATGATGCCGATGCGCGTGCCCTGGTTCTTGTAGAGGGTTGGGGGGATGTCGAGCGACTTTTCCAGGATCTTGGCGACGACCTCCTGGCCGCCTTCGCGGGTGTTGTCAAAGCGGATGTTGTTGCTGCCAGACTGCCCTTGGTTGGCCGCCCAGCTGCCGAAGTCTCCGACCAGCGACAGCAGGATGGCGTTGCCAAAGCGCTGCCAGAAATGATTGTCGATATGGCCATCCAGACCAGCTTCGCCCAAGGGGCCGGTGCCGAGTGACCCAAGATTGACGATCACGCCTGCCGGAGTTTCCAGCCGGTTCCAGGTGACGAAGGCGCGGGCCTGGCCCTGCACGATCCCGCCGGACTGGTAGCCCGTGAACTTGGTGCCTGCGTCGATCAGTTTCACCTTGCCGTTGGTGCTCATCACGTCGTGGGTGGCTAGACACGTCAACAGCCCCGCCTGGGTGCTCACCAGCTTGGTTTGCAGCGTGCAGTCGATCATGGTGCCCTGGGTGAGCAGGAAATTGCGGTTGCCCAGTTGGCCTGCGACAGAAGGGGCGAGCTCCAGCGGCCGCAGCTTGTCGGCTAGGGGACCGGCATCGGCAAGCGGCCCGCCGGGACCAGTGGGGTGGCTGGCTGCAGCGCCGCCATCGGTGGAACCGGCATTCAGGGGGCTCGCGAGCCTGCGCTGGGCGACTTCATCGACGGGCGGCGGTGCGGCAGGCATGGGCGGCGGCACATAGTAGGTGTGGCTTGGTTCTGCGGCTGGAGGCGGTGCTTCTGGCTTGATTGTTGGGGCCGGGCGTTCGACCTTGGGAGCTGTCAGGCGGTTGGTGATGCCGCTTTGATCGGCCTCCAGGCCGGTGGTGTTGGCCTGCTCGGTATCGCGGCTCCAGGCCTTGAGCAGCACGCCTGCTGCCACGGCGACGGCCACGAGGATGGTGAGCCACAGAAAGGCCCGCGCACCGCGTGGGGCGCTGTGGCCGGTAGCGCCCAGGTCCAGGGGCTCGCGGTGCAGGGGTTCACGCTCCAACGGCTCGCGCTCCAGCTTCGGGTGGGGTTGTTCATCGTTCATGGGGTATTCCTTGCTGGGCTCACTTCTCGAACCCGGAAAGAGGGCACGGGCATGCTCGAGGATTGGCTGCTTACTGCCTGTGATTCGACCGACTGGGACCGTGAAGATTGACCCTTGATCCGCCGCTTGACCGTTGGCGATGTCGTCCCGGTATGCGCCGGTGGCGGCGTTGCGCCATAGGTCTCGTTATGGATGGCGAGCACCAGATCGCCCAAGCGCAGATGCCACAGGGTCGAGGTGCGGTGCAGTACCAGGGTGCGGTCGTCGGCCATGTGGAAGTTGGTGATGACTTCCTGGCCGTCGGGTGTGACTCGATAGACCGCTGGAATATCTGCACCGGGGGCAAATTGCAGCCAGGTCTGGCGGCCATCGTCCCAGGCGTGGACTGGGGCAATCGCCGCGTCGCCGCTTCGGGTGTAGGCCAGCCAGTTAACGCGGGTGGGGGTCGCCTGTAGGGATCGCTTGATGGCAGCTTGCTGGGCAGCCTGGTCGCGCTTGCGGGCTTCGACGTCTGGATACCGGATGACGAGCTTATAGAGGGCCGGAGCGCTGCGGCTGTCGCTGTAGGACAGCCGGAAACTGTAATCGCGCTGGTCAGTCACCACGATCAGATTGGTGTTGGCGTCCTCGGCCGTGGGCTTGAAGAACAGGTGATTGTCCTTGTAGGTGAAGGCATAGGCGCTGCTGTCGCCAAAGACGTGATAGACGTAGTGTTCGTCTGGGGCCAGCACGATGTGGGTGGCCACACCGATTACGGCGTCCAGCTGGATCACGTCGGCCGGGTTGTAGTTCACAGTGCGCACACGATGGTCCAGACGCGAGGATCTGGGGGTTTCCAGGGCCAGGGCGGGCCCTGCAAGCGCCAGGCTCAGCATCAGGGCCAGTGCCTGGCGGCTGGGGAAGTGGTCAAACATGGGATTTCCTTCTGATGCGGTCTGACGTCAACGCGAGAGATCAGCGGCCAGGTCGTAGCGCGTTACCTGAAAGCCCAGCGGATTGCGCCGGGCCACGGCTTCGGTGAGCGGCACATCGGCGTACTGGTAGGCCATGGTGGCGATCAGGTGGCGTACCTTGTTGGTCTCGCCCGTGGTCACGTCGCGCTCGGTCTTGGAAAAGCGCACGATGGCGGCCTGGTTGGCCCCGAGCGTAATGGAATGCACCTGCACATCCACCGTGCCCTGGGTGCCCAGGCGGGTGGTGACGGCCTCGGGGCCTTCAAAGCGTTTGCCGTAGGCCGTCTGGATGGGCGGCGAAGACAGCAGGGCGCAGGTATCGAATTGCTCCTGAATGGTCTGCCAGCTGTAGCCTTCGCAGTTCAGCACATAGCTGTTCAGGAAATACTTGGCGATGCGCTGGCCGTAGTCCTCCAGCGGCTGGCCCAGACGGCTGACGTGCTCGATGCCGCCGGTGGCGTCGTCCACGCGCACCACATACATTTCGGGCGGCTGCTTCAGGGGCGTGAGGCCCAGCACCGCGCCCACGGCTACCAGTGCCAGGGTGCCAGCGGCGAGCGCCACCTGCCAGGCCCGTTTGCGACTGGCAATGAGCTCGCCCAGATGATCGCGTTCCAGGCCTCGGGATCGCTCCAGGTAGGCAGCGATGTCTTCAGATTTGAGGGTGTCGGCCATGGTTCAGGCTCCGTCAAACGAGGGTGGTGTGGCGTTCACTGGCACGCGGGGAGAATCGGCGGGCTGCGGCGGCTGGGGCGCGTGAAAGGCGCAGCCAGCCAGCAGCCCTGTGAATACCAGGACGGCGATGAAGGATTTCATGGGTACAGGGCTCCTAGCCTGCCGGGGTGCGGCAGGCGGATCAGAGGTGGGAGGGCCGAACCAGCGGCTGGCCGGAAGGGATTACTTGGCGCGGGGGCGCAACATGCTGCGCAGGCGCAGCACCGAGAAGGCTCCGTGGGCAGCTGCACCGATACCCAGACGAGCGCCGAAGCCGTTGGACAGGCCAGCGGCCAAGCCGGGGAGCATGATCATGACGACCAGGCTGGCGATGCCGACCAATACCTGAGCACCAAAGAGCGACAACACATCAGTAATGCCTTTTTCGGTTTCGGTGGCGATCATCTGGATGAGTTGGATATTTATCTGCAGCAGCAGCCCGAAGATGAGGCCTGCCAACAGTGCCAGAAACACGAAGTTCAAGGCCTGAGAAACCCAGCTGTTGAACAATGGCTTGGTGGGCTCAAACAGGGTGGCCGCAATGAAAATGGGCCCGGTGGCCACGACCAAAGCCATACCGACCTTGCAGACGACGATGATGACCATGATGATGCTGCCTACCATGGCCGAACTGAAGCTCACCAGCGTGGCCAGAATGCTGACCAGCACTTCACGGGTCGATGGCATGAAGTTGTACCAGGGCTGTTTGCTGGCGCCCATCATGGCGTTGGATGCTTCGCCTGTTTCCTGCTGCAGCTTGTCCACTTCTTCGGCCACGCTGCCAGTGCCCAGGGCAAGCTGGGTCACGTCGTCTGGCAGAGCGACCATGGCTTTGGCAATGTCGTTCTGGTACAGCCCACCGGCACCAAAGAACAAGGAAATGATGACCACCAGGATGGCCTTGCGAAAGAACTCGGTGACGGTCATGCCGCCCTGTCCGCGCATCAGGGCAAAGGCGTAGATCACGAACTGCAGGGTAAGCCCCACGACGATGACCGGCATCAGGGCCTCGAACAGGGCCTGCATAGGGCCGTTGACGGCATCACTCAGGACGTTTTCTGTCTGGCTCATCACCCACTGTGCAATGTTGTCGGCATCTGAAGGCGGTGTGACGGAAGTTTCAAATCCGGCCATGGTCTTGCCTTATGGTTGTGGGTTTACGGCGTCGCCTTCGCTCTTGCCCGATTTGTTGCCGAACCATCCGCCATAGACGCGTTCTGCACGGGCCTGCAGCAGATGACGTTCAGCTTCCAGCTGCTGGGAGGCCAACTGGATCCGCACCTGTTCGGCCTGGATATTGGCCTGTTCGATCTGGATGCGGGCCTGCAGTTCTGCAATTTCCTTCGGGTTGGTGGTCTGATTGATTTTGTCCTGCAGGGCATCCACATTGGCCAGGCGTCGGGTCATCGAATCGTAGGCGCGTTCGCTCATGGCCTTGGACGTGGCCTCGATGTTCAGGGCCCGTTTGGACAGGGCCTGGCGATCCTCCTGAAAATTGACGGGGGCCATCACTTGATCGGTGATCCGGTCCACATCCCCGTCCAGGCTGGATCCACCGGAGCGGTCGAGCAGATCCTGGGCGCTATTGGGCAGGGCCGCACGCAGCTGGTTGCGGATATCCGGGTTGCCAACCACGTTGCCGTAGCCACTGGACTGTGTGAAGGCAGCCAGCTGGCTTTTGGCGGTCGCCAGTTGTTCGGTCAGGTTTTTCAGCTGGTCTCGGGCGGTGAGCAACTGTTCCTGTAGCTGGGCGATGGTGGCGGCGTCGATGGTGGGGATGCCACTGGCGTGGGCTGGGCTCATGAAAGCAGCGGACAGGGCAATGCCCGCCGCAAGCAGCTTGCAGCGTGTCATGGGAACTCCAAGGAAAGATGGGCAGCAGACGCTACCCAGGAATGGGCCTGTCCTTTCAGGTAGGCCCATCAGGTTGGCTGGTAGATCAGCTGCGCTTTTTCGTCAGCTCGGCTTCGTACTCGGCCTGGGTAATGCGTTTGGCCGTTGTGCCATCCGTGGTGATCTGATCGGAGGCTTCGTCATAGGCAATGTGTTTGGTGCCTGCCACGACCAGAATATTGTCAGCATCACCAGGCGTCGCTGGAGCGGTGTGAACCCGGTAGCCAACCTTGCCGATGTTGTTCCAGCCGTTCACGGTGAACAGCAGGCTGTCGCCATTGCGCTTGATGTGGATGAGGGTGGGCGGATAACGCCCCAGGTCGGTCAACCAATACCCCACGAACTTCTCCCCATCCGGTTCCGTCTTGCATCCGCCCAGGAAGGTCAGCAGGGTGGCGCCGGCGGTGGCAATGAAATGTCGTCGATTCATGGGGTGTCCTGTGGTGATGGGTTGGTAGGGTTCGCCTGGTGCCGCTTGAAGGTGGCCCAGGCATCGGCCACGCTGCAGGCGGGCCCAGCTTTTGTAAGCCAGGTCGCGCGCTCTGTCGGTTTCAGGATGTTCCACCAGGCCATGCCCATCGCTTCGTCAGCGGTGGGTGGCCGGTCAAGGTTTGCAGGGGTCATAGACATAGGTCGGGGCCCTCCTGTTCATGCGTCGGTGCCTGTAGTTGCAGAGGGTGATCGAAGCGCACGCCGATGAGATCGGCAATCCGCTGGATGTCCGACGGTTCTGGCCGATGGCCATTCACTTCGTGGATGTGCAGGCTGTAATACTTGTGTACACCTTGCCCGAAATACTCCTGATCTTCGCGCGGGGTGCTGGATGAAAACCAGAGATACGGCGTGTGGCGGGGATCGGAGGCAGAAGCCAGGTCCAGGCCGTAGTCCTGGCCGATGCGCTGCAGCGTGTCGGTATCGACCGTTTCGCGCTCGATTTCAGCGGTGCCTTCGCTGAATTGGCCTGCCTCTCGGTCTTCAGGTGTCCAGCGTTCGCCATAGATCGAAATCAGGAAGCGTTCTCCGGGGTGACCTGATTTTGGTTCGGAGTCAGGTAGGCCGATACGGTCATAAAAGGCGGGGTCGTGCTGGTGGTGATCCTGCGCTGATTGAAGATCGTTTTGTTTCGACTGTTCCAGATCCCGGCGGTGCGACTCGTTCGCGCGCAGCCGATCCTGAGCATGGGATTCATGCTTCATGGTGTGGTTTCCTTGTGTGGGACGCGTGCGGCGATCATCTTCGTGGCGTCACGAAAATGGTCTGGGTGGTTTTTTGATGGCGGCCTGACTTGGGCCTGGATTGCCTAACGGTGAGTCTGTCGAACGGCCGCAAGATAGACCGGCAGCCAGGCAGCGGGGTCCGAACCCGCCTGGGCCACGGCCTGTTCTGCAATTTCGGCCATATCAGGGCTGCCGGAGAACACCAGCAACTCGTCTTCGCAGCCGGACAGGTCCAGCTGCGCCACGGTGACACTCGCCCCCTGCTTGACCAGGAATTTGCGGCTGGCTTCGCCCAGGCTTTGCAGCAGGGCGAATTCCGCAGGTGTGAGCCCGAAGCCTTCGATGTAATCGCGGGCGCGGGCCTTGGGGTTGGGCAAGAGGATGAGCGTCGCGGTCTGCTGCACCAGGGACGGCCCCACCGGGTTTTCGGTGATGGCCCCCGGTTCCTGGGTAGCAAAGGCAAGCACGCCGTTCTTTTTGCGGATCGTGCGGCTCGCGTCCTGCATGGACTCCTGAAAGTGCGCGTCCTTTAGGGGGTGCTGGCACTCGTCGTACAGATTGATGATGCGCCGCCCGTCGTGCAGGGCGTCGATCCGATGCTTCAGATACAGGGTGGCAGCCCCGCGCACGTCATCATCATCCAGCAGTTCGGTCAGATCAAAGCCAAAGATTGCAGGCTTGCCGCTCGCGGCCTCCAGATCCAGGTGATCGCCGGGATTGTCGAACACCCAGCCGTATTCCCCGCCCTGACACCAGGGGGCGAGTCGCGCATGGATGGTGCTGTGCGACTCGTCTTCGCTGTAGGGGTTCGGAAGCAGGGTGTTCAGGGTTGAAAACGTGCGTGCTGGCCGGTCGATAAGCGTCACCAGCTGCTGCACGGCCTGGGTGATATCGGCCCGCTGGCGAGTGCTGACCGCTTCGCCCCGGCGTTCGGCCAGGTAGACGACCAGGCGCACCATGAAGGCGACATTGCCCTTGGTGGGCTCCATCTGAAACGGGTTCCAGCCGGTCGCTTCGCCCAGGCGGATGTTGAAGTAGCGCCCACCCAGGGCCATGATGAGCACCTGCATGCCCTGGTCCTTGTCCCAGACCACGCAGGCAGCCCCGAATTTCTGCGCCTGGGTCAGCAACATGCCTTGCAGCACGGTTTTGCCGGTGCCTGTCATGCCGATGATCAGGGTGTTGCCCGGGCGGCGTTTGCCGGTTTCGTCCAGGTCTTCCGTGGAGGCATGGAAGTTGAAGAAAAAGGGCGATCCCGTCTGTGTTTTCAGCATGGTGACGGCTGGCCCCCAGGGATTTCCGGCAGGCTTGCCCGTCAGTTGGTTGTGCAGGCTGGAAAAGCACAGGAAATTCAGGGAGGTCACAGGCACGGGCCGAGGCCGCCAATGCCAGTTGCCCGGCAGTTGCGCCCAGAACCCGGCTTCCAAGGCCCGGTCCAGGGGCCGGAAGCCTACGGCGTCTTCGGCCAGGGCGGTGGCCGTCTGCGCCAGTGCCTGACGCACACTGTCTGCCGAGATGCCATACACCAGGAGGGTGGCATGGTGATCCCCCAGGCCCAGACGGGCCGATGTCAGATCGTCCATCACTTCGGCCAGTTGCGTGACCTGACTGACCGAATCGTCACCTGAGTCCACAAGCAGCTTGTGGTGTTTCTTGACGAGTTTCTTGGCGGCGGCTCCTGTGTGACTGCCCCAGGATTGCGTCAGCACAAACTCATGGGGCAGGCCCAGCAGCCGGTCCAGGTGGCCCGGTTTGGTGGCTTCCGGGTAGTCGCGCAATTCCATCATGCCAAAGAGGCGTGACCCGGCGACAGTGCGCAGTTCGCCCAACTCGCCGTGGCGGCCAAAGATGGGACGGGCCTGCGGCAGGGTTTCGCGCAGCCGTTCCCGGCTGATCGGCACGGGCCGATGGGTGCCCGACAGCAGGAATCCCAGAAATTCAGCCGTTTCGCTGAACGCCAGCCCCTGGCGATCCACGATGCCGAGGATCTGCGGATCGTAGCGGTACAGGCCTGCGGTCAGTGCCCGCACGGCGCTGTCCAGGCGCTCGATGGATTCATCCTGCCAGTGAGCCAGGCGTTTTGCATCCGCCTTTTCCAGGCTGGCGAAGGTGCCCAGCACAGGGTCTGCGACGGGGTGAATCAGCACACTCAGGTACAGGTCATTGACCATTAGCCCCGCGGTGTCGAATGTCGCCCGGTAGGCCGCATCAAAACGGGTGGCGAAAGGTTGTGCAAACGTGCTGTCGGGATATTCCGTCACACGCCTGCGGATGATGTGAGAATACAGGCCGAGCGAGCCCATGGGTAGGCCGCGCAGCACATTGTGCAGGGCCTCGATCCAGTCTGTCAGTTCAGCCTGGCCGTAGGCGTCCGGTGCCCGACCAGCGACCTTGATGACCGCCAGGTATTCGTGGTTGTCGCAGGCAATGATGCGGTCGGTGACATGGTGGGAATAGGGCAGATAGCGGGAAACCAGCCGTTCATCAACGGCCAGTGCGGTGGCTGCGGTCATGGCAGAGTCCTTCGGGAAAGCAAACGGCGCCAGGGCCGGTTGCGGTGGTAGCCCTGCGGGGCATAGCTGGAACCGCGCCAGAATTGCTGCTGGCGATTCGTGCGACGGGTCTTGAGTTCCAGCCAGAGGATGTCGATGGCTTTGTCGTCATCGCGGGTGAGCATGGCCAGCGTGGGCATCACGACCAGCAGTAGTCCCCACCAGGCCAGCCCGGCTGTCATGGCAATGATGGCCACGCATGCGAACGCGCCGAGCATCAAGGTGGTGGGGATGCCCATGAAGGTCGCCTTGCGGCCCAGGCCCTTGAACACGGGATAGGTGTTCGGGGGCTGATGGTCGGGAGACTGGTCTGTGTGGCCGGTGCGGGCGGCGCGTGTGCTGCTGGTGCGGATCGCCATGGCTTACTTCCAGAGCAGCACAACGAGTTCGGCTGCGGACCCGGCCAACAGCACGCCAATGCCCCAGCGGATGGCGTCATCCTTTCGCATGACTTCCGCCGAATACAGCACGAAGATGATGACGCCGATGATGACGGCGGCAATCGGCAGAATGATGTCCAAATTGTCTTTCAGGGTTTGCAGGGTGGTTCGGGCGCGAGACAGGCCGCCCAAAGACTGCGCCCATGTCGCGTGACTGACCGTTGCCAGTATCCAGAGTGTCACCAGCCTGTCCATGAAATGTCGCGGTCTTGTCTGGGGTGTGAGGTGTGGCAAATTCTGCATGGCATGACTCCTGCCCCAGACGCCGGCAGGCGTGTTGGGGTGTGGGGTGGGAAAAGAAAGGGGGAGGCTGCGGGCCGCTGGATGCGGTGCTGCGGAGGGATCAGTGGGCCGGTGGCTGAAAGCCATCGGCGATGGGATGTGCTGTGAAGCCGTCCGGGGTGCCAGGTGGCTGGGTGGGTGTCGGGGCTGGTGCGGTATCCGGGCTGTCCGCCGTGGCGGGTTGCGCGTCGTTAGCGGATGCCGCATCGTCTGGGTCTGACTTGAGGGCCGGGACCACGATGCCCGCCTGAGCCAGTACCTTGCCCACATAGCCATTGGCAAAGCCCCGCGTGAGGTTGCCGGTGTTGTAGCAAGACAGTGCCGCCCGCAAGGCTTGTTGCGGGTGACGATGGTGGCGCAGCGCCCTGGCGTAGCAGGTGGATAGCACGGTCTGGGCAGCGGTCAGATTCTTGCAGGGATCGAAAACCGTTGTGCTGTCCAAGCCCAGCCAGTGCCAGTTGCGCACGTTGATCTGGCCCAGGCCTGCGTCGAAATCCACGCCTTGGGCCATCAGGTCTTGCGCGGTGCGCTGGGCTTCTTCCAGGGTGCCGGGTTGCTGGATGAAGGCCTGGCGCTTGCTGTTCACCCCAATGGCGTATTGCCGTGCGCCCGACTCGTGGCGAATCAGTGCGTCCAGCGTGACCGGGTGAATGTGTGGTGCGCAGGCAAGGGCGAGGGAGGCCAGGGCAGAAAGCATGGCGCGGCCCCTTTAGAAACCGGCCCTGTGCCTGGGATCGGACAATGAGAAATTCCAGCCTGCTGCCCATTGGCCGTTGTGATCCGCGTCCCATTTCGCCTGGGCCGCGTCATAGTCCACGGCCTTGACCCAGCGCCCGCCCATGCTCGGGCGACCGACATAGCGGATGGACAGTTCATAAGTCCAGGCGTGATCGTTGTAGGCCACGCACCAGGCGGGCAACTGCGTCAGCGTCACGGTGGGCAACGGCTGGACTTCGTAGATGGGTTCCCGGGTGCTGGTGGATGCGTCGTATCGGTAGCCGCGCAGCCGCCATTTGTAGGCGGTGTCCGCGTAGCTGCGATTCAGATAGTCGGCATCGCATTTGCCTGCCCCGTGTGAAATGGTGTTCACCCGGTCGGCCATGCCGGATTCCGTGGCAGCAGGGCATTGCGCCAGGAAGGCGCGACGGGCGGCGACCGTCGCACCCCAATCCAGGCCATGGCGGTTGTATTTGAGGATGCCGAAATAGTGATCCAGTGATAGGCTGCATTCGCCTGGACGCAGGCTGGACGACAGGCAGAGCGTGGCTTCGCAGGCCAGCCGGGGGATGCCGGTCAACGGATCAGCGTCGGCGGTGCCGGAGGCATGGGCGAGGGGAGCCAGGACGCAGGCAAGCGCCAGCGTCCTGGCCCGCAAAGCGGGAAGGGTGTGCATGGGGAGATTTCCTGGGGAGAAGGGACAGCGGTTGGCCGAAGGGTGGCCGGGGAGGGGTTAGCGGCGTCGCAGCAGTGTTTGTTGGGCCAGGGCGATGTGTTCGGGCTTGGCCATGGCCCGCACCAGATGGGCGGTTTCAACCGCAGCGGTGCGGGTGTCGCGGAGCTGGCCCAATTCGGCCACGATCTGGCGCAGCAACGCCAGTTCTTCCTGTAGCGTGTCGTCGGCAGCTAGACGGCGGCGGATGTAATTGGACAGTGACAGGCCGGATATGGCCGCTGCTTCGCCCAGACGCGCAGCATGAGCCGAGGTCACCCGGATGCGGATGACTTCGGAGAGAGGTTCATTCATGGTGATTTCCAGGAAGAATGGAGCGATTCGGCCTGACCATCGCGCTGGCTACTGCCAGAGGGATAGCTGCTCCCATCGTGGTGGGAAGCCCATGGCCCGGGTGGGTGGCTTGTGTTGCTCGATCAGGGCTTTTAGCCGTTGCCTCCAGCTATGGTGCGGGGCGACGATGTCCATGCAGTGCAGCAAGAGCGTCAGCGTGTTGTATATCTTGCGGGAGCCTGGCTGGAACTGATGCAGCAGGTTTTGGGGCTTGGTCTTTGGAATCAGCGGGGTGATGGTGAACTCCCGGTTCCATAGGCGGCTATGGTGTGCGCAGGTGTTTCGCACCATCGTCAGGTGGTGCAACCAGGAACCCAAGACCTTCTCATTGACGGCGTAGACTGATGCAATGGCGCTGCGAGTCTGCATGGGTTTGAGATTGCCGTACCAGCGCGAGAGCAGCCCCAGGGACATGACCTCGCAGACTGCCCAGGCCGGGGGCAATTTCTCCGAATACGTTGCCAGCAGGTGTCTGATGAACACTTCATCGGACCTTTGAACCTCTTTTTCCAGTTTCGTAAGGTCGGATTCCCAACGGCCTCGGTTTGCGGCCAATCCGGCGTCCAGGTACGCATGGGGGCCGTGTCGCTGGGAGACTTGGTAAGCCCATTGGCTGCGGATCGAAACTTCAATGCGTTCTATTGCATCCAGCACCAGCAGGCGTAGGCTGCGGTCGAACAGATATAGGTTCAGAACGTCCGTGAAACGGGTGCCCGGGATGAAGGTATGGGGCGTGTGGGTGGCCTCAAAGGGCAACCAATAGGCGCTGAGCCTGTAATAGTTCAGGTGCTGTAGGTAGAATTCCGCTGCCGCATGGTCATCAACGTCCATTCCGCGCCGTTCGAGGATGGCTACCTGTTCGGCATAGGTCGTTGCCGGTTTGGCGAAGGGAAGAGGATGGCGTGTCATTGCAGGCCCATCCGTCTGCTTATTGCTGTTTCGCGGGCCAGAAATGAGTAACCCGCCGGTTTGAGGGTGTACTTTCGTACATAGCCTTGGCGGGTCTTGTCACCGTTAATTATACATGCTTCGGGTGACGAAAGGAATTCCAATTTTGGGTTCATGCGTGGGTCCCGGCGAATTTTCTGAACTGGATGATATTGCTGATCGTGGGCTTGGATGCCTGGGGGGATGACGTTCCTGTCTCGCAGGCAATCAGAAAATCCGCCCACATGGCCAGCGCCTGCCGCCGCTCGGGGATTTCTTCGCGGACATCGTAGATGGCCTCCATGCCTTTGAGCGTGTGGTTCAGCGCGATTTCCGAGATTTCCCGAGAAACACCCATGTTTCTCAGGTGCCCCTTGGCGGTTGATCGGGTGTCGTGTGGCGTAAAGTGCCTGATCGGAATGTCCTGGCGGTCAAAGGCACGTTTGAAAGCGGCCCACAGGGTTGTGGTTCCAACGTGGATGTCTCCCTGGTGCTTGCGCCGCCGTCGCTCCTGACGGGCTGGCAGCAGGTAGATGGATTCGCCGGACAGGTTAATCAGCGCTTCAAACCAGGCGGCAACGGCAGGCACGATGGGAACCAGGAATCCTTTTCTTGTTTTGACCGCCTCATCTGGAATCCACCAGACGCCGCGATCCAGAAACAGATCCTCTTTTTTGGCGCTTGCCAGTTCGATGCCACGCACGCAGGTGGCGAGCAGGATACGGAAGGCCAGTGCGTTTTCTATGCCAATGATGTCGATATCCGGCAGCAATGCCCGGAGCTCATTTTCTTGCAGCATGATGCGTTGGCGAACTGGAGGGCGTGGTCCCATGATGGCCGACAACCGAATCCCTGTGCAGGGGTTTGCCGGAATCAGCATCTGGCCGCAGGCATGATCAAAAAGCATGGATGCCGAGGTCAGGATGCGTTTGCTGACGGTCCAGGTGCGCTTTGCTTCTACGAGCATCCCCACGATGTCTATGGATGTGACGGATGAGGTCAGTCGGGAGCCTAGGTGGGGCAGGATGACTTGCTCATAGTCAGACTTTCGATACTCGATTGTGTCCGCCGCGTAATCTGGTTCAACCAGAACCTTGTCCTGATAGTCCTTCACCAGTTCACGGATGGTCCAATCGGCTCGAACCCGTGTTTTCTCGGATTGTTTTTCGATGGCTGGATCATTACCGCCATCAATGGCTGCACGGTGTTTTCCTGCAAGAATCCTGGCTTCTCGCAATGAGATGTCGGGATAGTTGCCCAGCGTGAGTTCACGCCGTACAGCCTGACCGTTGTGGCGGGTGCCCAACCGGTAGCGCAGTACCCATGTCGCGGTACCGGAACCAGAGAGCGTGAAAGTCAGCCCGCCGCCATCAGATCGGGCGACGGGTTTGCGTTGCGCCACCCAGTTGCGAAGCTGGATGTCGTTGAGTTTATTCGTTGAATTTGCCAAGACTGCCCCTGGCTAGGTGTTCCTGGGTAGCTAGCGATCTGAATCGCTGCTAGCTACCCACCTAGCTACCCGGAAAGGGTGTGATGCCAGGGGTCATCATGGCATGCTCAGAAGCTGAAATTCAAGACGTTGTAGTTAAATAACAGCATGTTAGGAACGTATTGGCGCAACTTGAGACGCTAATCCGAAGTGCAGGTGGCGAGTTTCATTCGATTACAAATATCGTTATTAATCAAATATATATTAAACAAACTTAAACTATTACTTTAAGCTCACCAATCAAGCACCTTTCCACTTCGGGCCTAGTGATTGATCTTCTCCGTATTGTGTGAATACCACCATGGTATCAGCCCGGCGCCTTATGCCGCTCGATCATGGTGGATAAGGACACTACCACAGCGTATGGAAAATACGCAGACTAGCCAGCCTGCGAGTGACTCATGGCATCGGTCAGGAAGCGGCCCACATAATCCGAGGCGGGTTTGAGACGCAGGGAGGATGGAACCGTCCATTGTTCCAAGCAGCCATCGCACATCACGCCGATCTGATCCGCTATGGCGAACGCTTCGTCTTGGTTATGTGTCACCACAATGGCGGTTCGATTTGTTGTCTTGATGATGTCGCGCACTTCACTGGCAAGATGGGTGCGGGTATTGACATCCAGATTCGAGAACGGCTCGTCCAGCAGGAGCAGTTCGGGCGAGGGCGCCAGTGCCCTGGCCAATGCCACACGCTGTTGCTGGCCCCCCGAGAGCTCGTGTGGATAGCGGCGGCCTATGTCCGCAAGGTGCACGATCTCCAGCATCTCCTGAACGCGGGACATACGCTCAGCGCGAGAAACCCCGCGCACGCCAAATCCAATATTTTCGTTTATCGTCAGATGTGGAAACAAGGCGTAATCCTGAAACATCAGGCCGATATGCCGATCTTCCGGCGCGATATGTGTGGTTGGCGACGATAAGGTTCTATTACCCAGTGACAGAACACCACCGATAACAGGCTCGAATCCAGCGATTGCCCTGAGAACTGTCGATTTTCCGCAGCCTGACGGGCCTAGCAAACACCCAACACTGCCTCGCTGAAGCGACAAAGAAAAATCATGGATCACCGTAACGGGTCCGTCAGGTGTCTCGTAGGCGATCCTGACGTGCGACAGATTCAGGAATGAATCATCACCGCCGGTCTGTCCCGCTGGGGCGGGAGATTGAATTGAACTCATTGCTTCTGATGTCCATAGGAAAGATTTGTCCGGGCGAGAAGAATCACAGGCAACAGGCCGGCGAGCACGATGGCCAAAGCCGCCACCGCACCTTCTTCATAGCTCCCGCGGGACGCTTCCGCGTATAGCCACGTGGCCAATGTGTCAAAATCAAAAGGGCGCAACAATAGCGTGGCCGGCAATTCTTTCATGACCTCAACAAAAACCAACAATGCGCTGGCCGCCAGGACAGGGCGCAACAACGGCAGGTGAATGCGCCACAATGCCTTGGCAGGGCTGGCTCCTAAAGTTCTGGCCGCGTGTTCCAGTGAAACGGGCACTCGCGTCAGACCAGCCTCTATCGCGCCAACCGGGATCGCGAGAAACCGGATGGTATAAGCGATGACCAGCAGCCCTGCAGACCCCATGAGAAACAGGCCCTGGCCGCCTATCAGCTCGCCAAGTGTTTGTTCAATCAGCATCACCGGAGTCAATAAGCCAATCGCCAGTACGGTGCCCGGCACCGCGTAACCCAGGCTTGCGACACGCGCCATCGATCTTGCGGGTTGACGCCAGGCACCCTCACGAAGCATGCGGCTTGCCCAGGCAACCATCAGGCCCGCTGCAACCGTAACTACCATCGCCAGCGCAGCGAGCATAACAGTACTGGAAAGACTGCGGCTTAGCGCATCGGATATCCCGTGTCCTTCATGAAACCGCTGCACGACTTCGGCGACCAGGTAGGCGGCTGGAAACACGAAGCCCACAAAAATCGGTAACAGACCAAGCAAAAGCGCAATAGCGGCAGGCGTACCACGCAATACCCGTGCGCGCATTGGCTGCATGCGCTGGGCATTGGCAAAGCGCTGGCGCGCACGTCCTTTTCGTTCCATGAGAATAAGCCCAACCACGATAACCAGCATGGTGAGCGCAATCTGCGCAGCCGCAGCCAGATCTGATCGTGTGGTCCACGACGTATAAACCGAGACAGTCAGGGTTTGCACACCGAGGAATTCTGAGGCGCCAATATCATTGAGTGTCTCCAGCAGGGCCAGGCTCAGCCCAATGGCCCAGGCTGGCCTGGCAAGTGGCAATACAACGCGCCGAAACACCTCTGCCTTATGCGCGCCCAATGTCCGGGCGGCCTCAAGCAGATTGGATGCCTGCGTAAGAAACATGGACCGCATGGTGAGATACACATACGGATAAAGCACAAAGCCCAGCACCAGGATGGCGCCGATCATATTACGGATGTCCGGCAACCTGAACTCGCGCGGGCTGGCATACCCCAACCACGCCCGCAGCATGGATTGCACCGGCCCGATCGGATGCAGGAGATCCAGGTAGGCATAGGCCATGATATATGTTGGCACAGCCAGCGGGAGCAACAAAGCCCAGGCAAGTATCGAGCGGCCCGGAAAATCATAAGCAGTGACCAACCAGGCGCTCCCGACACCCAGCAGGCTGACCACCAGACCAACTCCAGCCAGCAAAATCACTGTATCGCGCAAAGCGGCTGGCATCACCGTGCCCGCCAGATGCTGCCAATGATCCAGATCGCTCCCCAGTGCGTGCCAAGCCAAGGCAAGGATGGGGGTAATGACAGCCAGGCTAATGAGAATGGCTCCAGATGGAGCCCATGATCCTCGGACCGCCCGAGAATAGCGAAGGTTGTGGATTTTCATTCAGGCAAGAGCATAGGGCAAAGGGGGGTTGGAAATGCGCTGGCCCAAAGGACTCTCGCCATATAAAAATACTTAGACCGAATCGAACCCATGGATCCGATTCGGCACACTCAATTGTAAAACCTTAGTTGTCGAAGCCGACTTTATCCACCAGCTCACTTGCCTGTTTGCGATGCTTGGCAATTTCAACCAGGTCCAGCGAGTCAGCCTTCAGAGGCCCCAACGCGGCCATGACGGGGTCTACTTTTACGCCGGCACGCACAGGGTACTCGTAGTTTGCATTGGCATAGATCGCCTGGGCTTCGGGCGAGATGAGGTACTCCAGAAAGCGCACTGCGTTGCCACGGTTAGGTGAGTTCTTGGCGAGCGAAGCGCCGCTGATGTTGACGTGGGTGCCGCCATCAGCATTGCTGGCGAAGGTTGGGCGCACAACTTTGATGGCATCCCCCCAGGCGCGACCTTCCGAGCCGGGCTTATCGTTTTTCATCCGGCCGACGTAATATGCATTGGCGATACCAATGTCGCAGATGCCGCCCAGGATATCCCTGGCAACGTTACGATCGCCCCCAGCTGCTTTGCGGGCGAGATTCTGTTTGACACCTTCAAGCCAGGTCTCCGTAGCCTGAGGCCCGTTGTGAGCAATCATTGCGGCGATCAGCGCGGTATTGTAAGGGTGCTGCCCCGAGCGGATGCAAACCTTGCCTTTCCATTTCGGATCAGCCAGTTCTTCGTAGGTGAAAGTTGTCAGCGGCAGGTTTTTGTCTGCGTAAAGCACTCGGTCCCGCAGGGAAAGCGTAAACCACTGGCCATCCTTGCCACGCAGGTTGGCCGGTATGACTTCTTCCAGGGCCTTTGAGTGCACGGGCTGGGTCACACCGGCGCCAACCAGATCCAGCACATTCCCGATATCGACAGTCATGAGCACATCGGCGGGGGACCGCTCGCCTTCAGAGCGCACGCGTTCCAGCAAACCAGACTTGATGAAGATTGTCCGGACTTCTATCCCACTGTCTTTGGTGAAGGCGTCCAGCAACGGCTGGATCAAAGCCGGTTCTCGCGTGGTGTAGAGATTGACCTCTTGTGCCGCCAAAGCCGCTGGGGCGGCAAAGGTGGACGCCAAGACAACAGCGGCAGCTCGTAGAGCGAGAGATTTCATCGACATATCCTTGGTAAGTGGGAGGCGAGGCGGCTGAACAGCCACCAGATATTTTTGCTGAATAGAAATCGTTCGCACGTAGATTAGCTGTTGGCAATCCTGACGTCAACCTGAAATACGGGGTATTTAAGGAGAATCCTGGTGGCCTGAGGCCGTACAGGCACGTCATCGACAATGTGCAGCCCACATGGTTTGCGCGTGGCTGCTTGTTGAACGCAGTTGGCTTGTAAAATGCAGGTAGCTTTTACGGTTATGGGGACACACGCCCGGGTTTTGATCTGCCCAAGGTACCTGTGACATGCAGTGTGCGGTCACGGCCACAAACCAGTGGCAGATTTGGCTAAAGTTGAGGAAAGGTAATGCAGTCACAGCCTGTTTTGACGCTGGCCACGCCATGAACCTGACCCGCTCAGCAGGCGCGGCACTTGCAGCCGCGGCCCTGTTTGGTGCCAGCACACCGTTTGCCAAGCAGCTCGTAGGCGATATGCCACCCGTCATGCTTGCGGGCTTGCTTTATCTCGGCAGTGGCATCGGCCTGTGGGTGTTTCGCCTGGCGAAATCACGCAGGCTTGATATACCCCACCTGAGCGGGCCAGAATGGCTCTGGCTTGCGTGCGCCATTGTCTTTGGAGGGATTCTCGGTCCAGTCCTCCTGATGGTGGGGCTAAGTTACACCTCTGCTGCGCAGGCCTCTTTGCTTCTTAATCTGGAAGCTGTCCTCACAGCCGTACTCGCCTGGATCGTGTTTCACGAACATACCGATCAACGTATCATTCTTGGCATGTGTCTCATTGTTGCAGGCGGCCTTTCTCTGGCAGTCCCGCAGGGTGGGGGGCTTGCATCCGGCAGTGCGCTGGGCAATCTTGCGGTGGCGGCTGCCTGCCTGTGCTGGGCATTGGACAACAACCTGACTCGCAAGGTGTCGGCGACAGATGCACTGTTTCTGGCCGGCACCAAGGGGTTGGTGGCTGGTGCCACCAATACTGCCATTGCGTTGGCCCTGGGCTACTCTCTGCCCGCATGGCCACTGGCGGCCGAATCCATGGGACTGGGCCTGGCGGGGTATGGCGTGAGCCTCGTGCTTTTCGTGCTGGCGCTGCGTGGCCTGGGCTCTGCACGCACAGGAGCCTATTTCTCTACGGCGCCCTTCGTGGGCGCTGTCATCGCCATCATCGGCTATGGTGAAGCAACCTCCATCATATTCTGGGCTGCCGCCCTGTTGATGGCAGTTGGTGTCTGGTTGCACCTCACTGAGCGCCACGACCACATGCACACGCACGACGCACTGGTGCATAGCCATCCGCATGTGCATGATGAGCACCACCAGCATCAACACGACTTTCCCTGGGACGGCACGGAACCCCACACCCACCTGCATCAGCATAGGCCCATCACGCACCGTCATCCGCATTACCCGGACATTCACCATCAGCATCATCATTCTCCTTAGATGGTGCACAATCCCGAGCTATGGAACCCTCACTTGGCTTTTTCAGAGTAGTCTCGCTATTTGCGGTAACCGCTGTCGCCGAAATTGTTGGCTGCTATCTTCCCTGGCTGGTAATCAGACAAGGACGCTCAGCGTTTTTGCTAGTACCTGCAGCCGTTTCACTCGCGCTGTTTGTATGGCTGCTGACACTGCACCCAACTGCAGCGGGACGTACCTACGCAGCATACGGTGGGGTGTATGTGGCGATTGCTCTTTGCTGGTTGTGGCTTGTAGAGGGCCAACGGCCAGATCGCTGGGATCTGGCGGGCGTATTAACAATCCTGGTCGGTGTAAGCCTTATTGTGCTGGGGCCCAGAAGCAACTGAGGCCCAAACACCACAGCTGTACGTTTATAGCGCTGTATTAAAGGCTAAATATGCCGAACTGACCCGTATTGGAACATCAGATGCTGGTCCAGCGAGCAGGGCTGACAGCCGAGCATGGCGTACGGCACAAAAGACATATCCACACTGCCAAACACACTTTTTAATACCGTATTCTTAACGTATGTTAAGGATATGTTTGCTCGGCAAAAATACTATATGTTGTATTAAAAAATAAATAATGCACAATATATAGTATTAATAAGCAGAAACAAACCAAGCGTCATGTCGCAGTCATCGCAGCCATTTTGGTCTGCCTCTGCGGTCTTCTCACGCCCACTTAAAAGAGCGACCATCCATGCAAATCAAACCCGTATCGCCAGACATCGGCCAGCAGATGCTGGCCCAAAGTAAATTCTTCATGGGTTATGCCCGCTGGGATGAAGCCCATAACGCCTACGAAACCTGGCCCAGGGCCATTGAGCGGGTGATGCGCATGCACAAAGAGAAGTACGCACATCGCCTGACGCCAGAACTCTCTGCACTGATGGCACAGGCCCAGAGCGCCTACGAAAACCAACTTGTACTAGGCGCGCAGCGTGCCCTGCAATTTGGCGGCGAGCAGATTCGCAAGCACGAAGCCAAGATGTACAACTGCAGTTTTTCCTACGCAGACCGGCCCGCGTTTTTCCAGGAAGCCATGTACTTGCTGCTGTGCGGCTGCGGTGTTGGTTTTTCGGTGCAACCTCGGCACGTCCAAAAATTGCCACCCATCGCTGCACGTGCGGCCGGCCAAGCCCGTATTTTTCAGATTCCGGATTGCATCGAGGGCTGGGCCGATGCCTTTGGTGTCCTGCTGTCTTCGTATTTTGTCCGGAGTGGGGCGTTTCCTGATTATCAGGGGGCGCCGGTGCACTTTGATTACAGCCGTATCCGCCCGGCAGGCTCGATGATCAGCGGCGGCTTCAAGGCACCAGGGCCAGACGGCCTTCGCCGGGCGCTGGAGCGCTGCGAAGCCCTGATTGAAGGCGTACTGGCTCAAGGGCAACAAGTGCTGTCTCCCATTGTGGTGTACGACTTTGTCATGCACATGGCCGATGCGGTGTTGTCTGGCGGAGTGCGGCGTTCCGCCACCATCTGCCTGTTTGATAAAAACGACGAAGCCATGCTGGCGGCTAAAACAGGCAACTGGTACGTGGATAATCCACAGCGCGGACGCAGCAATAATTCGGTCATTATCCAGCGCGACCAACTCACCCGGGCCGAGTGGGCACGCATCATGCGCTCGGTGCGTGATTACGGCGAACCTGGCTTTGTATTTACCGATAACCTGGATTTTGGCTTTAACCCCTGCGTGGAAATCGGCTTGTATCCGGTAGCAGAGGATGGCCGCTCCGGCTTTCAGTTCTGCAACCTGTCTGAAATCAACGGCGCCGCTTGCACCACACGCGAGGTCTTTCTGCAGGCGTGCCATGCTGCGTCCGTCTTGGGTACCCTGCAAGCTGGATATACCGATTTCCACTACCTGGACGATGCCTCGTGCCAGATCACCGAACGCGAGGCCCTGATCGGGGTCTCCATCACAGGCTGGATGAACAACCCCAAGGTGTTGTTTGATGAAGACCTGCTGCGCGAAGGCGCCGACCTGGTACGCGCCACCAACCGGCAGGTTGCGGGCCTGTTGGGGATACGGCCTGCGGCCCGCACCACCTGCGTCAAGCCCAGCGGCAACGCTTCGGTGTTGTTGGGCACGGCCTCGGGTATTCATGGCGAACACGCACCACGCTACCTGCGGCATGTGCAGATGAACAGCATGGACGAAGTGGCCCGGCTGCTGCAGCAAGAAAACCCCACAATGTGCGAGGCATCCGTCTGGAATCAACAGGATATCGTCGTAGCGTTTCCCATGATCCCCAAGGTGGGCTCTTTATTCAAAGATCAACTACTGGGCATACAGCAGCTGGAATACGTAAAAAAGGTACAGCGCAGCTGGGTTGCCCAGGGCACCGATCCAGCACTCTGCCGAGAACCGGGCTTGCGGCATAACGTGTCCAATACCGTCACCGTAGACGACTGGGACCAGCTTGAACAATATTTGTTTGATAATCGCCAGTGGTTTGCGGGTGTGTCGCTACTGGCGCAGCATGGCGATCGGGCCTACCCACAAGCCCCGTTTACGCAAATCCATACAGCTGAACAGATCACGGCCCGTTACGGCCAGGGGGCCATGTTCGCCTCAGGGCTGATCGTCGATGGACTGCACGCCTTTAACGATAATATCTGGCTGGCCTGCGACACTGCCCTTGGGCAGGGCCTGACGCTGTCCGATAATGCCAGCGATTTGCTGAAACGCGATTGGGTGCGCCGCTTTGAGAAATTTGCGCACAACTACTTTGGTGGCGATATTCTGCAAACTTCGTTTTGCCTGAAAGATTGCCATAACTTGCACAAATGGCACAGCATACTCAATACCCTGGTACCTATCGATTTTGCCCAAAGGTTAGGTGAGCCTCGCTACACGGATGCGGATCAGTTGGCCAGCCAGGCGTGCGTTGGTGGAGCGTGCGAACTGACGTTTTAAGCAGGTTGAATGATTGGGGCCGTGCCTTGACCTTCCCACTATGGTAAGCATTAAGCTTGTGCCCCAACTCTTAACACGGCAGGTGATGATTCGTGCCAATGACACGTTTTTCCAAAGTATGGGCCACGGCTGCAATTGTTGTTGCCGGCGTGGGTATTGGCGCCTACGTATTTCTTGCCGGCGGGGCGTCACACAAAACGCTGATCAATGCCACAGATCAAGATCTGATCGTCCAGGGTCAAGCGATCTACACTAGCAGCTGTGCAGCTTGCCATGGCGCAATGTTGCAAGGCCAGCCAAGCTGGCGCGAGCGCATGGCCAACGGGCGATTGCCTGCGCCACCACACGATCAGACGGGGCACACCTGGCACCATCCCGACGCTGTGCTGTTCGATCTCGTTAAACATGGCCTGGTGCCCGGGCGTACGGCACCGCCAGGTTATCAAAGCGATATGCCGGCCTTTGGCGGCGTGCTAAACGACAACCAGATCGTCGCGGTACTAACCTACATCAAGAGCACCTGGCCCGCAGATGTTCAGCGCATGCAAAAGGACGTCACTGCTCAGCAGCAATGACGCCGTTGGTGCAGGACTCTTTTTAATCCAGACCACGTATCACGATTTTGCCTACCTGGGCGTTGGCTTCCATACGCTCCAGGGCTTCGGCCAGTTGGGACATGGGGTAGACACGGTCGATGAGTGGCTGCATGGCCGGATCGGCCATCCGGGGCAGGATATCGTCGACGACCCCCTGGACAATACGATGCCGTTGAGATGGGCTGAGACGCTTGCTGGACACCCCAAACAGGTGCAGCCGCTGGCTATGTACCGCGCGGATGTCCAGCGTGGCCTCGTGCTCGTCATCCATATACCCCACCATCGCCAGGCGGCCCTGAAACGCCAGTGCACGTATGCAGGTGGGCAGCATCGAGGCCCCTACAATATTGACCACCAGGTTGACGCCCTGGCCGTCGGTGGCGGCCAGCACGGTGTCATCAAAATCAGTGCGGCGCGTGGCGATCCCGAGATCAAGCCCTAGGGGTTGGAGAGCCGCCAATTTGTCTGAGGATCCTGACGTACCGATTACACGGGCACCCAGTGATTTGGCCAGTTGCAATGCCGCTACGCCTACACCAGATGCCACACCGGTAATCAGCAGCCACTCACCCGCAGCAAGGTGCCCTTGGCCAATCAACATATCGTGTACCACCTGCGTGCTGATCGGCAGGGCGCCTGCCTGCACCCAGGACAAGGTGTCGGGTACCTTCATGGCATCCTGAACATCCATCAGGACAGCATCGGCAAAGGCCCCATGACAGCGCCCCATCACCCGGTCGCCCGGATTGAATCCAGCGCAATCCGGGCCCAGTTGCAGGATCTCACCCGCAGCCTCGGCACCCAAAGGCTTGGGTTGCCGAGATGCAGATTGACGCAGTGCCAGGATTTCACCGCGGTTCAAGCCTGCTGCACGTACCCGCACCAATAATTGCTGTGGGCCGGGCGCAGGCGTGGATACTTGCTGTGGCTGGATCTGGAGGGCGTTGTGTCGAATCTGGGCAAAGTAGGCGAGCATGGTAGTGACCTTGATATCGAGAAGCACGAAGCAGACTGCTTACGATATCACCGGGTAGGCCATGATGGCGCGTCGACCCAGCCTTTATTGCGCTTTGATGGCTGTTTTCAGCATCGGGCAGGTGGACTCGTCCAGCGTACCATAAGCGGTTTCGGCGGGAATGACTGCCGCCACTTTATGAAGATCCCAGGGGCCGGTACTCTCGGCCGGAGTTTTCACCTGCAGCAGTGTCATGTCGTTCATCATCCGACCATCGGCGCGGATGACCCCATGATCAACAAAAAAGTCGTTTACGGGATGCGATTTGAGCCATGCCATGATGGTGTCGGCGTCATCGGTGCCTGCTTGGCTCACCGCCTTGAGATAGCTTGTGGCTGCGGAGTAATCACCGGCCTGGCCATAGGTGGGCATGCGCCCGATATCCTTCAGGTAGCGCTTCGACCACGCTTCAGAGTCCGGATTTTTGTTCCAGTACCACGGCACCGTGAAATACATACCCTGGGTAACCTCCAGGCCCAGCGCGTGGATGTCCAGCAAAGTAGCAGTCAGCCCCACCGGAATCATGGTACGGGTCAGGCCAAACTCGACGGCTGTTTTTAAGGAATTGACAAAATCTGCCGTGGCATTTGCCAAGGCCAGGACTTTGGCTCCGGAGTTTTGTGCTTGCAACAAAAACGAGGAGAAATCCGGGGTGCCCAGTGGTGTACGGACCGACCCCAACACGGTTCCACCCGAGGCTTTGACCACGGCAGCCGTATCGTGCTCGAGCTCATGGCCAAAGGTGTAATCGGTGGTGAGGAAAAACCAGGAGGATCCACCCTCGCGAACCACCGCCGCACCTGTCCCGCGGGCCAGGCCACGCGTGGAATATGTGTACTGAATGGTATAGGGGTTGCATTGGTCGTTGGTGAAGGCCGAAGAGCCTGCCCCGGAGGTGATGAAAGGCTTTTTCTTTTCGGCGGCCACCGCAGACATCGCCAGGCTGGCGGCAGAGCTTGTTCCGCCAATCAGCAAATCCAGTTTCTGGTTATCAAACCAGTCGCGGGCCAGGGCAGAGGACACATCCGCCTTGTTGCGACTATCAGCTACCAAAAGCTCGACAGGGTGGCCATTTATCTGGCCACCAGCGTCCGCGATAGCCATACGGATGGCATGTGCGCCTCCGGGCCCGTCTCCATCGGCATAGACACCCGACATGTCGGTAATGAAGCCGATGCGGATAACGTTATCTGAAATGCCGGCCGCCTGTGCAGGCGCCAGGGCGCACGTCAATGCGGCGGCGGACAGCGCCAGGCGGGCAACTGAAAGAGGGTGTCTCATGGTGCAAACCACAAAAGAGGAGAAAGTCGATATGATGCCAGCCCGACGCAGTATAGGCACGAGTATGCCTACTTGAGCAGGGGTAAAGCACGACGTCAATGCTTCAAGGTAAGCTGTAAAAAACAGCGCTTACCAGGCACCATGGTGCTCGGGCACCGACGCAATAAGCCGCATTGATGCCGCCACCAGCACTGCCCAGAAGCCATAGAGCCAGGCCTGGCTGATGCCGGGGTCGGAGGATACGGACAGCACCATGGTGACAATCGAAATAAAAGTGATGGTGCCTACCTGAATAGACAGCGTTCTGATGGCTGCCAGCATGGCTGCGGATTTTGGCGCCAACTGCAAGCCAGCGTTTCTACTGGCGGGGTTCACCGTGCCGGTACCCATCCCCAGCAAAAATGTGACGGCCATCAACCAGGTAAAAGGTGACAGGCCAAACCAGGGCGGCAAAGCCACCAGCAGCATCCCCAGGCCGATCAGGCTGGCGCCAATATACAAAGGAACGCGATATCCGGTACGGCGGATAGCCATCGTGCATGCCAGTGAGAACGCAATAGCCGCCACGCCTTGAGAGACCAGCAAAGAGCCGGCTTGCAGGGCACTCAAGCCATACCGGTTGGTGGCATATAGGGGAATCAGCGCCACCGCACCGATCGTGATGCCGCCGTAGAGCACGTTGATCAGATTCACCACCCCAAAGCCAGGCCCGTAAATCAGTGGAGGCGCAATAAAAGGATGATCACTGCGACGGATATGCCAGAAAAACAGCCAGCCAGCCAACAAGGCCAGCACTGCCGGGATCAAAATGCGTGGTGAACCAAACGGAACATTGTGTTCTCCCAGAAAACTGGCAGCCAGCATGCCTGCCAGCAAACACACGCCAATATAGGCAATGCCCGGGTAATCCATTCGAGCGTCAGGGCGCTGGCTTCGGGGTGGGTCTGGCGGGATATATCGCAGGGTCATCCACAGTATTAGCAGGCCAATGGGCACATTGACAAAAAATACGCCGCGCCAGTTCCAGTAGGTGACAAACAGCCCACCAAAAATGGGCCCGATCATGGCCCCAATGGGGAAAATGCTGCCAAACAGACTCACCGCCCGATCGCGGCTATTACCAAAGTAATCAACAACAATGCCTGTGGCGGAAGGAGTGATGCCGGCCCCGCCGGCCGCCTGCAGGACGCGCAACACAATCAGGACTGCGATATTGCTGGTGAGGCCGCACAGCAGCGACGCTACCGTAAACACGCTGATTGAAATGAGAAATACACGCCGGCGGCCCAGACGCTCGCTAAGCTTGCCGGCAACGGGCAGCATCAGCACGAAACCAAACGCAAATGCGGTGAGTGTCCAGCCAGCCCAGTTAATGGAGGTATCCAGGCCTTGTTGCAATTCATGCAAAACGGTGGCGACGATTGTCGAATCCACCGATGTCATGATCAATGCCAGGCCAACAGTAACGAAGGCCGGAACCCGGTGGATGGGCGCTGCATGTGTATCTGGCATCTTAGTGCTTTTGCAGTCCTGTCAGACCTTGCAGCCCCTCAAGCAGGTTTTGCAAATTGGTGGGCTTTGCCGGCAGCGCAAACTGGCTGGCCGGCGGCGTTTGCGTGGAAATTGATTGCAAGGTGAAATCCTGCCCAATGCGCAAAATGCCGCGACGCTGCGCGGGCAGGGCGCTGGCTAGCCGCTGGGCACTGTCCGAGCTCATCAGGGCCTGCAAGGTGTGCAGGTAGGTCGTGCTCATGTCAACAACGGCCACCTGATCCGTTAATACAGCATCGGTGACATGCGCCTTGCCCTGTGTGTCAGTGTAGTTCAGCTGATATACGTGCCCCTGAATACCTGCGATGGTCTCGACTTTATGCAGATCACGCACCGAATTGACGTGATCGGGCAGTGTGTATTGGCCTTGTGACTGCGTCAGTGCGCTGAGGCCTTGCACCAGCCCCCCCATTTCCATCACCACGGGGCCGCCCATCTTGTATGTAACTGTGTACGGTTTGCCGTCACGCACGACAACGTAGTCCTTCTGGCCTTGACGCCCCAGGCGCACAGGACCGTCAGTTTGCCACGACAACGTGGCCGTATCCTGCCGTGTCTGCACCACGGCAGTGCCGCTGGCAACTGCGGCAAGGGGTGCCGCCAAGCATCCCGCCATCACCACACAAACGGTTGTGCCGGATCGAAAGCAATATCGCATCATGAAGACCTCACCTGAAGTTTGAGGCTGCGCTCGAACAACCACGCGCATCCCAGCAGGGTAACGTTGATCATCAAGTACAGCAGGCCCGCGATAACAAAGGTTTCGACAATCAGGTAGCTTTGGCTCATCAGACGCCGCGCCATTCCCGTGAGTTCCATCACAGCAATCGTGGAAGCCAGGCTGGTGCCTTTGATGGCCAGAACCAGTTCGTTGCTGTAGGCGGGAAACGCCTGGCGGATTGCCAAGGGAAACCGGATGCGACGAAACACCTGAAGACGGGTCATGCCACACGATACCGCAGCATCAATCTGCCCGCTGGCTACAGATTGCAAGCCGCCGCGGATGGCTTCGCCCATATAAGCACCACTATTGAGACTGATCGCCAGGATGGCACAACGTGCCCCATCGCTGAAAAGCCACCATAACCAGGGTTGATCATGCACAAAGCCAAGTGTGCCAATGCCGTAGTACAGCAGAAACAATTGGATTAACAGTGGTGTGCCGCGAAATATAGTGCTGTAAAAAAAAGCGATGCCAGCCACCAGGCGATTGTTTGCACTGCGCATCAGGGCGCTGCCCAGGCCCAGCAAAGAAGCAAACACAATTGAGAACAAACCAATCCGCAGAGTGATCCAAAACCCGTCGATGAGAACAGGAAATGCTTTCTGCATGAGTTCAATCATCTGCGGGCTCCTTGCATGCCGCGCCCAAAGTGGCGCTCAGCCCAGACAAAAATGGCCTGACTGCATGCACCGATCAGAAAGTAGAGGATTCCTGCCAGCAAATATAAGGTAAGCGGCGCCCGAGTGGCGGCAGAACCCAACACGGCCGCCCGCATGAGTTCGACCAGGCCCACCAGAGAGATCAAGGCCGTGTCCTTGAGGGCGTTTTGCCACACATTGTTGGCACCCGGCAGCGCATACCAAAACAACTGAGGCAAAGTAATGCGCCGCAATACCTGGGGGCGGCTCATGCCAATGGCACGGGCTGCTTCGATCTGACCGCTGTCGATGGCTTTGAATGCCCCGCGGAATACCTCAACGCTATATGAGCCGGAGATCAGGCCAATGGCAAGAATCCCCACCAGTATGGGAAAAACCTTGCTCATCAGGTCGTCCCACTCGAGCCAATCAGCCAGATCGGCAGCGGACTGCACCGTACCAAAAAAAAGCAGATAAATGATCAGAAGCTCGGGGACGCTACGTACCAGCAGGGTATACAGGCTGATCAGGCTGCGCGCCAACCAGTGGCCTCCGGATTTCAGTGCCGCGCCGGAGATGCCGATGGCCAGTCCCAGCATGATCCCGCACACACTGATGAACACTGTCATACCGGCACCGCGCAACAGCATGGTGCCCCAGCCAGCGCTCAGGATCTCGGTCAGGGAAGCATTCATGAAATGGCAGGCACGGTGGCCTTGGATGGAACTTCAGGCACCTTGGCATTGGGTGCCAAAAAAGAAAACCGGCCTTGGGCCGTCACACAGCCGGTGCGCGACAAGCCCAAGGCGGAAGCAACAAGACAAAAGCTTACTTGCAGGCGGCGTAGTTGGACAGATCGACACCAAACCATTTCTGGCTGGACGTCTTTAGGGTGCCATCCTGGATCAGCTCGCACAAGGCTTTGTCGACCTTGGTTTTGAGCTCGGTGTTTTTCTTGTTGATGCCCGCGCCGATGCCCAGGCCCAAAATATCGGGATCAGCACTGCTTTTGACAACGTAATCGGCCAGAGCAAATTTGTCTTTGCCACTGGTGCTGAGAAACTGGCTTTGAGGGGTAACCTCGGAGAACGTCGCATCCAGCCGACCCGCAGAAAGATCCATCTGCATCTGGTCTTGCGTTTCATACGTTTTCAGTTTCAGGTCGGGTGCATATTTTTGCAAAAATGCCCCCTGAGTAGTGCCACTTTGCACGCCCACCGTCTTGCCGGCCAAGCCTTGCAACAACGTTTTCTGGTCTGCCGCCTTTAACAGGGGGCTGCCTGCGGGCAGGACAAATGCAGAGTCTTCGGTGGCGTAGGGAATGCTGAAGGAAATCACCTTAGAGCGCTCGGCCGTAACGGACATGCCCGAAATCACCAGATCAAAGCGCTCGGCTTCAAGAGCGGGGATCAGGCTGTCGAAAGCTTGCACCACAAAACGGCATTTCATGTCCAGCTTCTTGCACAGTGCGTGCCCGACATCAGCATCAAAGCCGGTGACCTTGCCTTGAGCATCGACCATGCTCCAGGGCGGATACCCGCCTTCGGTGCCGATTTTCAGGGTGGCTGCCGAGGCAGCAGTGGCCAGGCCGGCAAGGCCCAGCGCGGCGCACAGCAGCGCCTTTCGTGCAATGGAGGTCACCATGGACAGCATCCTTTTTTGACGGGTTTCGGAAACCGCAATAGTAGTACATCAAGGCCAGCCCCGCTTTGTTGCAGGTGTGGGATCAACCAATCTGGATAGTGCCTTCTGGATAGCGGACGCGGCTGTTTTTCCGAGTGCCCAGGCTATAGACCAGCGTCAGGGGCCCCACTCGTCCGACAAACATCAGCACGATCAAAAGCATCTGGCCTGGCAGGCTTAGCGTACGGGTGAAATCAGGACTAAGGCCCGTGGTGCTAAAGGCTGCCATCACTTCCATCAAAATCATCATAAAGGGCTGATGGTCGAGCAGACTGAGCAAAAAGACCCCGATACACACCAGGCTGCCCGATACCATGAGCAAGGCCAGCGCCTTATGCACGGCTTCCGGGGCAATCCGCCGATGCATCAGTACGATTTCTTTGCGCTGCAGCACATAGGCACGCACCACTGCAATAAGAATGATAAAAGTGCCCAGCTTGATGCCGCTGGCAGTGGACAAGGATCCACCACCGATAAACATCAGGAGCACCAGTAGAAAGCGTGTACTGTCATGGAGCTGACTGACATCCATGCTGGCAAAGCCCGCTGTGCGCGCCCCGACCACTTGTGTCCAGGCAGCCAGCCCCTGGCTCGCCAGCGGCATACCTCCCAGTGTGGCTGCATTTTGGGATTCGATCAGCCAAAACAGGGCCCATGCACTGAGGTTGAGCACCAGCGTGGCAATCAGCATGATGCGGGTGTAATACGCAAGTGATTGCCACGCACGCTTCTGATAAATATCAGCCAATACACTAAAGCCAATACCGCCCAGAATAATGCAGCCGGTTATCACGAATGTGGTGACAGGATCACTCACAAAGCGCTCGAGGCTGTCGGAAAACAGCGTGATACCGGCGTTATTGAATGCCGACACGGCATGGAAAACTGCCATCGGAAACGCATGGGCCAGTGAATCGTTGCGCCACCACCATAGAGTAAGAATCAGGATGGCTGCCGCCTCGATCGCCAGCGTAAATTTGATGACCGTTGCCGCGGTATGGCCAATACGCGACACACTGGTCTGGTTGAACGCCTCGAGTGCCAACGCCTGATAGCGCAAACTTAGCCGCTTGCCTAGCGTCAGTGACGCCACAATGGCGAAGGTGACAAACCCGATCCCGCCAATCTGAACGAGAACCAGCACAATGCCTTGCCCCAGTACTGTGAGATCTGTTGCGAGATCGATCACCGTCAAGCCAGTGACCGTGACAGAAGACACTGCTGTGAACAAGGCCTGAAAGAAACTGATAGGCCGCGCCTGTGCTGCCGGCAGGAGCAGCAGACCCGTACCCAGCAGGATCAACACCAAAAAACTGCCAGCCAGCACCGCCGGTGGGCTGGCTTGCAGCTGCCCGGTGTGTCGTGCACGCTGGTACGCCCGAAAGGGATGGATAGTAAAGCGTGCCATATAAGAAAGCAGCCTCAGCGCAACTTGGGCGCAGCCAGCTTAAGCTGCTGCAATGGCCCAAAGAGGATCAGCGTATCTTTGGTACGAAGCGTGAACTGCTCTGGTGGCTCGAGCGTTGTTTCGCCCTTGCGCTTGACCAGCAAAGCATGGATTTGGTCGGGAGGGTCTGTGGTCAGGGCATCACCCAGGGTTCGGCCATTCAGATGCTCGCTGGCTTCGAGCTCAACCACAAAATCACCGTTACCCAGGGCGATGTAGTCGTTGACCATGGGATAGCTGAGCACTTGGGCAATCCGGATACCCATTTCTTCTTCGGGATGAATCACCCGACTGACGCCCAGCTTGGTCAGGATCAGGTGGTGCGCACGAGAGGTGGCCTTGACCCAGACTTCGTGTACCCCCAGGGATTTCAGGTGCACAGTACACACCAGACTGGCCTGGAGGTCAGCCCCGATGGCGACCAGCACGACATCATATTGTTCGAGGCCCAGCTCGGCCAAGGCATTACGGTCGGTGACATCGGCAATGGCCGCGCGGGTAAGTTTGTCGGCCTGGAGGTCGACCACCTTGCTGTCCTGGTCGATTCCCAGAACAGAATGCCCCAGGCGCATGAGCTCGAGGGATGTGGCTGCACCAAACAGCCCTAATCCAATAACGGCAAATTGTCCCATGGGTCTCCTGCTGATGAGCGGTGCTTGAGTTATTGTGACAGATCACCGGGATAGCCATTATTGCAAAAATCTGGTAAAAACCCTGATAGATTTTTAAAAGCTTTTGATGTCCGGATGGTGCGTTGCAGCAAACTGTGTCGCGACTCTGGTCTCGTCGTACAAATCGCATGATATGACAAGTTTGCTTGATCCACTGCAGTTGGGCGATGTGTTGCTTCGCAATCGCATCGTCATGGCGCCGTCTGCCCGCATTCGGCCCGCACAGGGGCGGGTACCCAATGACATATTGCGCACCTATTATGCGCAACGCGCCAGCGCAGGTTTAATCGTTACTGAAGCCGCCTCGGTCTCACCGCTGGGTATCGGCTATCCCGACATGCCCGGGATCTGGAATTCCGCCCAGGTACAAGGGTGGCGCCGGGTAACCCAGGCCGTGCATGAGCGCGGCGGGCGAATATTTTTACGGCTATGGCACGCCGGCAGGGTATCGGATCCCGAGTACCTGTCTGGAGAAATGCCTGTGGCGCCCAGTGCCATTCCGTGCCGTGGTCAGGATCCAGAGGCAGAACACACAGAGCCCTGTCCAAATTACGTCGTACCCCGCAGCCTGCACATCAGCGAGATCCAGCGTATCGTGGCCGATTTTGACCAGGCTGCCCGATATGCCCGCCAGGCAGAGTTTGACGGTGTTGAGATCCATGCAGGAGACGGCTACCTGATCGATCAGTTCTTGCATGACGGTTCCAACTGCAGGCAGGACGAATACGGCGGTTCCCTGATTAACCGCAGCCGTTTCCTGCTTCAGATCGTGGACACCTGCATCGGTGTCTGGGGTGCGGGGAGGGTAGGCGTTCATTTATCTCCCCGTGGAGATCGCCACGATATGCAGGACTCCAACCCGGTTGCCCTGTATCGCCATGTAGGTCAAGCGTTGGGCAGCCGCCGGGCTGCATTTGTCTGCATACGCGAACGCCCCGGCAGCGACGCACTAACCCCGACGATTCGTCATGCGTTCAGTGGCGCCTTGATTCTCAATGAAGGGTACGACCTGCTTTCTGCCCAGCAGGCCATGCAAGCCCGCGAGGGTGATGCGGTGGCCTTTGGCCGGGCATTTGCATGTAACCCGGACCTGGTAGAGCGGGCCCGGGAGGGCCTTACCTTGCGCCCATGCACCGAAGCACTCTCGTTGGCTTAAGGCTTTTAACGGCCTAAGCAGCGAGGCGCGATTTTACTTTGGCCGACACGGCCGACATATCGGCACGGCCCGTCAGTGCGGTTTTAAGCTGGCCCATGATGGCACCCATGGCGGCGCCTCCTTGCAGCCCTTTTCCGGCAACCACAGCCACAGCGGCTTCGATGGCGGCAGAGATTTCTTCTTCGCTGGCTTCCTGAGGCAAAAACTCTTTCAGGATATCGAGTTCAGCGCGCTCTTGGTTGGCGCTATCGGTACGGCCAGCAGAGTCGAATGCCGCAATGGATTCTCGCCGCTGCTTGGCTTGTTTTTCGATGATGGCAATGATCATGGCATCATCGGGCTCAATGCGTTCATCTACCATTTTTTGCTTGATCGCTGCCTGCAGCAGGCGCAACGTCCCCAATCGTACGGAATCGTGCGCGCGCATGGCAGATTTGACGGATTCCGTAATTTGGCTTGCAAGGCCAGAGCTCATGAGAGTGTCCTGTGAATTAATAAAAAAGCCATTTTAACGAGGCAAACGCCAGTCGTGCCGATCTGTTGCCTGGCCGGCCGGATCATAGCTTTGCTCGCACAGCACCGTAGCGCCACTTGCATGGATGGCAATCACGCTGGAGCAGCGCGTGCCATATTCGGGGCTGACGATAAACGGACTGCTCAGCAGTTGCTCCATTTGCTGGCTCAGGCCGGTGGCAGGCAATTGCGTGGGCGACGCCTGGGTGACGTCATACAGACGAACAAAAACCTCTTCAGGCGCTGTGGCCCATTGCTCTGCGGGCCAGACATCCAGCGCGCCCTGCAAGCGTCGCACCTTGGGCCAGGCAGTATCCAGCAAGTGGTTGGACAAGACATGGGTACCAGGCGCAATCCGGTGAGGGCCCGCAACAGCATCCCTGTTGCTGAGATACCAGCTGCTGGCAAGGTCGCCGATGATCAGATTAAAACCTGCCCACCGCTGCCGGTGCGTCAAAATCTCTTGGCCATAGGCCTCGGGCGCCTGCTTGCCCAGCAAAAAATCGCGCACCAGCACGCCACGGGAAATGGCGTTGTCTGGCGCGGGAGTGCCAGGCTCACGGTAATTGGTCAGCAAAGCGTAACGGCCACCCGCGGCACACCCCAGCCAAGTACCCCCTGCTTGCAGGTCCTGGCCTGCAAGCAGCTCCGGATGTCCGGGCCAGGGCCCAGCGGCACGGGTGGGACGCGCATGGAACTCGTCTCTATTGGCTGCTACCAGCACCGGCCATTCGGGGTGACCCAAAGAAAGATAGGCGATACACATGAGCCGCAATATACTCGCCCCATGAAATCTCTGTACAGAATCCACCCGCATTGGGCGCATCGTGCGGCAGCCACTTTGGCTGCCTGCTTGCTGGGCTCGGGCCATGCCATGGCTGGCGACCCTGCCTGGACGCAGGATCGCACCAGCGAGGCCTTGCACACGGTTGGGCAGCCGGTATCGGTGGTCTTCAAGCCAGACGCAGCCGTGCAACTCAATATGCCCGTCAATGCAGTGGTCACGCATGTGTATGCTGCACGCCGGTTTGACAGCACGGCGCAGATCTCCACCCAGCTTTGCCATGGGCTTACTGGCGGGTCGTGTGTACCGCTGCAAGGCTCACACATCAACACAGGCCGGTTCGACGGGCAAGCGGCCACGGGGCCCTGGCGGCTGGTACACAAGGTATTGGGGTGGGGAAACGACCATCCACCCGTGTTCGTGCGCGATACGATCATCGTTTGGTACACCGCACCCTAGGCTCGTCAATGGTTCCCTGCCCGTCACCCGTGGCCCGGATAACAGCACGGAGTGCTCGGGTTATACTGTTAGGCTTACTTACTTAGAAGGCTTGCGTTCTGATATTTTTCAGGGCGTCTGGCACACCGGTTTTCAAACGGGGCATCATGGAAAAAAACAGCTACAGCTACGAAGAACTGCTGGCTTGCGGGCGCGGAGAACTTTTTGGCCCGGGCAATGCGCAGTTGCCCTTGCCACCCATGTTGATGTGCGACAGAATCGCCCACATCGACGATCATGGCGGCTCACATGGCAAAGGCGAAATCATCGCCGAGCTCGATATCCGTCCTGACCTCTGGTTTTTCGGCTGCCATTTCCAGGGAGACCCTGTCATGCCCGGGTGCCTGGGCCTGGATGCCATGTGGCAACTGGTTGGATTTTTCCTCGGCTGCTGTGGTGGCCAGGGGCGTGGTCGTGCACTGGGCGTGGGTGAAGTCAAATTCACCGGCCAGGTATTGCCTACAGCCCACCAGGTACGCTATCACATCGATATGAAACGCGTCATGATGCGCAAGCTCGTCATGGGCATCGCAGATGCCCGGATGGAAGTCGATGGCCACGAAATCTATGTGGCTCATGATTTGCGGGTGGGTCTGTTCACCCGTACAGACAACTTCTAGGAGGCCCGATTATGCGTCGTGTGGTCGTCACCGGCATGGGCATCGTATCCAGCCTGGGCAACAACCAGTCCGAGGTTCTCGACAGCCTACGCACCGGTCGTTCCGGTATTACCTACCAACCAGAGTACGCCGAACAAGGCTTGCGTTCCCATGTGGCGGGGTCCGTGCACCTGGATGCACTCAGTCAGATCGACCGCAAGCTCAGCCGATTCATGGCTGATGGCCATGCCTACGCCTGGCTGGCCATGCAAGAGGCCATTCAGGACGCTGGTTTGTCTGCCGACCAGGTATCCAATCCGCGCACAGGCCTTATCGTCGGCGCTGGCGGAGCCTCTCACTCCGCTATTCTCGAGGGCATCCAGACGCTCCGCGACAAAGGCGTTCGCCGTGTTGGTCCATACATGGTTACCAAGGCAATGGCCAGTGGAGTCTCGGCTTGCCTGGCTACGGGTGCCCAGATCAAGGGTGTCAACTACTCGATCAGTTCTGCATGCTCCACCAGCGCGCATTGCATCGGCAATGCGGTCGAGCAAATCCAGCTGGGCAAGCAAGACATCGTGTTTGCGGGCGGTGCCGAAGAAGAACATTGGTCGCTTTCCTTCATGTTCGACGCCATGGGGGCGCTGTCCACACGCTACAACGACACCCCTAATCGCGCCTCCCGCACCTACGATGCAGATCGCGACGGCTTCGTCATCTCCGGAGGCGGCGGCATTCTCGTGGTCGAAGAATACGAACACGCCAAGGCACGGGGTGCCAACATCCTGGCCGAAATCATCGGATATGGCGCAACCTCCGACGGCTACGATATGGTGGCACCATCCGGTGAAGGCGCCGAGCGCTGCATGCGCCAGGCCCTCGAAGGTGTTCAGGGCCCGATCGACTACATCAACACACATGGCACCAGCACACCAGTGGGCGATGTCAAAGAGCTCGAGGCCATTCGGGCTGTATTTGGCAACAAGCAGCCCTTGATTGCCTCCACCAAGTCCTTGTCGGGCCATGCGCTGGGCGCTGCGGGCGTCAACGAAGCCGTCTACACACTGCTCATGATGAAACATGGCTTTGTGGCCGCATCAGCCAACATCGATACCCTTGATGCAGCTGCCGAAGGGATGAACATCCTGCGCGAAACTGCCACCCACGCAAATATCCAAACAGCGCTGTCCAACAGCTTTGGCTTTGGCGGTACCAACGCAACACTGGTGTTCTCAAAAGCCACACTGTAGGCATATTTACAGTGTGTGCTTTTAGCCCCTAAAAAAAAGGCCTGCAAAATCAAATTGCAGGCCTTTTTGTTGGGGGCCAGTGGCCAAGCTAGGCATCATCGGCCGATGATCCCACAGCCACTGCCTTCACATACGCCGGGCGGCCTGCATACCAGCCGGCCAGGCCGGTCGTAAGCCCAAGAAACGCAAACAGGGCGCTGGTTACTTGAAAAGAACCTGCCCAGGCAAATAAGGCACCCACCAACAGCGGCCCGCTGGCTGCCAGTATGTAGCCAGTGGCTTGCGACATACTGGACAAATGGGCGGCCACATTGGCATCGCGCGAGCGCAAGACAATAAACATCAAGGCCAGTGCAAACAAGCCACCTTGCCCCAGCCCCTGCAATACAGCCAGCGGCCAGATTGCCCAGCGTGGGCCCAGCACCATGCCCATGAGGCCAAGCGTTGCCAGAGAGGTAAGCCATACGGCCAACCCACGCTGGCTGTGAAACCGCATGGCCAACCACGGTGTGACCAGACAAGACACTACTTGCAGAAGTAAAGACACCGAGGTAACCAGGCCGGCCTCCGTGCCGCTGAGTCCGCCTGCGCGCAAAATGGGCGCCATCCAGCCCAGTACGCAATACGCCAGGGCGGACTGTAAACCCATGAACAACGTCACGGCCCATGCCAGGGGATCCCGGTATAAGCCCCTGACCGGAAAAATATGGCGCCCATTGGATGAGCGCCCGCCTGCCCGAATGGCGACGGGTGACCACACCAGGGTAGCCAACAATGCAGGCACTGCCCAAAAGGCCAGCCCCCAGGACCAGTGCTCTCCGAACCATTGCGCCAATGGCAAAGTGCTGGCTGCTGCCAGCGACGCGCCGCCAACCAGCGAAGTGGTATACAGACCTGTCATCAGAGCAGCTTTGTCGGCAAAATCACGCTTGATCAGGCTAGGCAACAGCACATTGCCAACCGCAATACCGGCACCTGCCAGGCCGGTGCCCAGAATCAGAACACTGGTGCTGACAAAACCACGCAGGCCAACCCCCAGTGTTATCAGTGCCAACACCAGCAGCAACGTGCGCTCGACCCCAATGCGCTGGGCGATGCGTGGAGCAAGCGGTGCGAAAACACCCATGCACAACACCGGCAAGGTGGTGAGATACCCGGCCGTTGCAGCACTTAAGTTCAGGCCGCGGATGATATCCGGCAACAGCACTGCTGTACTGGAAAAAAGAGGCCTCAGATTAAACGCAAGCAAAAGCAGTGCGGCCGCCACCAGCACACGGCCCAGGAGCTTTTGGGTGTGGTCAGACCTCATGCAGATTGGCGCCTCATATCCGGCAGGAAAAACGCGGCCAGGCCCAGCAGGGGCAGATAGGCACACAAGTGATACACAAATGCAATGCTGGTGAGATCAGCCAGCTTGCCCAGCACCGCTGCACCAATACCAGCCATGCCAAAGGCCAGGCCATAAAACAGCCCGGATACAGTGCCGGTTTTGCCCGGCATCAGCTCTTGCGCATAAACAATAATGGCCGGAAATGCGGAAGCAATCATGACGCCTGCGCAAAACACCAGGATCAGGGTCCATTGCAGGTTGACGTATGGCAAGGCCAAAGAAAACGGCGCCGTGCCAAGAATTGAACCCCAGATGACGCGCTTGCGGCCAATGCGGTCTCCGACCGGGCCACCCACCAGCGTACCCGTAGCTACCCCGGCCAGAAACACAAATAGAGAATACTGGGCTTGCTGGATATCCAGCCCAAAACGATCTATCAGGAAAAATGTGAAATAGCTGTTGAGACCGGCCAGATAAAAATACTTGCTGAAAATCAGCAAGAGCAAAATCATCAGCGCACCACGCACCTGACGATCAGCCAGACCGTTATCTACCTTGCCCAAAGAGCTGCGCCCCCGCACAGATGTCAGGTTGGCCGCATACCAGCGGCTGACACCAATCAGGATGCAGATGCCCAGCAGCGCAGCCAGGGACACCCAGGCCACGCTACCTTGCCCACGGGGCACAATCAAAAGGGCGGCCAACAAGGGGCCAATAGACGAACCTATATTGCCACCCACCTGGAAGATGGATTGGGCCAAACCATGGTGGCCGGCAGACGCCATGCGTGCCACCCGCGAGGACTCTGGGTGAAACACTGAAGACCCGGCTCCCACAAGAGTGGCGGCCAGCACGACCAGAGGAAAGCTCCAGGCCTGTGACAGCAGCAAAAGCCCACCGCAGGTGAAACTCATCCCGATAGGTAGGGAGTAGGGCAGAGGCTTACGATCGGTGAAGCGCCCCACCAGCGGTTGCAGTAGAGAAGAAGAAAACTGGAAGGCGAGGGTGATGAGACCAACCTGTACAAAGCTGAGATCGAAACGGCCTTGCAGCACAGGATAAATAGCCAGCAGCACCGACTGCATCATGTCGTTGAGCAGGTGGGTAAAGCTGATGGCACCCAACACTGGAAACGCAACCCCCGGCTGCGCAGCCGGGGGCTCAGGGCGAATCATGGGTGCCGCGGCACTGGAAGCGAACGTGGTCTTCATGAAAAATCCGTGAAAGGGCGGATTCGATTGATTGTACGCTGATGTATCAGGCCATGCCCCGCCGGGTACCCGGCGGCTGGGCGTATGAGCACCATATGCAAATTGTGATCCACCAGATCGCCGACTGCAGTAGCATTGCGGTCGCAATATCAAACCCGCGACAGGACAGTCTCAGAGACTTCACAAAATGACGGCCATTTTGCTTTGGATAATTTCTCGTGTCCGCACCGCCGTGCAAGATACGCTGCGGGGTATCGGGCAAATTTTTTTGCAGCCACACGCGGGGGCAGGCCTGTGCTTTCTGTTGGCGGTCTTCGTTCAGTCTCGGATGGCTGCCCTGGCTTGCCTGCTGGGTGCGTTGACGGCCACAGCCTACGCGGCTGTCTTTTATCCCGCACCCGCCAGAAGAGCCGGGCTGTACGGGTATAACAGCGGGCTTATCGGCATTGGTGTTCTGGTGGCTCTCTCGCCCTCCGCACTATCCTGCCTGCTGGCCACGACACTGGGCATTATCGCCACCATTTGCTCACATCACTGGCGCAAGACACATACGCTTTCGCCGTATACCGCTCCCTTTATCGCCACTATCTGGCTGGTATTGGCTATAGCACCTTGGGCTGGATGGCCACCTGCACAGGCATCAGCGCCGGCCACCTTGCTTGCCGATCACTGGGGCATTACAGCCGGCGTCCTGCGAGGGGTGGCACAAGTTCTGTTTATGGATCACCCGGCATCCGGCTTGCTGTGCGTACTGGGGCTGGCCTGGGCAAACCCTTGGACGGCTGCTCGAACTTTGTTTGTCTCAGCGCTGATGATGGCATCGGCATGGGGGCTCGGTTTTCCGCTGGATCCCATTCTCATGGGCTTGTATGGCTTTAATGCAGTGCTGGTTTCCGAGGCACTGCACCAGGCACAGCCAGGGCGTTGGCTGCTGTGGACAGTTGGCATCCTTTTAAGCTTGTTGCTCATGCGGGGATTTCAGCAACTGACGATTCCCGCCTTAACCGCCCCGTTTGTTTTGAGCACCTGGGTGATTGAAAAAGTGGCCTCGAGACGCCGCCACGGCGACATCTGAGGCCACTGTTCTGGTGGGTAATTTATCTTATGACGTGACTTGCGCCATGGCTGGTGAGGCCTCCGGGGCAGCAGCAGGCTGGGGGCGTGTTTGCAAAGATGCCAGGAAGCGCCATACAAACAGCAGCGTAATCAGCAAGAGGCCTGGATAACCGATGCCTGCCAGCACGTACGGGATAGTGGGATCTCCCTTGGACACCGCATCAAGGTTGAAACTGAGCAAACCCATGGTGATGATGGCTCCAAAAATCCACATCCCCATCAACCAGAGGCTGGCTTCGGACCCCTTAAGCGCCGAGCCCCAACCAGCCCTGGGTGCCGCATGCAGGCGCGGCTCGGGGACTACTGCCGAAGGCTGCCGCAAACCCAAGGTAAGCAGGTCATAGACCAGCAGGCCTGTGCCCACTGCAAATACCAGACCGAAGATCGGGATCAGCACTTTATAAAACTGCATGGCTGGAAATACTTCTCCGCCAAACCAGTTCAGGCCCATGGAGCGGTACAGAAACACCTGGATGGTGCCGCCAATGGCAAAGGCAAAGGCAATGCCCAGCATACCGGTGAGAACCAGCCAGAAAGCCACCCGTCCCAGGCGTTGGTCGAAAGACTTGACGCCGCGCAACAGGGGAACGGCATAGTAGGCTGACGCGATACCCAGCATGCCAAAGGTGCCAAACATCGCCAGATGTGCGTGACTGGGCGTCACCCACGTGCCATGCGACCAGACGTTGGTCAGCGCGAAGGTCATGGTGAAACCGAGAATGCCGGCACCCACTTGTTCGAGCACCACAGAGCCCAGGATAAAGTAGAACGCAGGGGCATTGGCCAGGGGTTTGTTGTCCTGGTGAGCATCCAGGTAAATATGCCAGAAGCAAAATACCAGAGGCAGGGGCTCGAGGGCACTGAACAAAGAGCCCCAGAACTGCCAGAAGGCAGGGGTGCCAATCCAGAAGTAATGGTGCGCATTGCCGATCAGGCCCGAGAGCCACACCAGAGCCACCCCCCAAAAGACGGCATACCCCACGGACTTCACATCCGCCTTGAACATCAATACCAGCAAGAACCCCACCAGGCTGATGTGGATGACTTCCCAGACGCCTTCAACCCAATAATGAACAACATACCAGCGGAAATACTCCTGGAGGTCAAGGCGATCAATGAAAAACACTCCAAACAGCCAGACAAAGGTAAGTGCCGTCACACCGATGGCCAGCCCCCAGTGGATTTCGTTCCATTCGCGACGTGGGGGAAATGTGCGCAACACCACCCACGCCAGGATTGCAAAGCCAATGAAGATCACAACATCAGCAGCACGGCCGGCTTCGAGGTACTCCAACCCCTCTTGCAGCCAGGGCTGACCCGCCCACCAACCGGCCACGCCGTCCGCCGCCAAGCTTTGCGTGGCGACATTCCAGACAGTGACGATAATCAGTGCATAAAACAAGATCTGAATCAGCCACGGAGCCGCGAGCTCACGTTTGGAGAGCAGGGGCCCAATAAACAAAATGGTGCCGATAAAACCCGAGAGAATCCATAGAATCCCCAGATTGGTGTGCTCGGCCCGCAAGATATTGAAATTGGCAATCCCTGCCAGCAAGGTTGGATCGACGTGCTGGGTGGCAATAATCAAGCCAAACAACATCTGAAACAGAAACAGCACCAGCATCAGTAGGAAAAACCGCAAACTGAGCCGTTGAGTACGGTATTCGATTTTGATCATGACGGTTTCCCCATTAAAGGCTGCGCAGATAAGCCACAATGGCTTGCATGTCGGATTCACTGACAAGCGTGTCATAAGGTGGCATTACGTGAGGTGGATAACCTTCGACGACCTGCGCATCCGGGGTGCGGATCGACCGAACCAGATAGGCGTCATCGGCCACCACGCTTGTGCCATCCGCCAGCGTGACCTGGCGACCTGACAGCCCGCCCCACCCAGGCCCAACCAGACGCTTTTGGTCGGTGGCGTGACACGACACACAACCCAGGCTATTTACCAGCTGCTTGCCAACAAGCACCGGATCCTGTGCAGCATCCACGGCAGGTGCCTGGGCAGATGTGCCAGAGACAGGGCCTGTGGCAGCCTGGGCCTGAGCGGCCAATGCCACTGCAGGTAAGCGGCGATCAGGATTGGGCTTGGGCGGCCAGCCCTCGGTGTTTAAGGCAGAGGTGTATTTGAAGAAGGCAATCAGCTGGGTGATTTCGGTGGCGCTAAGCGGCAGGTTTGGCATCAGTGTGTGCTGCCCGCCACGCTGGTGGATCCGCTCGACGGCACCCGGATAGCGTTTCAGGTAGTCGGTGATTTCTGCCGTCCCCGCATCCTTTTGCACCATGGCATTTTGAAGCTGGACCTTGACTGCAGCCTCAGTGGGCCAGCCCCCGGCAGAGGGTAAAAATGCACTGAGCCAGGCGGGGCCCGCGTCTTCGTAGATATTGGTTAGATCCGGCGCGAAATAAGCACCGTTGCCAACGATGGTGTGGCACCCCATGCAGTTGTATGCCTGGAACACCCGTTTACCCATCACCGCGTCGGCGTCGCCATAATAGGTGTTGTTGGGAATTGCCTGTTTGTGAGAGGGCACAAACGACCAGACAGACAGCAGTAAAAATACAATCAGCATCAGGGCAAGTACTGCAAGCGCCACATGACGTTTGGCCCCTTCGCGGCAATCGGTTCCGTTGGCGCAGCTCATGATTGGCCCTCCTTGGAGGAATCTGCCTGACGCGTGAGGGCATCATGCTGAAAAAGCGTACGCAGACAGCCTAAAAACACGTAAAAAACATAAACAGCCAAGACAAACCCCAGCACCATGTAGACTCGCCACATGCTAGGGGATTCGGCCCAATAACTGAAACTGCGCCAGTATGGCCAAGACAGCAGCACACTGACCAGACCAGCAAGGGCAGACAAGACCACGTCAATGAGGCGCTGCGCCATGTAGTTCTCCCAAGTAGGTTGAGCGGCAGACTCAGTCTAGGGAGCAGCACCGCAGCGCGGGTGGATATCCTTACTCACGTATCGAAAACCAATCGTTTCTAATAGTTGTCGTCTTGATACGGACGTTGCATACAGGGCTTTAGCTGAGCGTAAATCATTGCCAAAGCAAGGGGCCGGCAGCAGCCTTGCTGAAAGGCTCTCGGATATATGTTGGAATTTCCTTAACCTGCATCAATAATTACATGAAACAGGGACTTTCCATGAGCGGTACCAACTCAACCCCACCAAGGGCGGGAGCAGTCTGTGCTACTCGATATTTTGCGCCTGCTCACGCATCTGCTCAATCAGCAGTTTGAGGTCGATGGCCGCCTCGGTAACCGTCAACGCAGCGGCCTTTGATCCAAGGGTATTGGCTTCGCGGTTCATCTCCTGAAACAGAAAGTCCAACCGCTTGCCACTCCCCCTGCTGGCAGAGGTGTGTCGGCCGTGCAGGATGTCGCGCAGTTCTTGTAAATGCGATTGCAGACGGGTGAGTTCTTCGGCCACATCTACCCGCAGACCAAACAGACTGGCCTCCTGGGCGATACGGGCTGTGAGTTCTGCCCCACTGATGGCTTCAAAACCTTCGGGGCTCGCTGCCAGCAAGGCATCACGCAGACGTTGTGCCACGCGTGCCTGATGCTGGCGCACAAACTCGGGGAGTTCGGCCTCAACCCGCTTGACCAGCACGTCCACTTCATCGGCCATTTGCAGCATGGCCTGGGCCAACCGGGCTCCTTCGCGCTCGCGGGCAGCCTGAAACTCTTGCAGCGCCTGAGCGCACGCCTGATCGCTCAGCGTTTGCCAAACATCCGGATCCAGCCCCAAACGGGCCACGCCTTCACGCGGCAGCTCTGCCAGTGAGGGCGCTGCGAGATCGGGAATATAGCGACGGGCAAACTCTAGTTGCTTGGCCAACACCTGCACAGCCGCCTCATCGATGGGGCGTGGGGCATCGGTGGCATTGGCGCTATAGCTAAGCCGGATTTCGATCTTGCCCCGCAATGCAGTACGACTCACTGCGTCGCGAATTGAGCCTTCTGCAAAGCGGAGGTCTTCTGGAATCCGGAGATTGAGATCCAGAAAGCGGTTATTGACACTGCGGATTTCAACCGATAGGGCACCAGGTGCGGACTCCAGGCGGCTGGCTCCATAGGCCGTCATACTACGAATCATCTGCGTGCCTTTCTGATTCTCTACAATAAAGAACATATTGTAGTCTGGCTCATGATCCTGGAAATTCTCACATGTCCTCCACACCCGCTGTCGTACCTGCCTCCCGTTCTGCCAACCGCGCACCTGACGCCCTGCGCCCTGTGCAACTGATCACCGGGTATACGCGCCACGCTGAAGGCTCGGTACTGGCCTGCATGGGCGAGACACGCGTACTGTGCACCGCCAGCGTGCTCGACAAAGTACCGCCTTTCCTCAGGGGAAAAGGGCAGGGCTGGGTAACCGCAGAATACGGCATGCTGCCCCGTGCCACCCATACCCGGGGCGACCGCGAAGCAGCCAGAGGCAAGCAAAGCGGCCGTACACAAGAGATCCAGCGCCTCATTGGCCGCAGTTTGCGCGCAGTCTTTGATCTTGCCGCCCTGGGCGAGCGCACCCTGCAGCTGGATTGTGACGTACTGCAGGCAGATGGTGGTACGCGCTGCGCCAGCATTACCGGTGCCTGGTTGGCAGCCGCCTTGGCCATCAAGGGCCTCAAGGCACAAGGGCTGGTATCAGGCGAGCCACTTATCGGGCAGGTTGGGGCTGTGTCCGTTGGCCTGGTCAACAAAGTACCCATGCTCGATCTTGATTACGTCGAGGATTCCGGCTGCGACACGGACATGAACGTCGTCATGACAGACACAGGGGGGTTCGTCGAAGTGCAGGGAACAGGCGAAGGCGGCAGCTTCCAGCGCAAAGAGCTCAATACACTGCTCGACCTCGCCGACCACGGCATTCGTCAGCTTATTTTGGCGCAGCAGCAGGCACTGGAGGCCGCGCAATGAGCCGTGTTGTTCTGGCATCCAACAACCCTGGCAAACTGAAAGAATTCTCCCTCAGCCTGACGGCTGCAGGCATCGAAATGGTGCCACAGGGCGAACTCGGCGTCAGCGAGGCTGAAGAACCCTTTGACACCTTTGTCGAAAACGCGCTGGCCAAGGCGCGACACGCCAGTCGTATCACAGGGTTGCCGGCACTGGCCGATGACTCCGGCCTTTGTGTCTCCGCTCTGGGGGGGGCTCCGGGGGTACATTCGGCACGCTATGCCATGGCCGCTGACGGCAGCCGCTCCGACGCTGCCAACAACGCGCACCTGATCGCCGAGATGGCAGGCCACACCGACGCCCGCGCCGCTTACGTGGCCGTACTGGTCTATCTGCGTAGCGCACTAGACCCACGCCCCATCGTGGTAGAAGGCATCTGGGCCGGCGAAGTGCTCTCCGCACCGCGCGGGCACAACGGCTTTGGCTACGATCCCTTATTCTATTTGCCCGATCTGGGCATGACTGCCGCCGAGCTGCCGCTCGAACAAAAGACCATGCTCAGTCACCGCGCACGGGCACTTCGGGCGCTGCTGCAAGCCTTGCGGGGCGAATCCTTCAACTCAAAATCCTGAGCACACCTGGCCATGAAGAAACTGGTACCTGTTCCGCAAGAAGAAGAACACGACGGCCGCCCTGGCGTCAGGGGCCGCCCGGGCCTGGTGGCCTTGCCACCGTTGTCCATCTACATTCACGTGCCCTGGTGCGTGCACAAGTGCCCGTACTGCGATTTCAACTCCCACGAACGAAAGGGCGGAGAAATCCCCGAGCGCGAATACCTGCAAGCCTTGCAGGCAGATCTCGAGCAAGCGCTACCAGATGTCTGGGGCCGGCAGGTATCCACTGTCTTTTTTGGCGGTGGCACACCAAGCCTGCTGTCTGCCGACGCCATCGATCAGATCATCGGCCTGCTGCGTGCCACACTCAGCTTGCCCCCCGACACCGAGATCACACTGGAAGCCAATCCCGGTACCGCGGAGGCTGCCCGGTTCCAGGGGTATGCACAAGCCGGCGTCAACCGGATCTCTCTGGGTATTCAAAGCTTCAATGATGACAAGCTCCGGCGCTTGGGGCGCATCCACGATGCCGCCCAGGCGCGTGCGGCCATCGAAATGGCTCAACGCGCCGTCAATCGCGTCAACCTCGACCTCATGTTTGCACTGCCGCAACAAACGCTTGCCGAATGCGAGCGCGACATCCAGGAAGCCCTGTCATATGACACAGGCCATTTGTCGCTCTACCATCTGACGCTTGAGCCCAATACTGTTTTTGCCAAGTATCCGCCACCGGTACCTGGTGACGAGCTCAGCGCCACCATGCAGGATCGCGTGGCCGAACTCGCACGAGCCGCGGGCTTTAATCGCTACGAGGTTTCCGCCTATGCCCGCCCCGGAGAGATCTGTCAGCACAACCTCAATTACTGGCAATTTGGTGATTACCTTGGCATTGGGCCCGGGGCACATTCCAAGATTTCATTTCAAAACCGGATCATCCGCCAGGCGCGTGCCCGGATGCCAGATGCATGGATGCGTCTCGCGGAGGCGCGCACGGGGAAACACATTGTCGAAGAGCGCACGCTCAAACACGAAGATCTGGGCTTTGAGTTCATGCTCAACGCATTGCGGCTCCGTGAAGGTGTCGAGGGTGGTTTGTTTATCGAGCGCACGGGCTTGTCATTAATGTCGCTTCTGCCGGACATGCGCCGCGCAGCCGAGCGCGGTCTGCTAGAGCCAGGGCTTAACCGTATCCAGGCCACCCCGCAAGGCTGGCGCTTCCTGAACGATCTCCAAATGGAGTTCCTGCACTAAGTCTTTGCGCTTCGCTGCACAACCCTGCAACAAAATGGAGCATGAATAGTTATGCGATGCACCATTTTGGTGCCAAAATACATTTTCTTGGCATGCAATGCACTCATTCGCTGCAGGACATGCCCGTTTTTAGCGGTGTCAGGGTTGAAGCAATACCTGGCATGAAGCTTGCTTGTAGGTTTTGGTACTGGCACCACAAGCTGCCGTGTATTTTTCAAGACAATATCTTTTTCCCATTTGGCCCAGGAGCCCGTATGTCTACCCCTGAAAACGTCGTCCACATGATCTCAGAACGCGAGGTTGCGTTTGTAGATTTCCGGTTCACCGATACCATGGGCCGGGAGCATCACCTTACGGTACCCGCCGGCCTGGTTGACGAAGATCGCATGGAGGCCGGCGTGGCCTTCGACGGTTCGTCCTTGCCAGGCTGGAAGGGCATCGAGGCATCCGACATGCTTCTGATCCCCGACGCGACAACTGCCCGTATGGATCCGTTTCGCGAAGAAAACACACTGATTCTTACCTGCGATGTGGTCGAACCCTCCGATCTCAAAGGATACGACCGCGACCCGCGCTCCCTCGCTCGTCGCGCCGAAGCCTATCTGAAATCCAGCGGCCTGGGCGATACGGCCTATTTTGGCCCCGAGCCCGAGTTCTTTGTGTTCGACGGCGTCAGCTGGAACGCCGATATGTCGGGCAGTTTTGTCAAAATTCATTCCAACGAAGGCGCCTGGTCCAACGCAGATGACGCCAACGGCACCAATCTGGGCTACCGGCCTGCCATCAAAGGCGGTTACGTACCCGTGTCCCCGATCGATTCATTTGCAGATATCCGCTCCGAGATGTGCCTGCTGATGGAACAAATGGGTGTGCCGGTCGAAGTCCATCACCACGAAGTCGCCAACTGCGGCCAGCTCGAAATCGGCACGCGGTTCTCCACACTGGTTCAGCGCGCCGACTGGACGCAAACCATGAAATACGTGATCCGTAATGTGGCCCACGTTTACGGCAAAACAGCCACCTTCATGCCCAAGCCCGTGGTGGGAGATAACGGCTCCGGCATGCACGTACACCAATCCATCTGGAAAGACGGCCAAAACCTGTTTGCAGGCAACGGCTACGGTGGGCTGTCCGAGTTCGCACTGTACTACATTGGCGGCATCATTCATCATGCCAAGGCGCTCAACGCAATCACCAATCCGGGCACCAACTCATACAAGCGTCTGGTGCCTCACTATGAGGCCCCCGTCAAGCTGGCTTACTCAGCCCGCAATCGCTCGGCATCCATTCGCATTCCCTATGTCAGCAATCCCAAGGCACGGCGTGTGGAAGCCCGCTTCCCCGACCCTCTTGCCAACCCTTACCTGGCCTTCTCGGCCCTGATGATGGCAGGCCTGGATGGGGTGCAAAACAAGATTCACCCCGGCGACCCAGCAGACAAAAACCTCTACGACCTGCCGCCCGAAGAAGACGCCAAGATCCCGACGGTCTGCTCTTCACTTGAGCAAGCCCTCGAGGCTCTCGATCGTGACCGGGATTTCCTCACGCGAGGTGGTGTATTCAGCAACGACCTGCTGGACGCCTACCTTGATCTTAAAGAGTCCGAGCTCAACCGTCTGCGCGTCACCCCGCATCCTGTTGAATTCGACCTTTACTACACTTTATAAGCAGGGCATCTTGGATACGCCCGGGCTCGACTGGCTGCAGACAGCAGTGCTGCTGCTGGATGAGTCCGGGAAAATCATCTGGATCAACAGCGCCTGCGAGGATCTACTGGGCTTGTCTGCCCGCCAGCTGACGGGTCAATTGGCAGCCCCCATTCTCAAGAGCTTCCCGCATGTTCTAAAAACATCTGCTCCTGGGCAGCCCTGGGCAAGCATTATCGAGATCCCGGTGCACCAGGCAGGCCAACTGGATGACCAGCAACAGGCGCTGGCCGAACGGGCGGCTCAAAGAGAGACCATGCGCAATCTTGCACATGAAATCCGTAACCCGCTGGCTGGTTTGCGGGCTGCCGCCCAGCTGCTGGACATCGAACTCCCCGACCCAGGACTGAAGGACTACACCCGGGTCATCATCCAGGAAGCGGATCGCCTGGCAGATCTCGTCACCCGCTTGGTCTCACCGCAACACCAGGTGCTCGACCGCCAATACTTCAATATTCATGAAATCTGCGAACGCGCATTGGCACTGGCTGGCCTGGAGTTCGGCAGTGCCCTGAAAATCACCCGGGATTACGACGCCTCATTGCCAGAACTGCTGGGTGACCGAAACCAGTTGATGCAGGCCATCTTGAATATTGTACGCAATGGCGCACAGGCAGCCTCAGAGTCGCCTGATACACCAACACCCACGATTGGCATCCGCACACGTATTGTCCGGCAACCAGTGTTGCTGCAGGGGCGGCACCGTCTGGGCGTTTTGGTGTCCATCGAGGACAACGGGCCAGGGGTGCCCGACATGCTGCGCGACAAGATTTTCCATCCTTTGGTCACCGGAAGAGCTACAGGCACGGGCCTGGGACTCAACCTGGCCCAAGAATGCGCCCATGCACACGGTGGGGTGCTTGATTATGATTCTGAAGCCGGGCACACCGTATTCCGTCTTCTGCTGCCTGTGGGTACCTCATGAATACTGTCTGGATTGCCGACGATGAACCAGGCATGCGCTGGGTACTGGACCGCGCCCTGAAAATGGCAGGCTGGGAGGTACGCAGTTTCGAAACCGGCACCGCGTTGCTTGATGCCCTTGGCCAGGCAGGTACCAACCAGGTGGGGCAGGTACCAGCCGTACTGGTGTGCGATGTGCGGATGCCCGGCCCAGACGGCTTGGCCGTCCTGACAGCCGTACGCCAGCAGTATCCACAACTGCCGGTCATCCTCATGACCGCCTATACGGATCTCGAAACCACAGTGGCCGCTTTTCAGCAAGGGGCATTCGACTACCTGGCCAAGCCATTTGATATTCAGACGGCCGTCGATCTCATCTCCCGTGCAGCGCGTTCGGCGGCGGGAATTCATAGCGCATCAGCACAAAAAGATGCGCCGGGCGGGCTGCTGGCCAATAAGACCGCACCACACATCAGTGGCGATGGACCAGAGACGAAAGACACCCTCCTGCCTTCCCAATCACCTGCCATGCAAGAGGTTTTTCGGGCAATTGGCCGCTTGGCACGCACCAGCGCCACCGTTCTGATCACAGGCGAATCGGGTACTGGCAAAGAACTGGTGGCACACGCCTTGCACCAGCACAGCCTGCGCGCTCAAGGTCCTTTTGTCGCCGTCAACGCCGCAGCAATTCCCCACGACCTGCTTGAGGCCGAGCTCTTTGGACACGAGCGTGGAGCATTCACCGGGGCGGTACAGGCACGCCGTGGACGCTTCGAGGAGGCCCATGGCGGCACGCTGTTCCTGGACGAAATCGGTGATATGCCCGCAGACCTGCAGACACGCCTGTTGCGGGTTCTGGCGGACAACAGCTTTTACAGGGTTGGTGGGCGCGGTCTGATTCAGGTGGATGTGCGCATCATCGCGGCCACGCACCAGCCACTTGAAGAAAGGGTGGAAGCAGGGCTGTTTCGTGCGGACCTGTTCCATCGGCTCAACGTTATCCGGCTACGCTTGCCTGCCCTGCGGGAGCGACCCGAGGACATTCCCGAATTGGCCCGGTGTTTTCTGTTGCAATCTGCCGCCAGTCTGGGCCTGCCACCCAGATCACTGCATCCGGACGCCCTGCAGGCATTACAAAGGTTCTCGTACCCAGGCAATATCAGGCAACTGCAAAACATCTGTCAGTGGCTTACCGTCATGACAGCCAGCGCTTTGATTACCCTCGAAGATCTGCCACCAGACGTGTCCGGGCAGGACCACCTTGCCAAACCAGCCACTGGCACTTTATGGCAGCAAGCGCTCGAAGCTGAGGCCCGTGCCCGGCTGAAAGCCCCAGGGACCCCGACCATGGTGTCGCTGCAACAGGAAATCGAGCGCCTGCTGCTGGCCACCACCCTTGAGGTCACAGAAGGACGCCGCGGCAAAGCTGCCGAGTTTTTAGGCATTGGACGCAACACGCTGTCTCGTAAATGCCGCGAATTAGGCCTGGATTTTCCGGACAGCGGCGCAACATCCGCAAAACACGACAGGCTAATGGGCGAGCCAACAGGCAAATAGTCTAAAATCGGTATTCTTGCTTTTATTTTCTTCAAAATCCGGTTTTATTCATGGCTGCCTTTGTTTCCGAACACGTCCTCAGTGTGCACCACTGGAACGACACCCTGTTTTCCTTCAAGACCACCCGGGATCCCGGACTACGGTTTCATAATGGCCATTTTGTGATGCTGGGCCTAGAAGTAGAAGGCAAGCCGCTGATGCGCGCCTATAGCATCGCCAGCGCCAACCACGAAGAAAATCTCGAATTCTTCAGCATCAAAGTACCAGACGGGCCACTTACCTCGCGCCTGCAGCATCTGCAACCCGGAGACGCTGTACTGGTCAGCAAGAAACCCGTGGGCACGCTGGTGGTTGACGACCTCAAACCCGGACGACATCTGTACCTTTTTGCCACCGGCACCGGCCTTGCACCATTTCTGAGCATCATCAAAGACCCCGACGTCTACGAGCGCTTTGAAAAAGTTATTCTGATGCACGGGGTGCGCTTCACCAGCGAACTCGCCTACGCGGATTACCTCACCCGAGACTTGCCCAACGACGAGTTCCTTGGCGAGCTTCTGCGCGACAAGCTGATTTACTACCCCACAGTTACCAGAGAACCCTATGTGCGCCAGGGCCGGCTCACTACGCTGGTGGAAACCGGCCAGATATTCCAGGATATCGGGCTTCCGGCCCTGGACCCCGCCCGCGACCGCGCCATGATCTGTGGCAGTCCGGCCATGCTTAATGACATCCGTTCCATGCTTGATGCCCGCGGGTTTGTGGTATCTCCAGGCGTAGGCGAACCTGGCGACTACGTCTACGAACGCGCATTTGCAGAAAAATAAGCCATCTTTTATTTTTGGCTATTGATCTGTAAACTCTGATAGTTATGTAATTCTTTCAGGGAAATCCCATGAGCAAGGCCATCGTACACACAGACTCAGCACCTGCCGCAGTGGGGCCATACTCACAGGCCGTTGCAGTGCCGGCTGGACAACTCGTCTTTCTGTCCGGCCAGATTGGTCTCGAGCCCGGCACCGGAGAACTCGTCTCGGAAAACTTCGAAGGGCAGGTACGCCAGTCTTTTGCCAACATGCAAGCCGTCATCGAAGCCGCAGGCGGCACACTCGACAATATCGTCAAACTCACCCTGTTTCTGACTGATCTCAGCAAATTCGCCAGTGCCAATGCAATCATGGCCGAGATCATCCCCCAGCCGTACCCGGCACGTTCTACTTTGGGCGTCGCCAGCCTGCCCAAAGGTGCACAATTCGAGGTAGAAGCCGTTCTGGCGCTTTAAGCTACCCGTTAATGGCATCACGGACGGTGGCAGCCGGCAACTCCCGCACGGTAAAGTCAGGTGCCAAGACGCCTGCTGCACAGCAGGCCAGGCTATTTCAACGCCTGGGGCTAAACACCGCAGCAGACTTTATCGTCCACTTGCCCCTGCGCTACGAAGACGAGACCCGCATCACGCCAATCGCACAGGCGCAGGGTGGCACGCATGCCGTCTTCGAAGGCGAGATCCTGGACAGCCATCTGCGTACACAACCCCGACGCGAACTGCACGCCACACTGGCGGATGATTCGGGACGCCTCGCGCTACGCTGGCTACACGTATACCCCGGCCAGCTGTCACGCGTACCGCCGGGCAGGCGTGTGCGTGTGCGCGGTGAGATCCGCATGGGCTACCAAGGGCCGGAGCTTGTGCATCCGCTTTTGACAGAACCCAACACACCGCTGCCACAGACCCTGACGCCGGTATACCCAACCACCCAGGGGCTGTCTCAGGCAAGCTTGCGCAAGGCCATCGCCCGCGCACTTGACAGCACCAATCTGCAAGACACCTTGCCGGCAGCCTTGTGCAAAGAATATCAACTGGCAGACTTCGCGACATCCCTGCGATTGCTGCACCATCCAGGGCCGGACATCTCTCTATCGTCACTGGCCAACCACCAACACCCCGCCTGGCGGCGTATCAAATTTGACGAACTACTGGCTCAACAACTGGCACTGGCAGATGCCCGGGCCGCCAGACAAGCTCAGATGGCCCAACCCTTGCGGCAAAAGCAGACACTAAGCAAGCAACTGCTGGCCTCGCTGCCGTTTACACCCACGGACGCGCAACAACGCGCCATCAACGACATACAGGCCGACCTGTCCCAGCCTCACCCGATGCATCGCTTGCTGCAAGGTGATGTCGGTAGCGGCAAAACGCTGGTGGCCGCCTTTGCAGCTGCGCAGGCGGTCAACGCCGGGGTGCAAGTAGCCGTCATGGCACCCACAGAGATCCTGGCCGAACAGCTATGGCGCAAACTCTCCGAATGGTTTGAACCTCTTGGCGTGGCGGTCACCTGGCTCACAGGACACTTATCCACTGCCGCCCGGCGCGACGCCATGCAGGCCATCTCCTCTGGGGCCGCGCAGATTGCTGTGGGCACACAGGCACTGATTCAGGATAAAGTCCAGTTTCAACGCCTCGGGCTTGTCATCAGCGACGAACAGCATCGCTTCGGCGTCGGGCAACGGCTGGCGCTCAGCCGCAAGGGTGATAACCACACAGTACGACCGCATCAGCTCAGCATGAGCGCCACGCCCATTCCCAGAACCCTGGCCATGGCGTTTTTTGCGGATATGGACGTTTCGGTGATCGACGAGTTGCCCCCCGGCCGTAAGCCGGTTCGAACCCGCCTGTTTGCCAGCGAACGGCGCCATGAGGTTCTGGCTCATGTGGCGACAGCAGTGCGCCTGGGCCAGCAAGCCTATTGGGTTTGCCCGCTGGTTGAGGAAAGCGAAACCTTGCAGCTGCAAACCGCAGTGGATACCTGGCAGCACTTGTGCGCGGAGCTGCCCGACCTCGATATCGGCCTGATGCACGGCCGCTTGCCTGCAGTCGAGAAGGCCGAAACCATGCGGCGTTTTCGTGCCGGTGAAATCCATTTGCTGGTAAGCACCACCGTCATTGAGGTAGGCGTGGATGTACCCAACGCCAGCCTGATGGTCATCGAACACGCCGAGCGTTTTGGTCTGGCCCAGCTTCATCAACTGCGTGGCAGAGTAGGGCGGGGCGCCCAGGAATCCACGTGCGTCCTGCTCTATCATTCACCCCTCTCCGCCATCGCACGCGACCGCCTGCGCGCCATGTACGAAACCACAGACGGCTTTGAAATCGCCCGCCGGGATCTGGCGCAACGCGGTCCGGGAGAACTCCTCGGCATACGGCAATCCGGCCAGTTGCTGATGCGCTTTGCAGACCTCAACGCGGACGAAGATCTCCTGGATCAGGCCCGTACGGCCGCCCAGACCCTGCGCACGGATTATCCGGAACATGCCCGCGCACACCAGCAACGCTGGATGGCGGGAGCCACTCAATACCTCAACAGCTAGCAAGAGGACTCGTATGACGCTGACAGAGCTTAAATACATTGTTGCCGTTGCCCGGGAGCGCCACTTTGGCCGGGCGGCAGAGGCGTGCTTTGTCAGCCAGCCAACCCTGTCGGTCGCCATTCGTAAACTCGAAGAAGAGCTCGGCGTCGTGCTCTTCGAGCGTGGCGGGGCCGAGATCGGCATCACCCCAGTTGGCCTGAAAGTAGTGACGCAAGCCCAAAAGGTGCTGGAAGAAGGCGCCAACTTGCGCGAGATTGCCCGCCAGGGGCACGATCCGCTGGAAGGGCCCTTGCGGGTCGGCATCATTTACACCGTAGGGCCGTACCTACTGCCTTATCTGGTGCCCGAACAGATTCGTCGCACACCACAAATGCCCTTGCTCCTGCAGGAGAACTACACCACCCGTCTGCTTGAACTGCTGCGTCAGGGAGAAATTGACTGCGCCATCGTGGCACTACCTTTGCCGGAAACGGGCCTGGCTCAATGCGCACTGTATGACGAACCCTTTTTTGTAGCCTTGCCTCACCGACATCCCTGGGCCAACGAAACCAGCATTCCATCGCAGCGCCTCAAAGAAGAAACCATGTTGCTGCTGGGTGCCGGCCACTGTTTCCGCGACCAGGTTCTTGAAGTATGTCCGGAGCTTTCCAGATATTCAGCAGCCAGCGAGGGCATTCAACGCACATTCGAAGGCTCATCCCTCGAAACTATCCGGCACATGGTGGCGGCAGGGATCGGAATTACCGTGATGCCCGCCAGCGCGATCGAGGTACAGGGATCCGAAAGCAAATTGCTGCGATTTATCCCCTTTGACCCGCCCGCGCCCGATCGGCGGGTGGTACTGGTCTGGCGCAAAAGCTTCCCCAGACTGGCGGCCATTGAAGCATTGGCCGAGGCCGTCCGCCATTGCAAGATGCCCGGCGTCGGTTATTTGGACGAATCCGTGTCCTCCGCAGTATTAGTGAATTAACGGATTGCAAAGGTTTCAGTTTTTCGCACACCCTTGTATTTTGTGCCCTTGTCCCCATGTTATTGTGTAAGCACATCGTCTAAAACGGAGTATTTCATGGCAAAAGCATCTAAAAAGACATCAACCACACAAGCTCAAACCAGCCCCTCCGGATTGCCCATCGACATTGGCATCTCTGACAAAGATCGCGCCGCTGTGGCCACAGAACTCGCCCATACGCTGGCAGATTCCTACACCCTGTATCTGATGACGCACAATTTCCACTGGAACGTCACAGGCCCCATGTTCAGCACCCTGCACCAGCTGTTCATGACGCAATACACAGAGGCCTGGCAGGCACTGGACGCCATCGCCGAACGCATCCGGGCCCTGGGCCACTATGCGCCAGGTACCTACGCCGAATACGCACGCCTGAGCTCAATCGCCGAGCCCACCTCAGTGCCCAATGCCCAGGACATGATTCAGATGCTGGTTTCAGGCAATGAAGCAGCGGCCAAGACCGCCCGCAAGGCATTCAAGATTGCCGACGCAGTCAACGATCAACCCACCGCCGACCTCCTTACCCAGCGTCTGGACGTCCACGAAAAAAATGCCTGGATGTTGCGCAGCCTGCTGGCATAAACCTTCCGGCACGCATCCGGGTGCTGCCTTCCAAATAATCTCGGGAAAACCCCCGTACGTGACATGATCCGTCACACGGGGGTTTCGTGTATTCTTTCTGGGTCTTTCAAAGGAGGTTGTATGAACATTCGCTTGACGCCGACAGTTGCCACAATAGGGCTGGTTGCCGGCATGATGATGTCTTCCGCGGCGACCGCTGACACAATCAAGATCGCCATCGCGGGGCCTTATACCGGGGCACTGACGCAATATGGCGATATGGTCAAAGAGGGCGTAGATACAGCAATCGAGACCATCAATGCAAACGGCGGCGTGCTGGGCAACAAACTCGAGGCAGTCGTCATGGACGATGCCTGCGAACCTAAACAAGGCCCTGTCGTTGCCAACCGTGTGGTCAACGAGCAAATCCACTACGTCGTAGGACATGTGTGCTCGGGTGCCACCATAGCAGCAGCACCGGTCTATAACAACGAAGGCGTGGTCATGGTGTCACCATCTGCCACTTCTCCGGCCGTCACTGATGGCAAAAACTACGACATGATCTTCCGCACCATTGGTCGCGATGATCAACAAGGCCCCGCGGCTGCCGCGTTCATTGTCAGCAAGATCAAACCCAAAGCCGTCGCCGTCCTGCACGACAAGCAGTCCTATGGTCAAGGCATCGCTTCCGCAGTTAAAGCCGATCTCGAAAAAGCCGGCGTAAAAGTCGTCATGTTCGAAGGCATCAACGCGGGTGACAGTGATTATTCCGCCGTGATCACCAAGCTCAAGGCTGCCGGTGCAGATTTTATTTACTACGGCGGTTATCACCCCGAAATGGGCCTGCTGTTAAGGCAAGGTGCCGAACAAGGCCTGGAAGCCAAGTTCATGGGTCCCGAAGGTGTGGGCAATCCTGACATCAACGCAATTGCCGGTCCTGCTGTCGAAGGCATGCTCGTCACACTGCCTGCCGACTTCACCACCGATCCCGCCAACGCGGCTGTGGTCAAGGCATTCAAAGACAAAAACCGTAATCCAGGTGGGGCATTCCAGCTCACCGCCTACGCTGCAGTGGATGCCATCGTGGCAGGTATCAAGGGTGCGGGCAAAGACGACCCCACCAAGGTAGCCGCCTGGCTTCATAGCAATTCCGTCAAAACACCAATTGGCAACATCTCCTGGAACAAACAGGGCGACTTGAAATCCTTCAAGTTTGATGTGTTCACATGGCACGCTGACGGCTCGAAGACAGTATTCAAGTAATCCTGGCTTCATGCAGTTAAAACAAGGCCCTCATTTTGAACTGACCCCCAAAAGTTGGACAGTCGAGGGTTAAGTGGCCAAGGCCTGATTTCGGTATTGAACCGGACTCAGGC